>JBNMOQ010000140.1:0-12883 GCA_051275055.1 Candidatus Pelagisphaera sp.
CGCTTTGACAAGTATTGGCGCATCAGGATTATCAATCGCTATGAAAGATAAACGCATCGGTGTTGTAGGGCTAGGTCGGATGGGCGCTAACATGGCTCGTCGTATGAAGGATTGTGGATACACGGTGTCGCAAGTCATCGATAGGTCGACCGACCTGGCAAATGCATTGGCCGAGGAGATTGGGGCAACCGTCGCTCCGTCATTGAAGGCCTTGACCGCTGGATCGGATATCATCCTGACGGTGGTTACGGATGATCGAGCAATGGACGCGATTTTCTATGGAGACGATAATCTCTTCGAAAATGCGGCTGGAAAGGTTTTCGTAAATTGCGCTACGGTTACGCCTGATGTTCATCGCAAGATTGATGCGGAAGCGGAAAAACGTGGAGCTTCGTCGCTAGAGGCCTGCATGGCATCGAGTATTCCCCAGGCCCGCAATGGAGAATTGTATTTGATGATTGGAGGCAAGAAGGAAGCCTTCGATCAAATTAAGCCGCTCTTGGATGACCTGAGTAAAAAGCTGCTCTATATCGGCGAGTCCGGTAAAGCTGCAGAAGTGAAGGCGCTGGTTAATATGGTGATGAATATTAATACTGGCGCTTTGGCTGAAGGATTGGGTCTCGGGCAAGCATTGGGCTTGGACCTGAGAATGCTATGCTCGGTGTTTTCAGAGACCGGCGCGAATTCACGTGTTCTCGAGACGGATTCCGATGACATGATTGATCGTGATCATGAATGCTATTTTTCTGGAGCTCATGCAGCCAAAGATAGCGGCATCGCTTTAGGGTTGGCCGAAACGCAGTCGCTCAATCTGCCATTGGCTCAAGCGACCTTCGATCAATACCAAAAAATGATCGATCTCGGTATTGGAGAATTAGATAAGTCCGGAATTGCGGAACTGACATTCCCTGGCCGAAAAGGAAGCGAGTAGGATCAACCGATTAGCACGAAATTGGGGCCGAGCCCTTGGGGACCGTTTAAATTACAACGTTGTAATTTAAACGGTTAATCATTGAGCGGCGTTTAGCGCTTCCGTTTCCTCATGAGCGATCGCCAGACTTTCTCGATTTCTTCTCGAGCGACGATGGCGTCTTTCCAAACGTTTGGAAAACAATCGAGCGCGTAGCCGGATCCTTTTGGGCCGAGCTCTACGACTGCCCATAGGGTTTGGCCAGGTTTAGCGCTTTCGAGCCAGGCCGAGAGCGCGGGTTTTAGAAAATGGTCGCGCCAGGCTATGAAATCTAAGTCGAGTTTTCCTCTTCCGTTGGTGATCGGCGTTTGGCAATGAGAGCCAGTGAATGTGCGAAAGTGGATGAGTTCGCTGCTTTTGAATAAGTCGACTCGGTATTCAGCAAGGCGACTCCAGAAATTACCTGGGTGGAGATGTTTTACGATCGCCGGATGAGAGTAGTCGAAATTGACGCGAAGGGTATCACCGTAACGACGTTTGTATTGATCAATCAATGCGAGGCCTTTTTCAGGAGTTTCCGTGCACGTGTCGCGGTGCCATTCGATAGCGGGTTTCAGACCAATCGATTCGCCATAGACAATTGCTTTTCTGGCAATTGTGACAGCCTTGGGAATCGCTGTATCGTGATCGCATAGCTGCACGTTTACGTGGGTGGCGCTCGAGCCTTTGAAACGATCAAGCTTGGCTTCAACTTCACCAACGCTGCCGATGTCAGTCATGCCGATTAGCTTAATCCCGTGCTTGGAACATGCTTCGACGACTTCTGGGGCGGCGCCGGCACTAATCCCAACGAAGCCAGCGTCTTTGGCGGCTTTGATTTTGCGGTCTATCGACCATTCTTTGTCGGCGGATGGATGATTAGTGAGCGTCCATTGGGCGGTGCAAAGCTTTAGTTTGGGACTTGGGGCGAGGGATTTCTTTTTCATTTTCGATTATTAGGGGAGTTTTTGAGAGCACTCCATTGTTAGGATTGGATTATGGTAAAGCAAGACGTGGCTTCTGGAATGCCCGAAGTCCAAAGGTATCGGACTCCATTGGATTATACGACGGATACGTCAGGGTTTTACCGATAGATCTTAATCGGGCGATTTGTTATTATTTTGTAAAACCAGATTTCAAGCCATTGGCGAGACCGTCGATCTCTTTTCGCCTATTTCGGTCTTGCAGCCTTAACCTCAATTTTTGTTCTAGTGAATCCATTTTATAAATACATATCGATTTTGGCGTTCGCTTTTTCGGCTTATGTTGTGCCTCAAGATGTTGTTTTTGGAGATGAGATAGTAAGCGTTTCGAATATCGAAGATTTAGCAATTGTTCAGGAGCTGGTGGGGAGTAACGGAGCGGGAGGGTCTGGTTTGATTACGATAAAGATCGCTCCTGGCTTTTATGAACTCGAAGAGTCGTTTCGGATCAATCGATCTAATGTTTCGATTATTGGAGAACCCGAAACGATGTTTCTCCTTGCTGCGGGTGTGAATCAGCCGGTGGTAGCGATTGGCACGCAAAAGGAATGGGTGGACAGCGCTGACATTATTGAAAATATTAGGATATCTGGAATCATCGTTGATGGGAGCAAGGACTATCAGGAATCCGAGCTCAATCGGGAAAAGCCTTGGATCAGGAATAATGGTATTGATGCGCGCGGCGTTAGGAATTTGGAAATCGATTCTGTGGTTGCTCGAAACAATCGCTCGGGTGGTTTAGTGATCAGTTGGAAGTCTTCGAATGTCGTTGTGACTGATTCGCTGTTCGAGAAGAACTTCTTCGACGGGGTCGCGTACTACGATAGTATTGGCATTTCAACGACTGACTGCATTATGCGAGACAATCAATTCGCGGGAATCAGTTTGGATAACGATTTAGTGGATTTGGCTTTTACTCGTTGCCTAGTTGAAGCGAACGGCGACGTAGGTGTATTTGCGAGGAACACCAAGGGATTGCGGTTTCTTGATTGCACGTTTTTGGAGTCGTCGGATTGGGCCGTTTTTTTGGCTCACGATTTAGAGAACTTTGGCGTGCACGAAGCGGAATTCGAAGCGTGTCAATTCGAGGAAAATCGAGGCGGTGTTTTTATGGCTTCGGTTGATGATGCGCAGTCGAGCGGAACGCGTGTTTTGAATTCTACGTTTGTAGGAAACGAAGATTCCGGTCGTGGGAATATTGTTACGTCAGGGTCTACGATCGTTGAAGTGTCCAACGCTTATTTGTCTACCAAAACGCTGGTATCCGCTTCTGAGTAGGGTCGGCGCTTGCGCCGTACCGCGATAGAATATCAGTCCTGAACTACGCGGCGTGTCGCAAGCGACAGCCCTACGGGATTAGTTTTGCTTTGCCGGCGAGCCTTGGGCTTTTTTTCGGAATGCGGAAGGGGTATCTCCAGTTATTTGCCGAAAGACTTTTGAGAAGTGAAATACGTCGCAGAACCCTAGTTCATCGGCGAGTTCTTTGAACGAATGGGAATTTTGGTAGATGGCCGCGCAAGCGTGTTCAATGCGGCGTCGTTTTTGAAATTGAGCGGGCGAGTCGCCGGAGCGCCTGGCGAATTGTTTGCGGAAATTCTCGTAGCTGAGCCCTACGCGTTGAGCTACGGTTTGAGGTTCGAGCCAAACGGCGTCAGTTGGACCGGAGAGGAGGTGCATGCTCTCTTCGAGCCAGGCATCCTCGGACGTTCGGGAGGCTTCGGTATGCGTCGCTGACATGTCGGCGATGAGGTAGGAGAATTGGGCGACCGTTCGATTCGCGGCGCTTTTGCTCGTTCGTGGGTTTTGCGGAAAGATTTCTTGGAATCGCCGTTTCCAATAATCGACCGGCTCGAGGTGCCAAATAGGGTCGCTTTGATCGATAATGCCCGTTTTGCGGAAGAGGTCGAATTGAGGGCCTTCGAATACGACGTAGGAGTGTTTCCAGTCGCCTTCGGCCAATGGCCCATAGGCATGTGGGATTTCTGGAAAAATGAGAACGAGGTCTCCTGTTTCTAGCTCTCGATTGATGCCATTTCCATCCGCGTAGTAGCAGTTTCCGCTGTGAATGAGGATTAAGGCGTATTTTCCCAAAATACGCATTGTTTGCGGATTTATCCCAAAATTTCCGAGGAGGTTTCCCGCGAGTAATAGAGTGCCTGTATCCGACTTGATTGGAGTATTTAGCCAGGAAGTGGACTGAATTCTATTAGGACGAGGCATGATTACCAAAATCTACATGTTTATTCCCATTTCAACCATTTTTTTTGAATAATTTCTAATGTATAGTAGAGGCTCTCTATTTGAATTTCTTTAGTGATATGAGCGCTCAGACTGAATTACCTCCGTTAGTTTCTTATGGCCATGCCCTTGATGGCGACGATCGCAAAATTGGTCGTTTGCGCAGTTCTGCGGACGTTGCGGACGATATGCCGGAATTGCGCCGGCGTCTCGAAGAGGATGGCTACTTGTTCATGAAGGGTTATTTGGACCGCGATAAAGTCCTCGATGCCCGAAGAAGTATCTTATCGGAAATGGCTGAAATGGATGTTCTTGATCCGGCGTTTTCGTTGGATGATGCAATTTGCAAACCAGATGTAGCCACGTTGCAGTTCATGCCTGAGGTTGCAGATCGTTGCGACTCGGTACAATCGCTTCTCTATTCGGGGCGTCTCTTGGATTTCTATCGCCGGTTTTACGATGAACCAATTCGCCATTACGATTTCACCTGGCTGCGTGCGATGGGACCGGGAAAGGGAACGAATCCGCATTCAGATTTACCTTACATGGGCCGAGGAACCGATCGGCATATGTCCTGTTGGCTTCCTTATGGCGACATCCCCTTCGATCTCGGCGGACTCATGATTCTAGAAGGGTCGCATAAACGAATGGATCTGCTGAAGAATTATGTTTATCGCGACGTCGACGCTTATTGCGAAAACAAACCTGCGCAAAAGAAACGGGCGGATGAGGGCGGTTGGACGTTTACTGGTACCTTGTCGCATAACCCGCCGGTCGTGCGTAATAAATTTGGCGGCCGTTGGCTGACAACTGAGTTCGAGGCTGGAGATTTTCTGACATTCGGTATGTTCATGGTGCATGCCGCCGTCGACAATTGTTCGGGAAACCAATTCCGTATTTCCAGCGACAGTCGTTACCAGAAGGCGAGTGAGCCGATCGATGAACGTTGGATCGGCGAAAATCCTCCGGGACATTCTAAGGCTGCCAAAAATGGACGAGTCTGCTGATTCTGGATACCATTTATAAAAATCGAAATATGACACTTTCAACTATCCCAGGCGCTAAGGCGCCCACTGGTGGCCGAATGGCCGCTGTTAAAGAAATGGCGCAGCTTCAACGCATGTTGTTCGAGATCGAGCGCGAGTTCATTCGAACGGCGACAACCCTCATTTATCGAGTAGGCGATATCGAATTGAAGTATCTGATTTGCCAGCACGTTTGGGAGTCCGCTGGGCATGCGCGATTTCTTCGCGAACGCGGACGAGAGCTGAGCGGTTTTGGAAAGGACGAATCAGTAAGAGAGTCCTATTGCGCGATTTTCGAGGAAGCTATCCGAGCGGACGATCCGCTTGTCGCGCTCGCCGGATTCTATCGGGTTTTGAAACCAGCTCTGCTGGCAGCGTATCGTCATTACTTGGAAGCGACGCATCATTTGGCGGATTGGCCTTCTCGGAAATTGGTGGAGGAGTTCATTCTTGATGAAAAACGTCACTCGGAGGAGATAGCGAAATATATTGAAGGCGTCGAAGGCGAGGAATGGACGCAGCATCTTTCAATTGCTTTGAGCGCTATAGGCGGGTGGCTGGGAGAGCGGGAATCTATCGCCGTTCCGAATGATTTCGTGTGGATTAGTAGTAAGGTTCCTTACAAGCATTTGAATACGTGCAATCGTGGCGATTACCCTATTTGTTCTTCTGCGTATGGGTATGATCCTGAACAATTTCCAATTGTCCGGAGTTGGTTAGAGGATCCGGATACCGATGCTCGCGTATTGCGAGTTATGGTCTACGTCTGGCTAATGATGGAGTTGGACGCGGTCGATTATCTGGCGACTGTTTTTTATGAAACCGCTGCGGCTCCGTTTGACTTGCATTACGATCTAGCTCGTCACTTGTGGGATGAGTCAAGGCACAGTGCATTTGGGTATCGTCAATTGCCTAAGCTAGGAGTTGACCTCACTCGGCTTGAGCACTCCCTGGATCTCTATAATATTCTTGTGCATATGTCTCCACCGGAGCGATACGCGATGATGACGATGGAATTCGAAGCAGGGAGTTTTGGGACGAAGGCTCAGATCATGGATAAGATTAGAGAGCTCAATGATTTCGAAGCGGATACGCTTTTAGCGTTTGATCGAAATGACGAGCAGCAGCATGTCCGTTATGGTCACCGTTGGCTTCCAGAGATTATGAGGCTTTTTAATGTGGAAGGATCGGTTGATGCCTTTGTTGAAAATACTAAGAGCCGATTTGAAGAGCTTTCGAAAACCCATGGAGGGCAAACGCCGCATAGTTTGAGTGCGGAAGATCGCTTTACCGGCGAAGAAATCTTGGTGCTTGTAGGGATCAAGTAGAGTTTACGGTATTCATGGAGATGGTTTTCGTTTATGGGTGAGTTTGATATTCATCTCCCATTCGTATTGATTCTCCGTATTGACCTCCACTAATGCCTACCGATTTATCTTCAGCTTCTCCGGCAACTCCCACATGGGGTCGCTACGGGGACCTTCGTCCAACTCAAATTGACGCTATACGCGAGCGCGCTCCGATTGCATTTATTCCTTGGGGAGCATTGGAGTGGCACTGTCTGCATGCTCCGATTGGTCTCGATTCGACTAAGGCCGAAGGGATCTGTTTGGCGATCGTGGAGCAGACTGGCGGAGTAGTGCTTCCGGCAATTCCCTTGGGCGTGAATACGATAAAGCCGTACAAGGGCTTTGCTCACTCGGTCGATACGTCGGCAGATTTGGCGGCTCGTGTTGCAGAGGAGATTTGTATTCAATTAGCGGATGAAAAATTCAAAGTAGTGATTCTGTTTACGGGTCACTATCCTCCAGAGCAACTCGATGCCTTGGAAGAGGGTGCTCGACGAGCTCGTGAAGTGGCGAAAGATACGCGATTTTTGGTTTGGGCGGATAATCAATTTCTGGGCGGTCAATACGTGGGGGATCACGCGGGAGCGACCGAAACATCGTTTCAAATGTTCTTCGACCCGAGTAGCATTGATCTTGATGCGTTGCCGGATCGACCGCTGACATTGGATGGAGATGGAGTTATGGGCGATGATCCGCGCGAGGCTTCGGTCGAGCGAGGAGAACAACAGTTGAAAGTCGTTCTAGAGAATGCGGTACCGAAAGTGAAGGCCTTGTTGGGCGAAGTTGTATAAGTGTAATGAAAAAACGATTACTTGGAAAAACAGGATTGGATTGTTCTGAAATTGGTCTGGGGACCTGGGCGTTGGGGAGCAGCGTCTATGGTGATGTTGAGAATGACGATGCAACACGGTTGGTCGGAGAGTCGCTTGATAGCGGAATCAATTTCTTCGATACGGCGCCACTGTACGGGAGCAAAACTGTAGATGGTATTGCGGAATCCGTTTTGGGGAAAGGTTTGGGAGCCCGTCGAGACGAGGCTATTATTTCAACGAAATTTGGCCGTACAGCTCGAAACGTTATGCCTGGTCGTTTCAATGCTGCGGAGGCTAGGGAATCTTGCGAAGCTAGCTTGAGCCGCTTAGGGACTGATCGGATCGATTTGTTCTTTTTCCATTCGCCTTTTGGTCCGGATGAGATTGACGACGATGTTTGGGAGGAACTGGATGGTTTGAAGTCGGAAGGGAAAATCCGGTTTTTGGGGCATTCGGTTTCGATGTATGAGGATACTCGAGACCTGTCTGCTCAATGGATGCAGGACCGTCGAATTGATGCGATTCAGGTGGTTTTGAGCCCTTTTAATCGGGAGACGCGACCGCTTATTAAGACAGCGTTGGAGCTTGATTGTGGAGTGGTTGCTCGGGAGTGCATGGCGAATGGATTTCTTAGTGGAGGGATCCGGAAAGACACGGTTTTCCCAGAAGGGAGTCTTAATTCTCGATACTCGAGGGAGGAAATTTCGGAGCGAGTCGACTACGCGGAATCTCTGAAAACGCATTTGGTTTCAGGTGAAATCGAGTCTTTGCCGCAAGCGGCCTATCGATGGGTTTTAGATCAAGCGGGCGTTTCGCTGGCTCTTTCTGGAGCGAGGAATAGGGAAGAGATGCGGGATTCGGTTTTCGCGGCGAATGCGAAGTCGTATGAAGAGGCGACGTTGTTTGCGGCTGAAGCGATTCATTTACAGGATTTCTGTCCGGCTTGACGGGCGTTGGACTGCTACCGCAGAATCCACCCGAGTTTCTCGAGTTTCCCGAGTTTCTCGATTAGCTACGTCGCAGCGCGGCGTGGTCTTCAGGCCGTTTAAGTCATGGCTTCGCTAGGATAAGTCCGCTGGGCGGAGTAAAATTAGGATGGCTCGTACCTCGCCAAATATGGTTTTCGAGGTTTTGTGGACTCGAATTTCTTCTGTTTCTTACTGTTAGACTAGTAGTTATGTGGTTTGTCGCTGCCCTTTGGTGTATTGTTCGGTCTTCTCCGCTTTACCGGAAAAAGAGCTTTTTGATGACGAATCAATATAGGCAGCCTATTGTTCGCATTCTAAGAGTATGATCGCCCGTTTGCTTGGGCATTCGAGATCTATTTAAACCAATTTTCATTGCCCCTTTTCAGTAGCCTTAGGGCTTACTATTATGACATCCGATATTTCTATTCCGACGCCTATTAGGCCCGAACGTCCGTTTCGGGTTGGCCTAATTGGGGTGACGGGTTATGCGCATGCTTACTATGAATGCCTGAGCGCTTTGGTCGCGGATGGCCGTGCGAAGTGGGCTGCCGTTACGATCATAAACCCAGAAGAGGCGGTCGATCAGGTTGCGACGCTCAAGGAGCTAGGTGTACCTATCTATAGTGATTACCGATCCATGTTGGAGGGAGAAAAGCATTCATTAGATTGGGTTTGTATTCCGACTGGAATTGGAAGCCATACTCGGATGACTATCGAGTGTTTGAAATTAGGACTTCAGGTTTTGGTGGAAAAACCGCTGGCTCCGAGTTTGCAAGATGTGGCAGCTATTCAAGCGGCCGAACGTGAGTCGGGTATCGTTGTAGGCGTAGGATTTCAACACACTTATCTCCCAGAAACATGGGACATAAAAAAGCGTTTGCTCGATGGTGATATCGGAGATGTTAAACGTGTTGATTGCGTTGGGATTTGGCCGCGAGCTCAGAGCTACTATCATCGAAATGAATGGAGCGGTCATTTGCATGACGGGGAATCTTGGATACTAGATTCCCCATTGCACAATGGGCTTTCGCACATGGTTAATCTGATTTTGTTTTGGCTGGGCGAACGCTTGGAAGACAGAGCTGAGTTGAAGCATGTGTCGGCGGAATTGTATCGTTCGAAACCCGTCGAAAGTTTCGATACGGTTCGTACGGTTGGAACTATGGGGAATGGCGTAGAAGCGGCTATTCTATTGACGCATGGTTCTATGCACCGGATGGATCCGGAAATTGTAATTACCGGTTCGAAGGGAACTTTTCGCTGGCGTTTTTGCGGTACGCACACGTTTTACATTGGTGAGGAGACTCAATCGTTTCGAACGCCTGATCAGTTAAAACTGCGGGACATTATGTTCGACGCGATGACGGATCATGTGGGAGGGGGACCTGCTCGCATTTGCACGACCGAATTAGCGAAAGGTACCTGCAAGTGGGTGAATGCAGTGCATGATATCTGCCCGATTCACGACATTCCAAATCGATACACGCAGAGGGTGACGGATGATGCGGGTGAGGTCTTCGATGTCATAGAAGATTTAGAGTATTACGCCTTGAGGTCTTATTACGAACGGCTTTCTTTGGCGGAAGTCGGGGCTCCTTGGGCTATCTTACCACGTGACCGGGAGGTCGGCGAATATGCTGAGTTCGAAGGGAAGTACAGTGTCGTTCCCGAAAAGAAGGATACGAATTCGATGGTCTCGCAATAGAATTGCGTGCCAGTCGATCCTCGCATTGATCGAATATTTGAGGATAGATTGATTGGTATGAACAGAAAGAATTTCATAGGCACGATGGGTTTGGGGGCTTCGGCTCTGCTTGCCCCCGGGTGCAGGAAAAAACAATCGGGATCAAACGTGCTTCCTGATTACGATTCGGTAACTCCGTCGAGTTTTTGGGCAGAGGTTAGGCGAGGCTATGTTTTGGATACGGATCGTGTGTATTTGAATTGTGGAGGCCTTGGTCCAGCTCCTTCGCAAGTTTTGAAAGCGGTTGAATCGAAATCGAAGGAATTGCAGAATATTTCGGAAACGGGACATTCGATAATGGATCAAACTCGAGTTGTCGCGGCTGATTATTTAGGCGCGGATACGGATGAACTTTGCTTCACCCGCAATGCGACGGAATCGAATTCGATTATCGCATCGGGATTGAGATTGGAGAAGGGCGACGAAGTTATCTTTGAGTCGCACGCGCATCCGGGCGGCTCTTTCCCTTGGTTAAATCGCCAGAAGTTAGATGGGATTGATGTGAAAGTATTCGATCCGGATCCGGAAACGATGGAAGGTTCTGTAGAGCGAATTCGAAAACTGATTACTTCTCGTACGCGCGTAATTCAAGTGAGTCACATTACGGCTCCAACGGGGATATTATTTGACGTAAAAGCAATCGCATCACTCGCCCGCGAACGCGGAATCTGGTTTCATGTCGATGGTGCTCAGACCGCTGGAATGATCCCTGTCGACTTGCGGGCCATTGGTTGCGATTCATATGCGACGAGCGGTCATAAGTGGATGGGCGGACCACGAGGGACTGGAATTCTTTTTATTGCGAAGGACCGAATGGACGAAGTGGATTGCAGCCATCTTGGCGGGCATTCGGGATCGGAATACGAGTTGCCTGGCAGCATAACCTATCATCCAAACGCTCGAAGGCATGAGTATGGAACGCGCAACACGGAGCTAGTCGAAGGCTTGCGGGTAGCGATGGAAATTCAAAAATCGATCGGTCTGGAAAGGATCGAAGCGTACGGCTCGGGACTGGCGACTTATTTGCAATCCAGACTATTGGAGATTGATAGCGTTCGTATACTTACGCCATCTGATCCCACAATGAGGCGATCGATTACGACTTTTGCGAGTTCGAAGGTACCCTACGATACGCTATCGAACGGATTGATGCGTGAGTATCGGATGCGTTGTCGCCAGGTGACGGAACGCGGTCTGAATGCGGTTCGCGTTTCAACGCACATTTTCAATTCGAAGAACGAATGCGATCGGGTTGCCGATGCGGTTGCGAAAATTGTTAAGAGCGTTTAGGAAGTGCTAATTGGTATGGCACCTTATCCTTGAATCTTCAAATACTCGGCACGGCGCAAGCGCCGGCCCTACCGTCTTTTTGATTCTTCTATTCGACTTCGACGATCATTTCGATTTCCACGGCAGAGCCGAGGGGAAGCGAACTGAATCCGCAAGCGGCTCGTGCGTGACGGCCTTTATCGCCGAAAACTTCGACCAGTAAATTCGAGCAGCCATTGATGACTTTCGAGTGATCGGTGTAATCGTCTTTTGCGTTTACCATTCCGAATACCTTGATGATACGTTTTACTTTAGAGAGGTCGCCGATTTCGGCTTTGAGCGTTGCGAGGAGTCCTATCGCCGAAAGGCGGGCCGCTTCGTAACCTTCTTTTTCGGAAAGAGTGTCGCCGAGTTTGCCAATGACGAGCGAGCCGTCGGAGCGGCGTGGTATATGGCCGGAGAGGAAGATCAGGTTTCCTGTTCGAGTCGCTCCAACGTAGTTGGCGATTGATTTGGCGGGAACTGGGAGCTCTATGCCGAGTTTGGAAAGAACTGCTTCGGGAGTGGCTGCTGCAATTGCGGTGGCGGCAAATGCTTGGATGCAAAGGAGCAATCCAAGAACCATGGAGTATTTGTTTTTTGTAATGCGCATATATTCGTGGAAAAAGAAGTAGATACCTTTGAGACTACTCGCAAGCTTCTTGCTTTGATAAGGGTGGCAAAATCAGTTCGGTTTACGGTAAGTAGGCAGGTTGCTTACCGATGTTTGAAATTTCTATTGTTGTTGGGTTATCGTATTGATCGTACACGATCTTCACTGATTGCGGTATGCATTTTAATCCCTAACCCCTTGACACCATAGAACTCGCCTACTCACGCCCTATAATCGATATCCACACGCATCCTGTTTTCATGAAAGACGGGAGGCTGCGCTCGGAAGTGAACCGCTTGGTTAAACGGTCGCGCAGTTTCGGAATCGAGCGTATGGTGTCTTTAGGCGACGTCCTGGTCGATGGACCTAGGCCAAATGGAAAACAGATTCGAGCGATCAATGACGAAACTGCACGGATTGTTTCCTGGGCTCCGGATTTTTTCTTTGGATTTTGCTATCTGAATCCGAAGCTCGGCGAACGAGCGGTGAGGGCGGAAGTCGATCGATGTGTCGGCGAATTAGGCTTTCGCGGGTTGAAGTTAGAAATCGCTAACAATGCTGCGGAAGCTTGTATGAAGCCAGTGATGCAGGCTGCGGAAGCGTATGACGTTCCCGTTTTGCAGCATACTTGGAGTCAGACCAAAATTCGTCTGCGGTCGATGCATTCAGATCCGGAGGATACTTGCCTTCTTGCGAAGCGTTTTCCGAATACGCGCGTTATTATGGCTCATTTGACAGGTTGCGGTTTTCGAGGTGTTTTGGCTGCGCGTGGAATCGACAATCTTTGGATCGATACTTCGGGTGCTTCTCCTGAAGCAGGAATTGTCGAACATGCGGTCGAGAATCTAGGATCGAATCGAATTCTCTATGGATCGGATTTGCCGATCCGAGACT
>JBNMOQ010000141.1:0-12839 GCA_051275055.1 Candidatus Pelagisphaera sp.
GGCGGCAGGAGGAACGCCAGCTTCGGTCTTAGATGGGAAAAGCCTGATACCGGTTCTGAAGGGCGACGCAACGCGTCATAAGGATTACGTTTATGGAGAGGTGACGACTCGAGGGATCATAAACGGTACTGATTCGTATCCGATCCGAACGGTTCGCGGAGAACGGTTTCGCTTGATTTGGAATTTGAATCCAACCGCTAAATACACGAATGCTTGCACCAGAGCTGAAGCGTTTCAGTCGATGATTGCAAAAGCGACTGCCGGCGATGCGCATGCCGAGGAGTTTGTATCGAAGTATCACTTCCGCCCGGAATTCGAACTCTTCGATTGCAATGCAGATCCTTTGGAAATGAACAATGTTGCAGGCAACCCGGAGTATGCGAAGGTCGTGACGCGTCTGAAAGGGAAGCTCGACGATTGGATGACCGATCAAGGAGACCAAGGAATCCAGACTGAGTTGGAGGCCATTTATCACGCCGGCAATGCGATGGGAAAATCTAAAGAAGAAGTAGACGCGGCCTGGGCGAAGAAAAATGCTAAGTGATTTGGGATTATCGGTAGAGGAAGTGGTCCCATGCTCAACTACAAGAGACTTGATACTGAATACGTGAACAGTTGCTCATTTAATCGCATTTTTACACCGACTCTTTAGAAAGTACTGCAAATTATAAAATTCGAACAAGTCGTTTGAGAGAATTCGATACAGCCGCTATGCGGCTTCCTGTCTTGTCTCCACTCAGCGTTTGATTAGAAGAAGGTAAAAGAAGAGTGACTCAGGTTACGTTTCCGCCATTTACTTTCAGGTTTTTGTATCGGACAATATGGATTTGTGAAAAATGAGGTATTCGAGCTCTGCCGAGCGAACCAGTTAAATAGAATAATTTTATTAAAATGATAGGTCTAATGAAGTACAGAACTTTTGCGATAGGTCAATTTATCATGTTCGCTATCATTACAACGAGTGCCTACGGCCAAAAGAAGGCACTTTATATTGGCCCCGTAACAGTAATAGACGCACTGGAATCGAGAGGGAAGAGTCTCATAAGTTGTTAAAATAAAGAGGTGGTTTCCCGCCTTTGCATCCGTCAGGCTGCGAGGCGACCAAACCTTAAAAATAGGAAACGACTTAATACAAGTGATCTCAGGGCTTGCCTGGAGCAAGCCGATTCCAAAGAAGCGGGCGCATTGCTGGGCTGGGCGCTGCAATGCAAGATGAGAGAAGCCTTGATGGAGATTTTCGAGGAGGAAGTGCAAGGCCTTTGGGGTTCCAAGCACGCTCCGGATCGCGCATCGGACTATTACAGGGCCGGAACTTCGCCTGCGAAGGTGAAGCTGGGCGAGCAAGAGCATGCGATCCGGCGCCCTCGCGTGCGCAAGTCCCTAGGCGATGCCAGCGCGGAGAAGCATTTGGCGAGCTGGAAGGCGGCCAAAGACCCCGAAGCGTGGGAGCAATCGCTTTTCCGAGCGATCCTTTGCGGCGTATCCACTCGATCCGCGCAGAGGCTGCACGAGAGCGAGCTGGAAGGGCTTTCCAAAAGCGCCGTGAGCTGATTGTGGGCGGCCAAGGCCAAGGTTCTTATCGACGAGGGACTCGGACGGGATCTCTCCGAGCTCGACATCTTGGTGGTGATGCTCGACGGGATCTATCTTTGCGAGGGATTGTGCAGCGTGGCTGCCATCGGAATCGATCGAAGCGGCATTGGAGCGATATCGGCAGGCTGTTTACGCGACTGAGGAAAAGCGAAGGAAAGAAGGATGCCCTTGAGCGGTTGGCCAATATCGAGGTCTTTCTCCGAGACAAGAATGACGAAGCTCTCAAAAGCCTCAAGGAGGCAGGCGGAGAGCTTATCGCGTTCTTCGCCCTGGAGGTTACCTCAAGCTTGAATCGATCGCTGCTCTCGACCAACGCGATCGAGAACGCTTTCCTTAATCTACGGCGCCACATTGGAAGAGTCTGTCGTTTGAGAACCAATACCGATCAAGCGGACAGGTGGGTAGCCAGTGGACTGTTTCTATCGGAAAAGACCTTCCATCGAATACCTGGCTGCGACGATATGAATAAACTCGAAGCGGCCCTGACGAACTCTTCGAAGCTCCCACATGGGGGAGCTTCGAAAACTGGTAATAGACTTGAACCCTCACCGGAACTGATTAACCAATAGCGAATCCCCCTCGAATTTTAACAAGATTTGGGACATCCTACCTAGTTAACGTAGTATTATTAACTAGTCTCCTTATTCTAACCCCGTCCCCCCTCATGAATAGACCCAGGCGCGCTGAGCCATTCTTATTTTGTGTTTCCATGGTCTTTTGGTATTTCGCCGGACCAACTACTGTTGAGGCTGCGGAACCTGGGGATCGGACAAGGCAATCGCTGTCCATGTTGGACTTTATGCAGCTTGTTGTGGAATACAATGATTCCGTTCAAGGGAGAATGCTCGGGTTTAAGGCGGCGCGTCACCAGCGTGATGCTGAAAAGGGCACGTTTGAACCATCGTTTGTGAACTCTACCGAGTTTGTGGATCGCGATCAGCCGAATAATTTTCAAGCAGAGCGAAGCTTGGGTCTCTTGCAAGGAGGGGAAGAAGGCGGGTATCCGAGCATATTTCTCGAGCGTAATTGGACGTATTCGTCTGCAATCGAAGTTGCTACTCCAATCGGTACGCGTTTTCGGTTGGGAATGACCGGAAGAGAGATCCGGAATAACGTACCTCGACCTGCTGAATTTCTCGATATTGACGAGGAGTTTGAAACGTCTGTCGGATTTTCGGTGGAGCAACCGCTCCTTAAGGGATTGGGCTTTGCGGCGAATCTGGCTTCATTGCGACTCGCGGCGAGGCAGTCGGAAATAGCTTTTCAGGATTATCGGCGCGAATTGATGACGGTCGTTGCGGAGGCCGAATTGGCGTATTGGAACATGTACTACGCTCAAGCGGAGTATGAGTTAAGCACGGAATCCGTAGACGTTGCGGAAACGCTTTTAGATGATAGCAAGGCGAGCTTGGATGCAGGACGCGGGTCTCGATTGGACGTTCTTGAAGCCGAAGCGGGATTGGCAATCCGTGAATCGCGCGAGCGGGAGGCTTACTTAAAGCGTATTGAAGCTTCTAATATATTGGCTTCGTTCTTCGGAAAAGTTCCTCGGGATAGCGATGTGAGCTATGTGGCGACGAATGCTCCTGTATCTCAAGAAGTGGAAATGCTGTATGAAGCCGGTGTAGAAGCTGCCCTGGTGATGAATCCGGAACTCTTGCGAGTTCGATTGCAAAAGCAGCAGGAGCTTATCCGAATGGGCTTTGCTCGCAACGAGAGACTTCCTGAGCTGAATGTTTCTGCTAGTTATGGTTCTACGGGATTGGGTTTCGATTGGCGTACGTCTTTCGACGACGTTAATGATAACAGGTTTCCATCTTGGAATGTGGGTATGGTTCTTCGAATGCCGATTGCAGGTGATGTGCGTGGTCGGAATCAGTTGAAGGCGACGCGACTTCGTTTAATGCAGGCGGAACGTATAGAGTCGAATGTCATGACTCAAATACGAGTGGGTTGCGATACTGCAGAGCAGCGCATTAAATCGAATTTCAAGACGGCAAGAAGTTTGGAGTCGGTGGTCGAGTTTAGAACGAATTTATTGGAAACGCGGATGGAGGCTCGGGATGTTGGGCGTATGGATTCGCGGAGCGTGCTCGAAGCGGAGCAGGAGCTTTTCGCGGCGCGATTGGAGCAGCTGAGTAGTGAAAATCAATTTCAGCGCGGATTGCTTGAGTTGCAGCTTATATCAGGAATCCTCTTACATCTTCGAGACTTGGAAATGGGCTTCCAGGAGTTGGAAGACAATACGCAGGAATGGATTGATGAAAATGGAATCGAGTCGACGGGCTTGGCATACAGCCTGCCGGAATTCAGCCGTTTGCCGGCTAGCGCCCCCATTCAATTTCAAGGCGACCGAGCTAAGGCTCCTTGGTTGGGCTTTGAGCGGAGCGATCAACCGCGCGTCAACCGCTCTAGAGAAGCCGATGGGGAGCCTCAACGTTCTCGCCGTATACCATTTCGCCCCCGTGTACGTTAATTGATAGGCTCGAAATTCATGACTCCCCCTTTCCGAATGAAGTTAAATATATTTTCAATGATTAGAATTGTCGCAGCTTTAGCTCTATCAATCGCAATCTCGCAATCGTCGATTGGTGCGAGTGTTCGCTGTCTGACCGAGCCGGTTGACGACGTTAAAATGAGCTCGATCGTCGAGGGGGTTGTTTTTGCAATTCACCATGGAGAAGGAAGTATTGTCGGAAAAGGCGAGGTTATTTTGGAGCTGGAATCTCGGTCCGAGCAACTGGATGTCGATCGACGTAGTGTTCTGGTAGATACGCTGAAATCAAAACTCGATACGTCGGAAAAGCTGCTTGCAAGCACAAGCGCGATTTCCGTGGAAGAAGTGGACGAAGCTCGCAGCGATTATCGGATTGCAACTTTGGAATTGGAACTGGCTGAAGATGCTCTGGATAAGAAAAAGCTCAAGGCACCGTTTTCGGGAATGGTCACGGATATGCCGATCGAAGTAGGCGAATATTGCGAACCTCCACAGATTTTACTCCGAATGGTGGATACGCGACAGTTCTACTGCGTTGCCAATATCAACCCAGTCACGGCAGCTCGACTCAAGAAGCAGGATCGAGTTAGCTTCAAAACGGAAGGGAAGAGCGACATGGAACCTCTTGAGGGAAAGATTGTATTCATTTCTCCTGTCGTTGATTCGGCTAGTGGGCTTCTTCGGATCAAAGCTCTTTTTAACAACACTGGTAATTCGGTTCGGCCAGGCGAAGGCGGATATCTCGAACTTGTAGTTAACTAACAGACAATGTCGGGCGATTCAGAACAAAAACACTCTTTTAAGGACGCACTTGAGCAACTAAGTTCGCTACGGCGATTCTCTGGACCGCCGGCTGCGTTTTGGCAGGCTTATTTGGATGCGCTGGTCGCTATCGGAGCCGCTCGGTACGGGCTCGTCGCTCGCAAGCGAAAGCAGGAAAACACTGACTGGCGTAAAGTGGCGTCGTCGCCCGCCAATTTGAACGCAAGCGGGATGGATTCGTTTTTCAAAGGAGTGGAGCCTTTGTGCGAGACTGCGATTGAAGAGGGAGATGCGATAATTGAGATCGCTCCTCCGACGGATGGGAATTTTGGAGACACAGGTTTGGCTATTCGTTTAGAAACGGGTCGGCCTAGCGAGCAATGGGCGGCGGTTTTTCTGCTCGCCGGCGCTTCGCCGAACGAGTCGAGCGAAGCATTGAAACGCCTCTTGTTGGCGAATTGCTTGCCGGCTGATTTACAGCATTATCAGACATCGAATCGCGCGCCGAGAGCCTCGTCGCAGGCGGCTTCGGTTATCGATCTTGTAGTGATGCTGGATGGAAAAACCAAATTTCTCGAGATGGCCATGACCTTCGTGAATGAACTGGCCGGACAGCATCAATGCGAACGTGTTACGATTGGTTGGGAGAAGAAGGGGTATGTGAGACTCCAAGCAATCAGCCACTCCGAAAAATTCGAGCGCAAGATGGAGGTCGTCAACGAGCTCGAAAAGGCAATGGAAGAAGCCTTTGATCAGGACGAGGAGATCTACTATCCGCCGTTGGATGGGGAAACGCTTATCACGCGCGATCACGGCAAGTTTTCTCAAGGGCAGGGTGTGAAGTATCTGTGTTCGATTCCGCTACGGGAAAATGCCGAACCAGTTGGGGTCCTTACGTTTGAGCGCGAGTCGGAACCGTTTCTGGATGACGAGATTCGATTGCTTCGAATAACGGCGGATGTCGCCGCTCCGCGGCTCGCTGATTTGAGACGACGCGATCGTTGGTTCGGGGCACGATTTGCCTCGTCGGCTCGCGATTTCTTGGGAAAAGTTGTAGGACCGGAAAAGACTTGGACCAAAGTATTGGCTGTTGTGGGTACTATTGGAATCGCTGTTCTATGTTTCGGGGGAATGAATTACCGAGCTGAAGCTCCGTTTCTTCTTCGAACTGAAAACGTATCCTTCTTGGCGGCTCCCTACGACGGTTACATATTCGATGTCGAAGCGGAAGTCGGAGATGTATTTGAAGGAGGCCAGCGTTTGCTTTCGCTAGATACAAGAGACTTTCTATTGGAAGAGGCGAGCGCTGCTGCGGACTTGACTCGCTTCATAAGGGAAGAGGAGAAAGCGAGGGCGCGAAACGAGCTCGCGGAAATGCGGATCTTTTCGGCTCAAGCGGATCAAGCTAGAGTTCAGTTGGAATCGGTGCGGTATCACTTGTCCCAAGCTGCGATTATCAGTCCGTATGATGCTTTCGTTATTGAAGGCGATTTGAAGAAACGCTTGGGGGCTCCGGTACGCCAAGGAGACATCCTTTTCAAAATCGCGCGTTTGGATAAGCTGTATGTCGAAAGCAAGGTGAGCGAACGAGACATCCACGAGATTGCGCTGGGGGCTCCGATCGAGGTCGCTTTCGCTAGTCAGCCGAAACACAAATTTCCGGCTCGCGTTGTCTTAATCGAACCCGTGGCGACTACAGTAGACAATGATAACGTGTTCATCGTCCGGTCTCAACTGGAAATAAGTCCCGAAGATTGGTGGCGACCTGGCATGGGTGGCGTTTCTAAAATCGAAGTGGGGCATCGTACTTTTTTCTGGATTGTTTTCCATCGCACCATCGATTTCCTCAGAATGTTTTTCTGGTTATAGCCCATGCCCGAAACGCCTTCAACATATAGTGAGTCCTGGTTTAGAATCGCCCAGCAACGGGTGTGTCTAAGAGCTCATGTTACCGTTCGCCGTCAATTTTTTCGCGGTGAGCGTTGGTATGTCTTGCAGGACAATTTCAATAATCAGTTCTTTCGCGTCCGCCCGGAGGCGTATGACTTTCTTGTTCGGCTTCACACGGAACGCACGGTGGATTCCGTGTGGAACGAGTGTTTTCATATCGATCCGGATAGTGCGCCGGGACAGGAAGAGGTGCTTCGGTTGCTGGCCCAGCTTTACGGAGCCAATCTTTTGCATTCGAGTTTAGCGCCGGATAGCGTTCGTTTGTTCGAACGTTATACCAAACGTAAGCAACGGGAACGGAAAGCGTTCTTCCGGAGCATCATGTTCGCACGGATACCGTTATTCGATCCGGATAATTTTCTGAAGCGAGCGATGCCTGTTGCGAAGGCCTTGTTCAGTTGGTTTGGCTTTATCGTTTTGCTAGTAGTCATTGGAGCAGCAGGGAAGGTCGTAATCGATAATTTCGGCGAATTGAAGAACCAAGCCGAAGGAGTGTTGGCGCCGAGCAACTTGCTCTTTCTCTATGTGGGCTTGATCATTATCAAGTCGGTTCATGAATTCGGGCATGCCTTCGCTTGTCGGCGTTTCGGGGGAGAGGTGCATACTATGGGCGTCATGTTCCTGTTGTTTACGCCTATTCCGTACATGGATGCGACCGCCTCGTGGTCGTTTCGTAGCCGATGGCAAAGAGCCCTGGTCGGCGCGGCAGGAATGATTGTCGAAATGTTCGTGGCCTCGATCGCGGCATTTGTTTGGGTCAATACGGGACCGGGGACTCTGCACAGCCTTGCTTACAATATGATGTTCGTGGCATCGGTTTCTACGGTGCTATTCAATGCGAACCCGCTGCTTCGTTTCGATGGTTACTACATACTGTCGGATCTGCTCGATATTCCCAATCTCCATCAGCGATCCTCTGGGTTGATTAAGCACGGAATCGAGTATTATGCTTTTGGCTACAAAAAGTCGACGAGTCCTGCCCGCAGTCGAAAGGAAGGTGTTTGGTTGGCGGTGTTTGCCGTCGCGAGTTGGATCTATAAAATAATCATCTTCACTTCGATCCTCCTTTTCCTAGCGGATAGTTTCTTGATTCTCGGCATCATTATGGCGCTGGTCTGCGGGATTGCTTGGATCTGCGTGCCGATTTATAAGTTGGTCGTCTATTTGTCGAGCAGTCCGAAACTTGATCGTACCCGCTTCCGAGCAGTGTCGATAGTGGTAGGCTTCATTGTCGGTCTAATGCTGATTCTGGATGTTATTCCGTTTCCGAGTCGATTCCGTTCTCCGGGAGTTTTGCAGGTCGAAAAGCACACGGTAGTCGTTGCGGAAGTATCTGGCCGAGTGGAAGAGATGTTAATTGCGGATGGAGAACGAGTTGTCGCCGGGCAGCCTTTGTTAAGGCTATCGAGTCGCGATTTGGAATTGAAAATCGAATCGGCTGAAGCGCAGCTTGATGAAACGACAGCGATGCAACGGCGGGCCCTTCGGGAATCGACGGCCGATTTGAAATCTCTGGAAAGCCGAGCTGAAGTAACGCGAAAACTGCTCTCTCGATTGCGAGAGTATCAAGATGCGCTCGTTGTAACGGCTTCTCACGAAGGTTTATGGGTGGCTCCTGGGCTTCGAGATACAATTGGTTCCTGGCTAGAGCGCGGCTCGCCGGTTGGGCAATTGGTGGACCAATCGAGTTTCTATTTTTCCGCGATCGTTTCCCAGAACGATGCGTCTCGACTTTTTTCCCGTGAAATCAGCGGATCCGAAATTAAACTGTTCGGACAAACCGAAGGAACTCTGAAAGTGACCTCGCAGAAGGTTATTCCTGGAGAGCAACGCAATCTGCCATCAGCTTCGGTCGGATGGGCAGGGGGCGGCGAAGTCGCGGTCGATATGAGCGACCAATCGGGCACTAAAACTACAGAGCCGTTTTTCGAAGTACGGGCGAGCGTATCGCTTTCGGATGAGGTGAGCTTGTTGCATGGTCGAGGAGGAAAAATTCGATTCGATTTGCCGTCCGAGCCTTTGTTGAGCCAGTGGATTCGAAAGTTTCGCCAACTCTTGCAAAACCGCTATGGTATATGAGTACGATCGTTGGAGAGTATCGTCCTTGTCAGGTCCCTCACGTTAAAGAACCGTTGTCGGGATTGGATGGTTTGTTGGACGGAATCATTGGTCGATACAAACGCCGTTCGAGCTTATTGAAGCTTATGACGAAAGAAGCGGAAGCGATTGACCAGCGCGACGAGGATTGGAAGTTTCTATCCGATCCGGCTTTACGTAAGCATATACTGGAATTCAGAGATCGTTTTAGAAGGTCGGGAAAAGATACCGAAGACTGTTTGTTGGATGCTCTAGCTGCGATACGAGAAGCGGCTCAGCGCGTTACCGGATTGCGCCCCTATAACGTTCAATTAGTCGGAGCACTGGCGTTGAATCGTGGATATTTAGCTGAAATGGCTACGGGAGAAGGCAAGACGCTGACCGCAGCTTTGGCGGGAATTCTTGCCGGCTGGACGGGGAAGCCATGCCATGTTGTAACGGTCAATGATTACCTGGCTAAGCGCGATGCGGAGTGGTTCGCGCCGCTGTACGAATTTTGCGGCGTTTCGGTTGGATTTGTTACTGGGAGCATGGAGCCGAAGGACCGTGTTCGTAGTTATAATAAAGACGTTACGTACACTACGAGTAAAGAAGTAGCAGCGGATTTTCTGCGCGATCGGTTGCGTCTTGGCGAGGTGCATCACCCGACTCAGCGACTTTTGAAACGCCACATGGAGCCTTATCGCGCAGACGACGGATTGGTCATGCGCGGTCTCCATACCGCTATTATAGATGAAGCGGATAGCGTTCTGATCGATGAAGCGGCGACGCCTTTGATCATCTCATCGGCGACCAATAACAATACGTTGCACCAAGTTTATAAGTTGGTTTGGAAGTTCGCGAATGCCCTGAAAAAGAACCTGCATTATAATGTCGATTTACGTTATAAAGAAGTATCGCTGAACCCGTTTGGAAAATCCTATATCGAAGAACGTGCCCATTTGCTTCCTGATCGTTGGCGTGGAGGGTCGAGGCCTTTTGAATTGGTAGAGCAGGCCCTTAACGCACGAGAGTTTTTCAAGCGCGGAAAGCAGTATGTCGTGCGCGGAAATAAGGTTGTGATTGTCGATGAATTTACGGGCCGATTGATGGAACAGCGCAAGTGGCGGCATGGACTTCATCAAGCAATTGAAGCGAAAGAAGGCGTCCCATTATCGTCCGTCGATCAGACCTTGGCGCGTCTGAGTTTTCAGCGCTATTTTCGTTTATATCAGAAGCTTTCCGGCATGACCGGAACCGCCAAGGAATCATCGTCGGAATTGTGGCATACTTACCATCTTCCCGTTATTGGAATACCTTCGAATAAGCCGTTAATGCGAAAAGATATGGCGGACAAAATCTACCCGTCATTCGACGCGAAAGTGGATGCGATTATCGAAGAAGTCGCGCAGTGTCACAAAACCGGTCGGCCTGTTTTGATCGGTACCCGGAATGTCTTCACAAGCCAGGTAATCGCAAAACGACTGCACGCAGATGGCTTTAGTATCAATCTCCTCAACGCGCTTAATGACCGTCAAGAAGCGAAGATTATCGCTCGCGCCGGATGGAAAGGAGCGATCACAATTGCGACCAATATGGCCGGTCGGGGTACGGACATTGTATTAGGAGAAGGCGTGTCGGAATTAGGGGGGCTGCATGTGATTGCCGCGGAGCGAAATGAAGCCCGGCGCATTGACCGTCAGTTGTTCGGTAGAGCAGGGCGTCAAGGGGACCCGGGCAGCGCCGTCGCGTATGTTAGTTGCGAGGATGAACTGCTTCCACGTTTCGCGCCAAAGTGGTTGATCGCTTCGTTCGAGAAGAGCCTCAAATTACATATGCCATGGGGGTGGTTTTTAGGCGAACTTACCTGTTGGCAAGTCCAGCGAAAAGCCCAGCGGATCGCCTTTTTAGCGCGAAAATCCGTTATGAAAATGGACACTTGGCTCGATGAAGCCGTATCTTTTTCGGGAAAATCATTTTTTTAGATAGCAACCAGACGCGTCTTTTTCTTCCCTATGCTAGGGTTGCCTGTCCCAGCCAAGTGCTGTGGGTTATGCGACGGAAGCAATCGCGTTTCGCTTGATCGCAAGGTCTCCGCGGCAGCTGTTATTAATCTGTCGGCTGGTCTTGAAACAGAAGGGCAGGGCGGTTTCGTGTTCGATTATTATGGTCCGAACGACTACAAATTTGCCACTTATTTCATCCGAAAAAGGAGAGGTTGTTATAGGTCATCAGACCTCGAAAGGGCTTACTTTGGACGCAGTTTATAGCCACAATTCGCTCATATCGAAAGGGTCTCAGGACTTCGGAATAACGCTAAAAGGTAGCCCGATTAGCATAAAAGTGGATAGCCAATTGGTGCTTAGTTTCGCCTTCAATGCCTTGGCTACGGACGGCGATTTCGGCCTACTGAGCAAGGGCGGAGAGACCTATTTCGACTAGGTTACGTTCCAGGCAGACGACCCAATTTCATCGATTGGGATAGCTCTGAGGGCACTCCATTGTATGCGATTGACCCTGTTTCGCCCCCGGTTTCTCAAGAGCAAGTTCTTGAAATAAGTCCGGAAATTCTCTCGTCAGATGACCTTTACGAGACTCGAGAAACCACCGAGACTGACCTTGGAAACACCTCCGATGATGGCTGGTTGTACCTTCGAAATACGACGATCGACAGCTCATACAACCTCTTCGAATCGGGTATTGGCGAGGCGATAATGAGTCCGGGATTGAGCGAGGAGGATGAAGAAGAGGATGTCCTGGCAGTTGGTTTCGAGGCGCGGGAAGAGCCTCTTGGGACTCCGCTGGACGATAGTAGTTGAGCTGATTTCGACTTTCAATATCGAAGGATTTGCCGTTTGCTTTATGGTGCTTTATTGGATGGGACTCTCTTTCCAAAACTGTTTTCGGTGAGGTGATTCACGCCGTTTTTGAGCTATATTTGATCGTCACCTAAGCTACCGTTTTTGCCCAATCAGGTGTTTTTTGAATATGAAACATTGTAGATTAGTAGTCTCAAAATGACGAGAATAGGAACTCAAATCCGCTGGCGAATTCAGGTGTTTTGATTGGACCGCGAATACGATTTAAATAAACCAAATAGGAGGCCTGTCACACTTAATCGAAGTCATTCAATCGCGGAAAAAATCGCTTTTCGATGGAGAAATCAGTATAGAAAAGAGGTACAATGGCTACGGATCTGAAGAGAAAATAGCCTTCAAAAATGAATGATTTTGAATGCCATGGAGTCGCTCATGGGTGGTCGATTTACGATTGTTATCATTCCAAGAACCAACGCGAAATGAGCGAGTGAATTGATGGAAAACGCTCCTCGAATCGGTTCTAATCTTGATAAGTTTGATGCCTTTCAAAGGATGGAAAAAGGAATTGAAGTGATGAATTTCAGAGGGGTTTGGAATGAATCATATCCCATGAGAAAAATTTCATGGAAGCAAATTCGAGATTCAAAATGGTCAAAAAAAGAGGTGGGTTTTCGCGTTGTTTTTTAGTTGATATTCGCGATTCGAAACAACCCTATCCGACTAGGGTTCTGATGTTTTTGATTCTTTTAGTAGCTTGTTTTCAAGCCGATTTTCTGGTGATCAACCTTTCCGGAAGGTGAGAATATTGAGTCGTATTGAGGTCTGAAAGAGGGTCGACAATGGATTTAAAAATGCGTCAGAGACGATTGTAGTCGGGTCTTTTCAAGGCATTGGAACACGCGTTTTTTTAGCAAAAATCGAGCAAGAATAGGCGGCAATCTTGAGCTCGTAAATTAAAGATCTCGTCCCTCTGGGATGCGATAATCGTGTGTTTAAAAGCTCGAGATTACCCCACTCTTGAAGCTTCGAGATTTTGTCGCTTGCGACCTTTTTAACCTTGGGAAATGCACCTTGGAACTAATCAGTTTTTGCGTTTTCTGTGAGCAGTTTACACCGCCTTTCGAGGTGCTTTATTGAGTCAG
>JBNMOQ010000142.1:0-12828 GCA_051275055.1 Candidatus Pelagisphaera sp.
GACGAGTCGGGCTTTGTAAGCGCCCCAGACATACAGTTCGGAACTTTCGGCGGCGGGAATAAAGCTTCCGCGATTGATCGGATCATAAGGCATGGTCCAAAAACCACTGTCAAGAAGACCAAACCGAACTTGAGCTCCGAAGCTGGCATTGGTTTGATAGCCAAGGCTAATGTCGGAAGTGTAGGCCAAGTCGAAGTGTTTTTCTTTTAGTAGGGATTGCGCGAAAGAGAGTCGGTAGCGGAGCGTGGGTTCGCCTCCGTTGGATATTTGGTTGTCCCAGCCGAGAGGGTCGACCGGTTCTTCTGTATCGGAAATCGAACGGTACGCTCGGTGGAATTCGGTTTGAAAGGTTTCGCTTAAATTAGTCCCGAGGACGCCGAATAAAAATTCAGATCCGGATACGGTGTCGCGACTTTTGGGATCGAGGTCATCGCCTTCCTTGATCGCTATTCGCTTGCTGCTCAAGTACCAGATCGATGCATAGGGCCGGTCATTGAATATTGGCTTCGAATCGCCAATGTCTTCTGGAGTAAACGTTATCGATCCGAAGAGGAGGCTTTTTTGGAACTTGCTAGATCGGTTGGGTGTACCGACTTGATCGTTTATGAAGCTAAGAGCGTTATCTAGAAAACCAGCGGTTTTCGGTTCGGCTTCCCAAAACCATTCAACGCCGAATCCCATAGTGTAGTCGCGGTCTTCATTCTTGCCGGGAATGAAGAAGTCCTGATCGAAGTAAACTGCCCATCCGGCGAAGGTATCTTCGGATGCGCGGCTCGGAGAGAGAAGTCCCAGGACGCTGGCGGCGAAGAGGATTAGGCGGGTTGGGCTTGTCACGGAATTCATCGCTTTCTAGTGACTAGCGATGGTTGCCTGTTTGTTCCCACCAGCCTTTGGGAGGCGACCATTTTTTGTCGAGCAACTTGGCATGTTCGGCTTCCAGCTTCGGAAGGGCGACTTCTGCGGTGCTAACTTCCGTTTCGGCGTACTTGATCGCGTCGTAGTTGGGATTTGGATAAGGGTAGGTGGCTCCGACTTGATCGAGCCATTTTTTTAGGCGCGCTTGAAGCTCTTGAGAGTGTTCCGGATAGATCGAGACGATATTGCGTTTTTCGGCGGGGTCGTCGACCAGATTGTAGAGTTCGGTTCGCCGGTCTTCGTAGTAATGGATGAGTTTCCAGTCGCCGTTTCGGATGATGGAAGAGGGTTCGCCGCCTTGATTTCCGTAGTGAGGGTAGTGCCAAAAGAGTGGGCGTTCTTTGATGGATCCACCTTTGAGAAGAGGCGCCAAGCTTACGCCATCGAGGTGTTGTTTCGGCAAGAGTGGCAATCCAGCGATGTCGAGAAGCGTAGGATAGAGGTCCGTTCCAATAACGGGAGTGGATACGTTTTGTCCCGATGTGTGGGCTCCGGGCCATTTGATATAAAATGGCTCGCGAATACCACCTTCCCATTGGCGTCCTTTGCCGCCTCGCAAGGGGAGGTTGGAGGTCGCTTTCCCGTCGCCAGCTGAGACGCCGCCATTGTCAGAGGTAAAGACTACGATCGTATCCTTTTCGAGCCCAAGACGGTCGAGCGTTGCTAGAACCGTTCCAACCGCGTCGTCCATGGCTTCGATCATTCCACCGTAGAGTGGGTTATCTTGGACTTGACGAACGGGGGATGTGCGGTCGATGAGAAATCGGGAAGCGGGCTTTGGTAGCGCGTCGGCTTTAGCGCGATATTTCTTCCAAAGCGTTTCCGTGGTCTGGATAGGCGCGTGTACCATGTAGAACGAAAGGTAGGCGAGGAAGGGCTCGTTTTTGTGGGCTTCGATGAAAGCGGCTGTCTCGTCACCAAGTCGCGTTGGCAGGTATTCGCCGATGGGTCCGTCTTCCATGCGGGGATTATTGTACGGGGAGAAGAATCCTCCCGGGGGGCTTCCTTTGTGGTGACCGCCAATATTGTAATCGAAGCCGTGATCGTCGGGATGGGAGCCTTCGCTGCCGAGGTGCCATTTACCTGCGAAGAAGGTGGTGTAGCCTGCTTGTTTGAACGCTTCAGCGAGGGTCGTTTCCTCGTGCGGCAAGTTGTGATTGTAGGACGGGGGAAGCAGCTTTGTATTGCGCGTCCAAGCTTCGCGTTCGGCGGCTCCAATATAATTCGAGATGTCGACGCGGGCCGGGTATTTACCTGTCATGAGACTGGCTCGAGAAGGGCTGCAGACTTGGCAAGTGGCGTAACCTTGAGTGAAGCGCGTGCCTTCGCTGGCGATACGGTCGATGTTCGGGCTTTCGTAGAACGTGCTGCCTTCGCCGCTCAGGTCGCGCCAGCCGAGATCGTCGGCGAGAATGAAGAGGATGTTGGGTTGTTTCGCTTCTAGAGAAGCGGTGATGAGAGTCAGGATGAATATGAAGGAGAGCTTCCTGAATTGGGACTGTATGGTGTGATTCATTATGTTGGTGACTGTATCAATAGTCACTCAACCTTGGGCAAAGTTGGCAACGGCTTTTTTGATCGAGCCGCTTCGAATTCTCCTACTCGAAGAAATTCATTCTGGAAATTGTCAGATTGTGCCGGTTTTTGAATGAATCTATTTTCGCTTTGGGGCCGCTGAATGAAAAGACGAAGAGATCTCCTTTTATGAAAGCGAATATTTCGCGGATTTTGCCGAGGGTGCCATCACTGAGGGTGTATTCATATTCGACTTGTCGATAGGTTTTGTCGAGGACGATAGGGGAAGCTCGAGTGATTCGACTGTCATGTTGAAGGGTGACGTTTTTTTGCGGAACGTCGCTTTCGAGAAATGCGATGTAGGCATTCCAGTTTTGGTCATCTAGCGACGAAAGAAATTCTTCTGGAGCGAAGCGCGATAGACTAAATATTAGTTTTGGATCGGCTTTGTCTTTAAGCGAAACTGAGTATCGAGGGTTTGCTGTGACAAGTTTTTCCCAACTGCCATTGTTCTCGATGATTAGTTTGAAATCGGAACAGTTGAAAACGGTTCGTTCTTCAATGGGTCCGTCGACTTGAACCTCTAAGGCCTCTGCCTCGATTGCCCGTCGCGGTTCGGTTGGCCAGGCGATCGCTTCGATTATCGATTCATCTGAGAGATCAATTGCGATCTCACCTGCCAAAAGAGAAATGGGTAACAACGCTGTATAGACGAAAAACAATACGGCTTTAATTGGATTTATCATCACTTTTTATAGGCCTGAGGTTACGGTAATGAAGTCGCTTTCGCTCATGCTTTCGTAGGACGTGCGTCGATACGTGCGAAGAAGAGGTGTTCCGGGCGGGTAGGTTCCATTCTTAAATAAATCGTTGAATCCGTATCCACGATTTGGAGGATTGTAATAAGAAGTGCTCCAAGTGGAATCATCGATTTCGCTCTCGTAGAGGCATACCATGGAGCCTCGCAGGTAGAACGTCTTATTGGTCCAGCTTTCCAGGAACCGAGGGAAATTATGGGCGCCTCCGCTGTAGGTATTGTCGCCTTGTTTGTTGGGTGGGCGGATGCCGGCGACGACTGCTGCTGAAACTTCGGTGGTTACCGCGGCCGGTTCGTTGCTCGTAACTGCATCAATCCATTGCTCGGATAGAAATGTTACTGTATCTCCCATGAGCGAGACGGGTACTTCGTTGGTGCCGGGATCATGCGAACTCGTGCCGGAGGTGATTCCGTCGGCATTGAAATGGCCTTGGACATAAAGTACGTTGTTGGTGACGAAACTCATTCCTGGATCGAATCCGAGAGACGGTACACCTTCGCCAGATACATCGGTTTCTCCGCCGATCAATCTTACGCCTGTATTATTCAATAGTGCGGCTGCGGTTGCGTCGCCATCGGAGCTGTAAGATTCGAAGTAGACAACGCCGTTCCAATCGGTAGCCGGCGCGTAACCACCGATGTGTAGCGTGTTATCACTTGTATCCGGATTTTCGATAAGTTGTTTTAGATGCCCGGTGTGTATGTTTATCGTATTAACGTATTCACCGCGTCGACGATCGATCATCGTACCGTTGGTGTGTTCCCAAAGGGTGCCTTCCAGATTGCTTATGTCGAGAGCGTTGGCGTCTTCATCGTAAGCGCTTATAGTGGCAGTTGTCGTATCCCACCGGAAATAAAGGCCGGCTTTGTTGGACATTTTTTGAATTTCGATTTCCTCGTTGTAATCGGGATGAGCGAGTGGGAGTGGCGGTTCGATGATTGCGCGTCCAGAATTCACTGGGTCGTATGCAGCGGTCGATAGGTCGTCTGGTTCGTAGTCAGCAAACGCGACTGGATTGTAAGCTGTGATTCCATGGGCATTGGTTTGAAGGTTTCCATCCCAGCGGTTGGAGGCATAGGAGCGGAATTCGTCACTGATGGATCCTCCTCCCATTTTCGAGTCTTTCCAGACATCCCCAGATTTCATATTGAGCATATTTGCATCTTCGTCTGGGAAGTAGACGCCACCGGTGCGGCTCGTACTTAGGTGTTCGTAAGCGTGCAAAATATCGCCAGAAGTAGATACAACTCCATAGAAGTTGAGATCCCTGTACGGTGCTACGCGTATATCCAAATTGGAATGAACGGGTCCGTAGATATCCATGTCTGGACCTGGGTGAAGGTCGAGGTCGAGATTGTAAAATATAGCGTGCGAGAAAAGTGGCGAGTCTCTGACTTGAAAGGTTTGAGTTATGTGAGAACTAAGATCCGATCCGCCTTTGGGGTCAGTTAGCGTTGCGCTTCCATAAAGAGCGACTTCAAGTGAGCGAACGTATTTTCCTTTTAATGGATCGAATAGATTGTCGGGTTCGGTTGGATCGATGTATTGCAGGGAGCTGATTGGTACGGAACTACTGAATAGCTTGAATTCCGAGTAGTCGACGTTGTCTCTAAGCGACGCTTCGGGAGGGATGGTTAGCTCACCGGAAGTACCTGATTTAAATGAATCTGAATTGACGGATGTCTTATTGTCGAAGACGTAGGATAGTTGGGCGAAACCGTATTCGACTACTGCTTCGGCGGTATTGGAAGCCTGCGTTCTCAGTTGATGGCGATAATTGATGCGCCGTTCAGTGACTGAGAACTTAAGAAGAGCGGCCATTGCGGCTGAAAGAACTGCAATTATAAGTACGGTCGTAATAAGAGCTGAACCTCGTTTGGCTGAATTCGTGTTCATACAAATTATCCTCTCGGTGATATGGTGAAGTTATAGGTGTTGGTGATTTGTTGAGAGACCGCTCCATCGTGGAGGATTTCGCCTCTGACGATGATGCTTCTGTCGTAGAAATTGTAGAAGAGCCTTCCATCGCTAAGGCCGTTGGACAATTCGATGACTTCATCGTGGGAGCCAGCTGTTCTGGTATCGGGGAGTAAGTCGGCGAGATCTTCGGTTGAGGATGGGTTGTAGGTTCTATCGAACATGAGGACAGGGCCTTCGGTTCCGTCTTGCGCCTCGTATCGATAGTAGCCGACTACGCGACTGATGTTGTCTTGGTTCGCTGGATCTCGATGAGATAGAACGAGGAAGTCGCCAGAACCCCCATCGTGTTGTTGATCCCGATCGGTGAACGATTGATAGATTTCGAAATAGTCGGAGAAACGAGCATTCTCTGTCATTTCATTGGTGAATTTTCGAATATCTCGATTGATGAGTAACTTGCCAGTACCGTCGCTCGCTTGATTGGCACCATAGAAAAAGAGCGAAAATAGACCAGTCATGAAGATCGAGAAAGTCGTTAGCGAAATTAGCAGTTCCACGAGGGTGAGGCCGCGCTTTCGATTTCGAGGATGTTGGATTCCGTAAATCATGGTTCAATAAGTTGGGACTTCAGAGCGAACTGAATAGAGAATATTCTTTTCGGTGTGGGTTCGGTATCCGTCGCTGTAGATGTATTCGTATTTCAATATCACACGCCTGGCCTCGCCTATGCCGATGGATCCGTCGGTTATATTGTCTACATAGACGATTATATCCATGGACATGTCGTCGACGTTGTTTTCAGCAGTATTGTTTATATCAATACTTTTAGTATTAGGGATGTCTGTGTTGGGATCGCCCAGGTTTGGATTGGCGGGTGTTGGTGAAACGGTTAGCGTATCAGCGGTTCCTTCGTGGAATAGAGTCGGCAAAGCGGCTTCGTCTAGGGACTCGAATTCCATGTTTTTGATTTGCTCGACGTATCCTTGAGCAATCGTGAGCGCCGTGCTTTGGTAAATCGCTGCTTCCGTCATTTGACGCGATTGGAGCAAACCGGCGATCAGTCCAAAGCCGGAAAGTCCAAGCAAACCTATCGATATCATTATTTCGACCAAAGAGAATCCAGCCTTCGGCTTTGATCTTCGATACTCGGACACCAGGTGTTTTTTGATCCCAATCATAAAGAGTTAATCCTGATGGGCTGTTCGTCTGTGGATTGCCTTGAATTAGCGAAATGGGCCAAATTCCAGAATATGAGCAGAATACTGGAGGTGGATGCGCTTGAAGTTTAGGGGCTCTTAGGCGTTCGACGAGGTTCTCGTATGCGAGCCTTCTCTAGGCGAAAGTTCTTGTGACGACCCCCCCGAACGTTTTAGCGCATCGAGCTTTTTGGAGTGACGGTTTTCCGTTTGATGAAACTGTAAACGGAATGGGAGGTAACTATCCTCGGAGGCCTGTTTCGAAAAGAGCTTTGAAGTATTGGCGTTTGCTTAGGAATCCTGAACGATCGCTATCGCTGTGTTGGTTTTTCTGAGTGCGTACTCCGAATTGTGAACGTCCGGAAAATTTAGTTTTAGAAGATCCGGTTTTGGTAGCGATCTTAAGTCTGTTCAACGTTGGAGCTTTCGGAGCGGCCAGCGGGCTAGACCAAGTTTTTGTTGAATCGGCGATAACTAATTCAGTTAAAAGGTTTGAAGCGATGGATGTACCTGTTTTTTCGAAGATCATAATATCTGTATTTACAAGATCTTTACGGCGTATGGCGTTTGGACTTGAGAAAAAAACGTTAAAAAAGGAAAGAAAAGTGAGAATTATCCGAAAAGCATGAGTATTAGAACTCAGTTTAAGCGGAAATTATAGGGTTTGAAGAGAGATTATCGAATTTCGAGGAAAGGTTGAGAAGTAGATCATTCACTGTGAAAGCCGTCTTTTCTTTTGCAGACTTGGTTCATTTGAAAGCGTGGTGGTTTTGTTGAAGGGAAGGGTGGGTCGAGGACTTTCTTCTTTTCTGCGATTTTTCATTGAACATCGCGTCTGACTTATCGAGAAGAGGCGTTCGTTTTCATGGGGAAATTGAAAAACGTACTTTAATTATGAAGAGACTACTCCTGATCCTATCGCTACTTCCTGCTCTTTTTGGAGCGGAGTCCGATCCGGCTATTCGCGAATATTACAACGAAAAGGCGCAAATCCGCATGCGGAATTTCGAAATGCCGGAGGATGTGACGATCAAGTTGTGGGCGGATGAGTCTCAGACGCAGAATCCTTCGGCGATCACCTTCGATTCTCAAGGTCGCTTGTATGTGGCTGAGATCAATCGCTGGCGTTTTGGAGTGGATGATATTCGCGAGCGTCGAATGATGTTGGTCGAAGATTTGGAAATCCAATCGAACGCGGATCGGATGAAAATGTTCGAGAATCACTACGGCGAATTTCCACCTGAGCATTACACGAACAAAGCGGATCAGATTAGTGTACTGGAAGACACCGACGGCGATGGTCGAGCGGATGAATCAAAGATTTTCGCTGGTGGTTTCAACGATCCGCTAGACGGCCCAGGGATTGGGTTGATCGAGCGCGACGGCAAGATCTACTACACGAATATCCCGCATCTTTGGATGCTCGAGGATACGGACGGCGATGGCGTTTCTGATAAGAGGACCTCGCTTCAGGATGGCTTTGGTATCAGGATGAGTTTCTCGGGTCACGACATGCATGGTCTGACGTGGGGGCCAGATGGGAAATTGTATTGGTCGCTTGGCGACCGTGGATACAGTCTTGTTACGAAAGAAGGAAAACGTTTTCATGGACCGAACAAGGGCGCTGTATTCCGTTGCGATCCTGATGGTGCGAACGTCGAGCTATTCTATGACAGTTTGCGAAATCCCCAGGAACTGACTTGGGATGACTACGGAAATCTTTTCACTGCGGACAATGACGCGGATGGTGTGGATTTGGAGCGAGTCAACTATCTCGTCGAAGGCGGCGAATCCGGGTGGCACGCGGGGCATCAGTCGATCATGTCATTCACGAAGGATCTCGATTTGCGTTCTTCGAAATATACGGGCGACTCGAAGCTGCCGTTGGGCTGGATTACTGAATACATGTGGAAGGTGCGTCACGAGGACCAGCCAGCGTTTATCCTTCCGGGCGTGGGGCAGATCATTGGCGGTCCTTCGGGATTCGTATTCAATCCGTCCAATGCGATGGGCGAAAAGTACGATGACAAGTTTTTCGTTATAATCTACAAAGGCTCCCTTACTCACTCGTACATCTCGATGTTCAATCTGGAAGATGATGGCGCCACATTTAATTTGGTGAACGACGAGGTCTTCTTTCGCGGTTCGAACTGCGTCGATATCGACTTCGGACCGGATGGTAAGCTCTACATGTCTGACTACAATTATGGCGGCTGGCTAAACCAAGACGTGGGCAACATCTATTCGATGGAGGTGCCTGGCGAGATCGAGAAAGAGGAAGTTGTCGATAATGAGGCGATTTTGTTGTCGGACTTGTCGAAGCTTTCGATTGTCGAATTATCGAAATTGCTAGGACAGGATCATCAGCAAGTGCGCTTGAAGAGCCAATTTGAATTAGCGAAGCGTGGAGCTGCTGGCGTTGGCGCTTTTACCCGAGCAGCTGAAAACGGACGAAATTCTACCTTTACGCGAATTCACGGTGTATGGGGATTGGGCCAAATGGCAGGGGATGAAGGCATCTCGATTTTGGACCCTCTTTTTGATTTGCTGTCTGATGAAAACGATCAGGTGCGTATTCAGACGGCTCGTGTTTTAGGCGATCGTAAGGTTGAGGCTTCTGCCGACTTGCTCGTAAAATCTCTTCGCGACGCTCATCCTCGGGTGGCGATGTACGCGGGGATCGGGTTGGGCCGGATTGGATACGCTCCAGCTGTTCCTGAATTGTTGGCGTTATTGGAGCGTAATGCCGACGAAGATCTTTGGTTGCGTCATGGAGCGATCATGGGATTGCTCGGAGTCGACAAATCTCACTGGGCATCGGCTATAAACGACGATTCAAAATATGTTCGTATGGGCGCTTTGCTTGTTTTGCGAAAATTGCAGGATCCGGAGATCGCCACCTTTCTTCGCGATTCCGAGCAGTCGCTCGCCTACGAAGCGATTCGCGCGATCAATGATCTACCAATGGCTTCGGTCCAGTCGGAATTGGCGAGCCTGATTGACGATTACTTGCCTGGCAGTTCGGAGTCGATGCCAGAGAGCGATGTCGATGCGCTGATGCATCATCGTATTATCAACGCGAATTACTATCAGGCGAAGGTAGGCAATGCTCGTTCGTTGCTACGTTATGCATCTAACAAAGATGTGCCGGAACGCCTGCGTCGCGAAGCATTAGCTGCCCTCGAAGGCTGGAATGATCAAAATCCGATCGATCCAACGACTGGGTTGCCGCGCGAAAATCCCGCTATGCGCGACTCGATCGATCAAGTTGTTCAGTCCGAGATCACTGCAATTTTGGATTCGGCGGATAGCGACGTTCTCATTCAAACGACGCGCGTGGCTGAGCTTTTTGGATACGACGTTGATCGCAACATTCTGATCGCTCAGTTGAAAAACGTTGAGAATGCGGTTGAAGTCCGTTCGTCGGCATTGGAAACGCTACGGAAACGCAATGACGAGGATTTGGAAACTCTAGCAAGTTCATTACTGAATAATAGGAATGCCGTTTTACGTTCAGCGGCGCTTGAAGCGCTCTTGACTGCGAATGCTAAAACGGGGGTGACGGAAACGATAAAGGCGACGCGTTCGGGTCCGCTTAAAACGAAGCAGCGGGCTTATGCGTTGCTTGGGGCCCAATCGGATTCGGTTTCGAACAAGTTCTTGTCGAAGCAATTGAAGGCGGTAGTCGATGGCGGTGGTGCTCCAGCTGTAATGCTAGACGTGATCGAGGCTTCGCGGTTGCGTTCCGAATCCAGTATTGGAGAATTGGTGACTGCATACGATCAATCGATTCTTACGGCAGCGCCATTGGTGAAGTACGCTGCGAGCCTAAAAGGTGGCGATGCGAAGATCGGCGAAGACATATTCAAAAATCACGGAGCGGCTCAGTGCGTTCGTTGCCATAAGGTAAGAGGGGACGGCGCGGATGTTGGGCCGGATTTGACGACGATTGGTAGAGATCGCTCTCGCGAGTATTTACTGGAAGCGATTGTCGATCCGGGAGCTGCAATTGCTCCTGGGTTCGGATTGATGGTTCTAACTCGTAAGGATGGCGAAGTTGTCACCGGCTTATTGATGGAAGAGAACGATCAGCTTGTTAGCCTGAAAATGGCGGACGGCAAGATTCAGGATATTAAGAAATCCGAGATAGCCTCCCAGCAGCCTCCAATTTCCGGCATGCCTCCAATGGGGTACTTATTGAATCAAGGCGAGGTTCGCGATCTAGTTGCTTATTTGAGCACCTTGAAGCGTGCTCCGAAAGAAGATGAAACCGAGCACGAGTAGACGATTATGAAATTCGAGCATTACGCAATAAACGTAGAGGATTCGGTTGCAGTGGCTGACTGGTATGTAGCGAACTGTGGCATGAAAATAGAAGTGGCTCAACCCGGGCCGCCATTTATGAGATTTTTGTCGGATTCGACTGGGCGTGTAGTCATCGAACTCTATACGAATCCGGCTGCTCCGATTCCGGATTACGCTTCTCGAAATCATTTGGAGTATCACTTGGCGTTTGCAGTTGAAGACCTGGATGCCGAACACGATCGTCTCAAGGATGCTGGGTGCAGTTTTATTGAAGAGATTAAGCCGGCAGATGGGTCACGTTTAGTCATGCTGCGAGATCCATTCGGCATGGCTCTTCAGCTCTGCCAACGTGCCAAGCCCTTTAGTGTTTAGGGCAACGGGTTGCTCGCTCAGCCGCTTCTGCTACGTGTATCAAGGGTCAATCTGAGGATCCCTCAAATTTGTGCTGTCCAAATCCGAGATCTTTAGGATAAGTAATAAGCGTATGTCGATGCGCCGATGCGTATTCGAATGAATCCCAAAACTAGACCCAAAAAGATGATTCGTTTTCCTAAACCTTCTTCTCTTGTTAATTCGAGCATTCTGCGGTGCGGATTGGCTGCGATAGGCTTGACCGGCATGGCCGTGACGGCGACCGCAGCGGACCACGTTCCAGTAGAGGCTTTCAGTTTGCCTGATGATCTTGAGGTCACGTTGTGGGCAAGCTCGCCGCTTTTCTACAATCCGACTAACATGGATATCGACCATAAAGGTCGCGTGTGGGTTGCCGAAGGCGTCAACTATCGCAAGTTCCGCAATAAGACTAGCCGCACGCATCCAGTAGGCGATCGTATCATGATCCTCGAGGACACTGACGGTGACGGCAAAGCGGATAGTTCCAAAGTCTTTTGGCAGGACTCCAGTCTAGTCGCTCCGCTCGGCGTGGCCGTGATCGATAACAAGATTCTCATTTCCCAGCCACCTGAGTTGATCGCGATTACCGACGTCAACCGGAACGACCGTTTCGACGATGGCGATATCAAAGAGATACTCCTCACCGGATTCGAAGGCGCGGATCATGACCACAGTCTTCACTCCGTAACGGTTGGTCCTAACGGCCAGTACTATTTCAATACCGGCAATGCGGGCAACGCGGACGTTAAGAGCGCCGATCTGCATCTCTTTACTGGAAGTTCCTACAACGGTGGCATTGAACGCGCCAAGCCAAGTAGCGACGGCCATCAATACGTTGGCGGCACCGCAATGCGCATGAACCCGGACGGAACCGGTCTTTCCGTAATCGGACACAATTTCCGCAACTCCTACGAGCAGACGATCACTTCGTACGGCGACGTATTTAATAACGACAACGATGACCCGCCAGCCGCACGAACGACATGGCTCATGGAATACGGCAATCTCGGATTTTCGTCGTTCGACGGACAACGCTCGTGGCGCACCGAGAAGCGACCTGACCAAATGACAGGTCAAGCCGAGTGGCGCCAAGGCGACCCGGGAACAATCCCCGCAGGCGACGTTTATGGTGGCGGCGCTCCGACGGGCATCGTTTTTTACGAAGGTGATGCGCTTGGCAAGAAGTACAATGGTCTCTTATTGACCTGCGAACCAACTCGTAACGTGGTTTTTGGATACAAGCCAAAGCCATATCAGGCAGGCTTCGCTCTTGAGCGATTCGACTTTTTCGGTTCGAACGGAACGAATATTTTCTACGGAGCCGATTTCTCGCAAGCCGGTGCTCGTAACCAAGAAGCCCGTTTCCAGTTTCGCCCTTCCGATGTTTCAGTAGGACCTGATGGCGCTCTCTATGTATCAGATTGGTTTGATACGCGCGTTGGCGGTCACGGTGCCTATGATGAGCTCGGAGTAGGCTCCATCTATCGTATCGCTCCGAAAGGCAAATCGCTCACTACTCCTAAGATCGATTATTCGACGATGGCGGGTTTGATCGAAGGATTTAGGAGCCCGGCTCCGAATGTTCGAGGAGCCGCGTTTTATGGCTTGAGAGAAAAGGGTGCATCGGCAGTTCCTGCAGTTGCGAAATTGCTCAAGGATAAGAATAAGTATATTCAAGCTCGTTCGGTTTTTCTTTTGGCTCAACTCGGATCCGAGGGAATCGCTCTCGTCGAAAAACGTCTTAGGGACAGTGACCCTCAAATGCG
>JBNMOQ010000143.1:0-12661 GCA_051275055.1 Candidatus Pelagisphaera sp.
CGCAACCTCCCATACGAAGCTGCCAAATCAGCAGCCCACGGACTCCCGAAAGACGAAGCCCTAAAAGCGGTCACCCTCTATCCAGCCCAAATCCTCGGAATCGATGATCGTGTCGGTTCTTTGGAAGTCGGCAAAATCGCCACCCTTTTCATAACCGATGGCGACCCCCTCGATCTTCGCACTCAAGTCCTAGAAGTCTTTATCGATGGACGCCAAGTCGACCTTTCCAGCCGCCACACCCAGCTCCACGAAAAATACAAAAAGAAATACGAATAGCACAAGCCCGGCACTCGTGCTCAAGTTTTTAATTGGTAGGGCGGCATCGCCGAGGCCGCAGCGGAGCCTAAATAAAAACCCAGGGTTCTGCTGCGGCCTCGGCGATGCCGCCCTACCTGTCGAATCCTTTTCCAACCCAATCATCAGTGTTCATCAGTGTCATCAGTGGTTAAAAAAATTCCTACTCCTTGACTTCCCGCTTTGCCAGTGTCGTCGCGCTCTCGAAAAAGATCCACCCATCCTCGAACCCGACTTCCATTTCCACGATCGAAACCATCCGCTTGCGGCTGCTCATATAATCAATCCGCATGTCTTCTTGAATACTTACTTTCGCGAGCTTCCCGGGTTCGATGATTTCAATATCCGTTACCTCACTGTACACTACGATTTCCTCTGCCCTTTCTCAAATTTCCCGAGCGAGAGCGAGATAGTCGAATCGATTCATTCGCGGATGACGCATCTCAAACCTATCCGACTTATTTAAAGAATAGTAACCTGGAGCAAAGAGCTCCTTGTACACCTCGTAATCGCGCTCATTTATCGTCTGATCCGAAAGCACGACCAAATCCATAATCGCTTGTCGATCGAACGTCTCAGCAATGTACCCGTAGCCACTCTGCATGGTCTCGCAAGACGTCAGCCCCAAGACAAAGATGCAGAGCGAAACAAGCGACCAATTCCTCATCGGAAAACGAATAAGCACAATGCCCATCCCCTCAAACCAATTCGCGGTACCTGAAAATCCCGTCCGGAGGCCGAGCTCCACCTAACCTGCCAAATCAAGGTGGAACGTGGCCTCCGGACGCATTAATTCCCTACTCTCCAAAATCTAGAACGTGTTAACCGCAACCCCATAGCGATATTCGCTAGCGAAAGAAAAAAGTGGAGCCGCCCATCAGAATCGAACTGACGACCTATTCATTACGAGTGAATTGCTCTACCAACTGAGCTAGGGCGGCATCCAGAGTGCGGGATCGTGCAATTCGCGTTTTGAATGGCAAGCAGAAAAACGCTTGTCTCTAAGAGGCTGTTAAATAAGTCCCGCCTGAGTAGTTGAAGTGGATTTTCCAGTTCAAAATTGTCACTTTCGAAGCTAGATGCTTGCCCCTGATAAAAACCGCTCGTTTCCTGGTTTCCGTGACCACTCAAGGAAAAGCGATCCGTTTTCACAGCCAAAACATTCACCTGGACTCAGGAGAGCTCATCGACGGCGAAATTATCTGCTACCCCGGCGAAGCTCTTGAGATAGTTCCCGGGTCCAAAACAGCCGACAGTATCAAACTGCCTGATACCGCTCACATCGCCCTAGGGCGCGTCGATCCCCACGTCCATTTTCGCGAAGCTGTCGAACCGACCCGTGAAGAAGTCGAGGCCCACGGCCCAACGAACGCCGACTACGAAACGCTTATCAGCTCCATTCGAGCCTCCAATAAACTCTATTCAATTCGATCCGGCTGCCTAGCAGCGCTCAAAGGCGGCGTCACGATCGTCGGAGCAATGGGCAACACTCCCTGGGGACCCGTTGGACCCTACCGTCACGAACGCACCCAAAAGCACTACACGGAAAACGCTCTGCTTCCGATCATCGTCTGGCCACGTATGGAACCCGGCGCTCACCCTATCCACGGACACGAAGGCAAAGACTTCGGCTCGACCTTTGGCGGATCCGGTCTAACCGGGCACGTTCGCCACGATATGTACGCCCTTTGGAAAGGCGAAGCCGTTTCCTACCACAACGATCAAGCCCGACCCGACGAGACACTCCTCGAATTCAAAAACCGCGTCCACCCCGACCAGCGACTCCTCCATCACGAATACTTCGACGGCTCAACCGTCCTAGCCTGCCAGCAAGAAACCATGGATCTCGCCGAAACCATAGGCGTATCCAGTTTGCTCGCGCGCCATATCCCGACCGGACCCGCTCTCCAGCAAATACTCGATCGAACCTCAACCGCCTCATACGCGCTGCCAGCCGAAATCGGCCTCGACTACGTCTACTGGTGCCGAGAACGTTTGCTCGATCAAAAACCGGAAACCGCGCTCATCAATTACCGACGCCCTGCCCACCCAAGCCGTGAAGACCAACGCTCGCTCATTCAACTCACCCAAGAAACCGTTCGCCGCGGATACTCGATATTCTTCGGCACCGACCACGCGCCGCACGCCCGTGCCGCCAAGACATTCAAAGACGGAATGCCAGGCAGCCCCGGCACCCGCAACATCGAACACAGCCTTCAGTACTACAGCGAACTGCGAACGCGCTACAACTATAGCTGGCATGACATCGACCGCCTAGCATCGATCAATCCCGCCAAACACGTCTCCCAATACGTCGACTTCCCCCTCGAAATCGGAGCCATGAAAAACGGCGCCATGGCCAACCTCGCCATCTTCGACTCAGAGCAATCCTACTCCGTCAACGAAGCCGCTCTCGCCTCCCAACTCGGAGACTCGGAATACCACAGTGCCCTAACCGGCGAAGCCAACCTGCGTGGTCAATCACTCTTCACTGTAGTCAACGGAACCGTTTTCGACGTTCAATCCGAGGTTAAAGCTCTGAATTAGAAACAATTAGAAAAAGGTTTTCGATTTTGTTGAAATTCACATTGACGGAAGGGGCGCCGCTCCTATTGTCCCAACCTTCTTCCACATTCCGCCTCGCGGAATAAGGTACGGCGAGATAGCTCAGTTGGTAGAGCAGAGGACTGAAAATCCTTGTGTCCCCGGTTCGATTCCGGGTCTCGCCACCACTTTTAAGCCACTGCCATCAAAAGCTTGTGGCTTTTTTGTTACTCACAGCACTCTAACGATAATAAATCATGGTGCACGTATGGTGCATTTATTCGCCCTAAAGCAGCCCAATCTCATCTATTGATTTCAGGCAAAGGTCTTGAAAGGTTCCTCGAAAATCCGACTGTTGAAAACAGCAGCCTTACAGTCAAAGAGTTTAAAGAGTTGGCTCATAATACCTTGCCGAACAATCCATTCGAGCCATCCCTCGGTTTTTATCATTCTGCAATTTCCTTACTTTTCCTCGGTTCCCCACCTAGGAATATCCAGTTCCCAACAAGGAGTCACAAGAGATTGAAGAAGATCCTCGTGTTTTGCGCCGCTACTGCAATCGCCCCGATTGCCGCAGTCGAGCTCACGTTCGACATGGCGGGCACCTCCATCGACGACGCAAGGTTCGTCCACGGACCTAAGCAGGATCAGTCCCTCTACGCTGGCGAGCTTGTCGTCTCCGTCGGTGTTCGAAACATGGTCGTTAATTTCGCAGGCGGCACAATCAACTTCGCATGGGCGCTCGACCTCACCGACGGTAGCTTCGGGGCCGGGGTCTTCTACCTGAGCGGCGCAGTGGGCCCCTATGCCCCAGGCTCGCAGGATACATTTAATATTGAGCACGATGTCTCCGGTTACAGAGCTCAGGTCCTGGCCGCCAACTTCTACGGCGACTGGAACGCTGGAACCTTTATCGGCTCCGACATCGGTGACGATGCAGTCAGCGTGTCCAGTGGCGAGATGTACTACATACTCGACACCACCATCAACGTGACCGACTCCGGCACCACCGTCGCTCTCCTCGGACTAGGCTTCCTTGGACTCGTCGGAATGCGCCGCAAATTCGCTAAGTAATTTAGTTGCACACTGTATTAAACTTTTGGAGTCACCTCAATTGGGGGTGGCTCTTTTTTGTGCCTAAAGACTCAAGCCTGGATGGAGTTTCCAGTTCTTGACTTCTGACGCTCTATCCCTTCCTTCACATCCTCTTGTTTGATCAGGGCCTCTAACGCCCTTTCTGTTAATCCAACCAACTCTTAGTTATGGCAGGCAAAAAGCCTAAAATCACCTCTTGGCGCGCGTTCGTCGATGGGAAGCAAATCGGTTCCGGTTACGAATCCAAATCCCAAGCCTTGGAAGTCGCTCAGGATTACATCGAGTACCTAGGAGACGAAAATGCGTACCTAACGATCGAAGCAAAGCCCTCATTCATCCCCATTAGGAAACTCGTCTAGGACTGTATTCAATTTTGTACGTACAATAATACAAGAGTTGGGTTGTCTGTAGGAGTACAGACATTCGATTAGGAGGTCGCCGAGTAGAGGTAACAGCTACATTAATCGGCGGCCTCCGCTTTCCGTGTTTGTGATTGGAGGTCAAGGGCGATACATGCACACTTTGTGATCTGATCAGGTTTAATATCCCGGAATGGGGATTCTCGATTGATCTTTTAATTGAGATTCATACGACCTAATTCAGGTGTCAGTCGAACGATCGCATCTGGATTGTTTAGAACGACGTACAATTCTCCTTCTGGACCGGTTTTGATGTCTCGGACACGTCCGAAGCCTTTGAATAACACTTCCTCGGAAATCACTTGGTTGTTCTCTATCTCAAGACGCTTGATTTCCTCAAATGCGAGTGCTCCGATAAATGCTTGATTTTTCCACTTCGGAAAAAGTTCTCCTGTATAGAATTCGAGAGGACAGAGGGCAGGAGAAGGAGTCCAGTACTTTACCGGCTGCTCGAGCCCTGCCATATGCGTCATGGTTGTGACATTCGCCCCATTGTAGTTGAGTCCATAGCTGATGATCGGCCAGCCGTAGTTACGCCCCTTTTCGATAATGTTCAGCTCATCACCGCCCATGGGTCCATGTTCGGTGGCCCAGAGTTGGCCGGTTACTGGGTGCTGGTCAATCCCTTGCAGATTACGGTTGCCTATTGTGTAGATGGCCTCGATGGCCCTCGGTTGACCGACAAACGGGTTGTCTGGTGGGATTGAGCCGTCTGGAAAAACACGATACAACTTGCCCCCTGGTTTTGAAATCAATTGCACTTCATCGTTGCGTCCAATGTCTCCAATGGAAAAGTACAGATAACCTTCTTTATCAAAGAATAATCGGCAGCCCCAGCGCGTGCCCTGAGCGAAATGAAGCTCGTCGGGTACACGGAAAACTACTTCTTGGTCAACCCAACGGTGCCCCTTCACTCGACCGCGAACGATACGGGTCATAGCCGGTGTCTCTTTTGTGGAACCGTCACCAAGAGGATGCACATAGCCGATATAAACCCAGCCATTCTTTTCGAAGTCAGGGTGGAGCGCCAAGTCTAGCATGCCAGAGTCACCGTACTGGGTTGTTGCTGGGATACCTTCTATTGGTTTCGGATCCAATTTGCCGTCAACGAGCCAGCGCAGACCTCCGCGTCTTTCTGTGACCAAAGCTCGGCGATTATCCAAGAATTCAACACCCCAAGGAGAAGTGCCAAAACCCTCGGTTGCGACAGGTTCGATATTTATCAGATAATCCTCTGTCTCAATTTGTGAAGGAAACGGCTTCCCCGTTTCTGGAGGTCTATCCTGGCTTGCTAAAATGTAATCTGTGAGAGCGTTTATCTGGTCTTTGCGAAGTACGTTAGACCAGGGGATCATGTCAGTGCCGACGATCCCGTACATAATGGTATTATACATGCGCTTACGGTCGATGCCGTAAACCCAATGCTCCTTTATGAGGGGTGAGTATTGCGCCCCCTCCATGTTTTTTCCGTGACAAGCAACGCAGTGAGTTTGGTAGAGGGCGGCCGCGTCGATTTCATTAGATTCAGTGGATGTTTCAATTTGCCCGAATAACATCTGGCCGCCTATGAACGGAAAAAGAAAAGAGATTGAGTACTTGGTCATTGCGGTTTCGTGTTTATTGGTAAGTGAAGTCCTGTAGGAGCGGCTTTATGCCGCGATTGATGAGAAATTATCGCGGTGTCAAACTACTCCTAAAAAGCCATGTGGTGTACTGAGCAGACTGGCTAGTGGTTCGTGTAGGGCGATGCAAGATTCTTGTATCCTAATTATTAAGGAGCTTTATCGCGGGGTCATTTGCCTCTGTCATACGGCGAACAATCTTAGCGTGAAGATCCACGATTCAACCCACCCCCGAATCAAATCGGAACAAATGAATTTCCTATCAACTGGAACGGCGTCGATCCCATCCCGCCGGACGACGAACTCGTATTCTACGCCGACTAACCCGCTGGAGTCTATTTCCCGGCGGGACTGTATCGTGACCTCTAGGACAGAAAATAGGCAGTTACAACGGTTCATTTCCGCGAAATCGACCTGCGCCAGTCGTAGAAATCGACCAGTAGAACCGAGAAGCCATGCTCCGGCAAAGCCACGCAATTTATACCTTGATACGGCGAAATCCAATCCTCAACCTACCAATGAATAGAATCGGAACAATTGAATTTTCTATCAAACACGCGTAACAAGTGCGGCTAAGATCAGGTAATCCGAACGAACCAACCTCTGAATCCTTATGAAACCCAAACACCGCTACCGCTGCAAAGCCCTCTACGGGGAATCGAGCTACAATATCTGTATCAACTCGGATATGACCGTTTCCTGCAATTGCGCGGATTACTTCGGTCGCGGCCAAATTGGCAACCTCAAGGAAAACTCTCTCAAAGATATCTTTGCCGGCGACAAAGCTCGGCATCTTCGCAAAAGCCTCTTCAACGGAAAGCTCCCCATCCCAGAATGCCAAGGATGCCCAGAACTGGAGGAAATAGGCGAAGACGAAGACAAGTCTATCCTCGAAACCTTTTTGCCTCCGAAAAACGGGATCATGGTGGAGAACACCGTGGTCTGCAACTTAGGCTGCCTCTCCTGCAATCGCATCGATTTGATGAAGACCCGAAAGAGCAAAGCAATGTCTCTAGAGGATATGAAGCTGGTAGCGGAGGTCGTAAGTGAAAACCGGATACCTCTCGTCCATTATTTTAATTTGGGAGAGCCTTTTTTATCGAAACGGGTCTACCAGGAACTGCAAATCCTTCGCAACGCCAACGAAGGACTTACCATCAATACCTCAACGCACGGCATGTTTCTCGACACGCCAGAGAAGATCGAAGGAGCCCTACTCCTTAACCATATCTTCTTTTCCATCGATGGATCAGACCAAGAAACGGTAGTAAAATATCAGGTAGGGGCAAATTTCGAAAAGTCCTACCGGAACATGGCTCGCCTCGTGGCTGTAAAAGCCGAACGCGGACTCACCTCACCAATTATAGAATGGAAATACGTCGTATTCCCATGGAATTCAGACGGATCGCAAATACAGAAAGCGATCAAACTCGCTCGCGAAGCAAAGGTCGATATCATCTCCTTTTTCAGAGGCGGAGGAGTGGGATCTTTAACGCCAAACCAATTCACCGATCTACCTTCTCTCAAAAACGTCGGCTTCGAGTCCTGGCGAGGCAAGGAGATCGTAATCAACGAAGAGCCAAACGAAGCTTTCAATGGGCTAATTGCCGATTGGAGTAATAGTATTGCTGAAAATTCGTCTTCGAAGGTTGAAGGTAATATCGCAAGTAAAATCTTGTTTTCGATCGAGAACAGCAAGGAGCTAAACAACTTGGATTTCGTTCGACGCACCTACAGAACCCTGCTCCAGAGAGAGCCGGACAAGATCGGCTATCATAACTACATCGAAGAACTCGGCAAGGGTGCAAAACGCGAGATCGTAATACAATCCTTTCTCGAATCCGAAGAATTCCGCGCTCTACATTGTTGATAGAAAATTTAATTGTTACGATTTGATTCGGGGGGGTAGGCTAAAGGTTGATTTGGCCCTATCAAGTTAGAAATTCCGTGGATTTTTGATGATTGATTTGCGGAATCACTTTGGCTGAGGAGTGATAAAATTCAGTTTGTTGCATTCGTCTCCGATCGGATCACGTTTGCTTGGCGGCGCGCTAACGATGCAACGTCGCCCGAAATTCCTGTCCCCATTCAATGCTTTGCATGGCGTCGCGAACCGTGAAACCGGCTTCTTCGAATTGACGCCAATCTATTCTCAACTCTGAATCACTTCGCGGATGCAGTGGACTGACTCGTATTTCAACCGTATTCCCGGCATCGGATACATCAATATTCACGTCAACCTTACCGAACCGCGTTGCAACGTGATGCAGACTGGTGCTCTTGCCTGGCGACAGCCATTCGACCGGTATTCCGCGGAATAGCGTCAGGTCATTCCCATCCTCGAAGACGAGGAGGCGAATGACAAGTCGTGGCATGGTCGAGCTGGCCCAACCATGGGGAAAATCTCCGGCAGTACGTCGACCCTGACCGACGGGCATTTGCTCTTCCGGCCACGTAAATACAGGCGAGGCGTGATTGGCCATTGCGTACAGCAACTCACCGGCCCGTCTGCCTTCACCCATTCGCAGGTTAGCCTCTGCAAGGAATCCGCCAAAGTAAACCCAGATTCCATCTTTCAGCCAACCAGTGCTCGTGACCAGACCTTGGCTCTGGTGAAGTTCGAGGATGCGGATGGTTCCGCTGGCCAGAGAATGATCCGTTGCGATGTGTTCGCCATAAACAAGTGCTTCGGGCACCATCCACTGGGCCTGCTGAGGAATCTCGTTCGGACCGGAATCGCCAACACGAATGGGAAGGAACTCGTTGCCATGCTCGTCGGTGCGAATATCGCGACTGGCTGCAGTCCAAAACGATTCGAGGAAAGCACTGTTAAGCTTTTCCCACGCATTCGCGTCGTCTGAGTATCCCAATCGTTTTGCCGCCCTGATTGCGTTCGGCAGTGCAATAAGAACCCAGTTTACACTTGCGTATTCAGGCTGGACACCGTGGATACCGCCATCCGCAAAGCCAGAGGGCGTTAGTCCGTAGTTCGCTGCATTTGGAACGAGGGTCTGATTACGCAATCCCTCGATCCAGTCCACACCTTTTTGTACGTGTTCCCAATTATCGGAAAGCCACGCATCGTCGTTTGTTAGTTCGGCATATCGACAGAGCAGCCAAATCAGAAGCGGCGTTTCCCGGTGGATGAGATTTGGCCTCATAATCACGGCCTGTCCGGTCGGCTTTTGAAATGATAGGAGCCGATCTACAAGGCGGCGCGCCGTTGAGGCGTCTCCGAGCTGCGCAAACAGATCGGCGAAATAGACACCATCGTGCATCCACTGACCGCGGTAGAGCGCTGCTCCGGGCTGCGCCTGTAGGATACCGTCAACGTTTTCCGTGAATTGATAGACCGTGCGGATTGAAGCATCCAGAAGTTCTTGCAGTGCGACATCCGGTACCGAAATAGTGAAATAAGGAATAGTAGATTCCGTCAGCCAGTAGTCAGCGATCCGATCAAAATCATTTGTTTGCACGCTGGTCGGAAACGCACCAACGTCATCGGCAAATCCATTCTGCACGACAACCTCAATTGATCGTGCACCGTTGCCGTAGTGAAGATCAATTCCGCGGTCCGTCTTCTCCCACGATGACGGCAGAGGCCTGCTTAATGCGAACGCGAATCCGTCGGTGAACACAGCGCCTTCGCGAACCTCAACGTTTCGATTCGTTTCGATTCGGAGAACAGAATTTCGCGGCGAGTCAGTCGTCAAACGCAAGACATCAAATCTGGATGGTCGCGCGAGAACCTGCGGTTCGCGTCCGGCATCGAGATAGATTTCTGCTTTGTCCGAAAGCCGGCCGGCAAGTAGTTCGATTTCGTCGATTTCGTACGTGCTTTCGAAAACCCAAAGCACGTTTAGTATCGTGTTTGGATCACCTTCCGGAGAGAGTATCGTAATCGGGATGATGCCGTCACCGTCGGTATCAACCGCGTCGGCAATCACGACCATCGGCAGGTTTCGTTCGCCGCCGTCGAGCGGGTCCAATTCTATCGGAGATGAACCTTCTACTTCGACAACGATCTTTCTCATTCCGGGCTTGTCGCGGTAGCTCTCGCAGAAGCCGAATGCGATTTGCTTTCGTGCACCGGATGGGACGGCAAGGCGAAACTCGATGGGACGATTCGTTCCCCAGGCGACATTGCGGAAGGCAGGATCGTAGCCGTCCGGCGGAGAAGCCCACGAGAGCGTTCCTGTCAGACCGTTGATACGCGTTAACGCATAGTCGAGATCTGGCGTCCGTTTCGTTGGAGGCAGGGAATACGAAAGGACCGACACTCTGGACTCGTCTTCACGTTCATAGGTGGTCTGCAAGATCGGCACCCGCGGATCCCGATAGGATTGTTTGCGTTGCGCGCCCTCCGGCGGCACAAAGGAGATCTTCGTCTTAGGAGTGACGTACGGGCCAGGTCCGAAGTCAAAGAGCAAGGCACCGTGATCGTCCGCTAGCGTTTTGTGGTGATCGAAGGGGAAGCCAATTGCACTGTACCAGTATTCGGGCGCATATCGAAAATCAATCGGAGTCATCTGCGCAAAGGATTTCGACGATGCCAGAAGTGAAACGATGAGCAGGAGACTGTTACGGAACGTCATTTCGATTTTGGGATCAGCCGTGGCGTATGGGCAGGTGCGAAGACGAATCGAGAGACCAATCGCCAACGTGAATATAATACGACAGCAAAGCCAATCGTCGATAACGCTCGTAGTGTCCAAGGCCAGAATCGGTCTCGTGCTATCTCTGGCGGCCTGTTGTTTTTAGGAAATTCAATTGTTCCGATTTGGTTCAGGGGGGGTGGTTGATAGCTTGATTTCGCGGTATCGAGTTAAATCTTTCCGTGGATTGGTTGGATCACAAGGCTTTATCGGTACCGTTGGTCGATTTCCATGGCTGGCGCTGGTCGATTTCGCGAAAATGACCTGTTGTATCTGCCTATTTGTTGAAGAATGCCTGGGGCCGACCGCTACAATGCTGTCCCGCTGGTATATTGGATCCCGCAAGCTCATCGGCTCGATTATTCCACTTGTTGCTAGCATGCCCCTTCACCCACTCAAACTTTACCTTGTGCTTCTCAAGCAAGGGATCGAAGAGCGCCCACAAATCGAGGTTCTTCTTTCGTTTCCATTTCCCCGTAGCGCAATTGATCACTAGCTTAGAATCCGAGTAAAGCTTCACTTCCGAGGGTTCCTTAAGTGTCCTTAGAGCTTCAATACAAGCGAGCATTTCCATGCGATTATTCGTCACTTGTGGCTCTTCATTCATTGCGACAGGATAGCCTTTGCTGATTTCGACGGTCTTTCCGTTTTGCTGCACAATCGCGCCGATACCTCCGGGACCTCCAGGATTCCGAAGGCAGGCGCCATCCGTGTAGATTTTGACTGTGGGTAGTTTCTTCATTGGTAAGAATTTGATATGACAACAGTCTCAACAAGGCGTCAATATGCCTAAAAGGACGGCTCCCCTCCTCCCCACGGGTCGTCATCGTCTAACTCTGGGTTACCTGGAGGTTTAGTCTGGGGTAACCCGCCCGTTACGTTTCGTTCAGTTACGTTAGGTTCTGTTGCCTTTATGGTTTCGTTCAAAGCCCGAGAACAGGAAAGCTTCAATAAGGACCTCTCCCTCGATGCCATAATCCTTAGCTCCACACAAATAGAGGAAGTCCTCGGGATCCTTGGTGTCGATGAATCCATTGTCTTGCTTGGCGGCTCTTGTTGTTCCTTCGAGTTCGCACCCTATGCTTACGAAGAACTCCATAGCGGCTGGATGGCCAATGGCTCTCTTGAACTTCTTCCATTCCTTTGAGGTTCTGAATTCAGGTCTAATATTCATTAGGCTCTAGACTAGCATGGCGTATTCATTTACCAATACATATCTTAGATTCTTGTTCCGGTTATTGTATCTGAACTGGAGGTTAGATTTTACGGATCGGATTTCTGATCTTAATCAACTATCTAGCTCGTCTCCTAGATGTACTTGCCGAAAATGGCCGTGTTGTATCCAGAATCCTTTGTTGATAGAAAATTCAATTGTTCCGGTTCGATTTGCAGGCTAGGCTGAAGGCTGGATTTCACCGCATCAAGTAAGAAATTCAGTGTGTTGGTTGGGTGGCGAGGCTCTATCGGTTCCGTCGGTCGAGTTCAATGGCTGTCACTCGTTGATTTCGCGAAAATAACCTGTTGCATCTGCACACAGCCCGCCGAGGCCCGTTTGCGGGGATTCGCTAGGAGCTGGCGGTCTCGATGGTCCCCCCTCTTGGCGATGCCTTTAGTTTCTTGGCTAGCCTGGTGAGCGTTTCGCCTTAGTGCTACGTTGAGCAAAAAAATCTATCGCTACGTCACAGGTGCATAGTATCCGCATGAGTCGGGAGGGATTGCTCCGATTGACTCAATGCGAAAACGGTGACCTAGCCAGACACTCTGACCACATTCAGATTGCATACCCTCATTGTCGCTGAACTTACGGACCGGAGAATCAGCGAAATCATTAGTTTAGCCGATCGGATCCGTTTCCAGTCGGCTTTTTCGTCGGCGCTAGGCTTTGGCCTTTACCCAGCGATAGTAGCCAGTGGTGGAGACCTCCAGAGCCTCGCACATTTCCAGGACCTCGTAGCGGTCTCTTTCCTTGCTGATGAATTCGAAGATCATATCTCGTCCTTGGAAAAGTAGCTCACCGTTTTTTTTTTAGAAT
>JBNMOQ010000144.1:0-12624 GCA_051275055.1 Candidatus Pelagisphaera sp.
AGGTTATCTACATCAATCCAGAAGGACAGCAGACCGTAGCCGCCGACGGCATCGCCGGTCCCAATGGCCTAATCCTCTCCCCCGACCAACAAACGCTCTACGTCTCCTCAACCGGAACAAAAAAAATCTGGTCATTCGACTTAATCGCTCCCGGCAAAACCAAACCAGGAATTCACTTCGCCTCAATGGACTCTGGTCCCGACAAAGGCCCCGACGGAATGAGTATCGACAGAGCCGGCAACGTCTACTGCGCCGGCGCCAAGCACGTTTGGATATGGAGTCCCAGTGGCAAACTCCTCGAAAAAATCGAAACCCCAGAACGTCCCATCAATTGCGCTTTCGGCGACAGCGATATGCGAAGCCTCTACATCACAGGATTCAGCGGACTCCACCGCATCCGGATGAATGCATACGGCGTCGCTCAAAATCCGGCCCCAATCGCCGCCCTCCAAAAGAAAGGCCCACGCCCCACTACCGAAATCCCCAACACACTCGATTCGTATTTGAATGTCGTATACGCCCAAGACGGCGACCGTAAATTGCTCTGCGATATTTTCCGGCCAAAAAATTCCTCCAAACCACTTCCCGCCATTCTAATCATACACGGCGGCGGCTGGCGCAATGGAAGCAAAAACAAATTCCGAGCCCTTACTCTCGAATTAGCCAGTCGCGGATTCGTGACAGTAGCCGTCGAATATCGACTAGGCCACGAAGCCAAATTTCCAGCCGGTATCCAAGATTGCAATGCAGCCACCGCCTTCGTCAAAGCCAACGCAATTCGATTTGGAATCGACCCAAAACGCATCGGAGCCATAGGCGGTTCCGCAGGCGGACACCTCGTAGGACTGATGGCCACCGGATGGGAGAACCCCGGCACGCAACGCAACGTTGGGCTCGAGCCACGCGCCTCACGCTTAGACGTCGCCATCGTCATGGGCGGTCCCATGCAAATAACTACCGGTTCAGTCGCCGATCGCTCACGCGATCCTAAATCCGGATCCAACACCAACGTATGGCTCGCCGCAACCATCGACGAAGACCCCGAGCTCTACGCACTAGCCGACGCCCATATCCAAATCGACAAAAACGATCCGCCGATCTATTTCCAGGAAGGCGAGCACGACAACCCCGAAGGAAATCGTCTCTCTATCGACGCCCTAAAAAGCCACGGCGTAGCCACTGGCCTATACGTATACAAAGACGGCCAGCACGGCTGCTGGAACCTCCACCCCTGGTTCAACGACATGGTCGATGACATGGTCGCCATCTTCGAAAAACACCTCTAGGCGAGCTCCTTCAACCAATTTATATTAACAGGATACGTCCTCGACAAGTAGGGACTACATGATGGCTCGCTGCGATCCCCAGCATGATCTAGCCCTCGACATTCGCCACAGCACCATTCAAATTTAGTCCTATGCCCCAATCATCCTATTCCCGTCGTCAATTCGCAAGTCGCCTCATCGGAGGTGCCATAACGTTCAGTCTTGCTCCAAGTATCCTTGCGCAAGGATCGCCCGAACCAGAGACAAAGATCAACTGGCGCAACGTGCTTGATTGGGGAGTTGAAGGAAAAGGATGGACCGAAACTCAACGAGACTTCGATCGACTCCCAAGCAAAGCCGAAAACGTCGTTCGAGATCCTGTATGGAATTTATCAAGACACTCGGCTGGTATGTGCGTTCGCTTCATCACCGATTCTCCAGTTATCAAAGTACGCTATGAATTGCTGCTTGATCGCCTTGCCATGCCACACATGCCCGCCACCGGCGTAAGCGGCCTGGATCTTTACGCGCAAGATGCCCAAGGCATTGATCGATGGGTCGAAGTCGTTAGGCCGGATAGCAAAGTAATCGAAGCAGACATCGCCAAAGACCTCGCCCCGGGTTCGCGTCGCTACACGATCTACCTGCCCCTATACAATGGCGTCGAATCCCTCGAGATCGGCGTTCCCGATGGACAATCCTTCGAGCCCGTTGCACCAAGAGCAGAACGTCCAATACTCTTTTACGGTACTTCGATTCTCCACGGAGCCTGCGCTTCCCGACCCGGAATGGCTTTCACGTCGATACTGGGGCGTAGATTGCGACGCCCCACAATCAATCTGGGATTCTCCGGCAACGGCCGTATGGAGGCTGAAGTAGGCGCCCTTCTCTCCGAACTGGATCCTTGCGCATACGTGATCGACTGCCTGCCTAACATGAACGGCGATACCGTCAGCGAGCGAGCAGTTCCTCTTGTAAAACAAATACGTAGCGCTCACCCGAATACACCCATTCTACTCACTGAAGATCGCAGCTTCACCAACGTCGCCTTTTTCCCAACCCGAAAAGCCCACCACGACCGCAGCAGAAAAGCGCTGCGCAAAGCCTACCGCGAATTAAACGCAGCCGGGATCAAGTACCTTTACTATCTCGATGGCGACCACCTCCTAGGCCTCGACGGAGAAGGTGCCACCGACGGCTCTCACCCCAACGATATGGGCATGGTACGCTACGCCGACGCCTACGAACCCGTTTTGCGGGCCATGCTAAAACAGTACTAGGAGACTGTTAAATAAGTCGAAGGTTGCTCCACTACCCAATTGTAGGAGCGGGTTTACCCCGCGATAATGGTGCCCATACAATAAAGATAAAAAATCGCGGGATAAACCCGCTCCTACACTGACTTATTCAACAGCCCCTTAAAGCACCCTCATCATGCTAACGCGCAGCGTTATCAAGCAAGCGAGTAAAACGAGCGCATCCTGTTAAAAACTCTCTCTCAATCGAAGTTCACTAACAAGATACGTCCAAACAAGTCGGGACTGCATGATGGCTCGCTGTGCTCCCCAGCAGGGTGAAAAGCCAAAATATCCATACATGATTCCGTACCTATGAGTCCATAATTTCACAAAAGAGTCATAAAATGACGAAAATTGAGCTAGATTCTTGTCCATCTTCCAGTTCTCTCTAGTAAGCTAGTTCAGTTAGTACCCTGTCCAGATCGCGCTTCATGTTTTTCTTAGTCTCAAAATTTAGGCCCTTTATCGGGCTTGTCCTTCTCGCTCCGCTACTTACAGCCGAGGCGAGCAAATCCGTCCTGAAATCATTCAAGAAGGAAATCGAGCCGATCCTCGACAGCTATTGCTACGATTGCCATGGATTCGGAACCAGCAAAGGCGGCATCACATTGGACGAATTCACCGCCGAATCGATTGGCGATCACGAGCTTTGGGTGCGCCTTCTTCGAAATACGCGGACCCACATAATGCCTCCAATCGAGGAAGAGTTCCTCCCAACCGATGAAGAACGAGAACGCCTAGCGACTTGGATCAAATCTGGTCCTTTTGGAATCGACCCCAAAAATCCCGATCCAGGAAGAGTCACCGTTCAACGGCTGAACCGTGTGGAATACCAAAACACGATTCGCGAGCTGGTTGGAGTAGATTTCGACACGGCAGACGCGTTCCCGGCAGACGACTCGGGCGAAGGTTTCGACAACATTGGCGATATCCTAACCCTCTCGCCAATGATGCTAGAAAAGTACCTCGATGCTGCCAGCCACATAATAACCGAAGCCGTCCCGACACAGGCGCGCATACTGCCCGAACACATATTGGACAACGAAGAGCTAGTAGACTTTTTCTCTCCCCCGACAATCAAAGACGACGCAGACAACGACAGGCTCCAGCTATCCTTTTACTCCCCATCAACTCGCTCAGCGAAATACGAAATAAAACGCTCCGGAAAATACCAAGTCGTACTCAACTTCAAACCCGTCAGCTTTTCCAGTTTCCAAGGATTCGACTACAATCGCTGTCGCTTCATATTCAAAATCGACGGCGAAATTAAGATCGACCAAGAATTCGAATACGTTTCCGGACGAACATTCGAACAGGCCTTTGAATACGACTGGCAACCAGGAGAACACGATTTCACAGTCGAAGTTGAACCTCTCACTTCCGGCTTGGAAAAAGTCAAACGCCTCAAAATGCGAATCGAAAGCATCGCTATTCAAGGACCTTTCGCACGTGAAAACTGGATACAGCCAAAGAACTACGAACGTTTCTTCCCCGGAACCACCCCCCTTGAAGAAGTATCGAAAACTGAATACACACGTCAACTCCTTGGCAATTTCGCAACTCGCGCATTCAGGCGTCCCGTCGATAGACCAACAATCGATCAATTAACCAACCTGGCTAAAGAAATATCTTCCCAAGAAGGAAACAGCTACGAATTGGGAATCTCCCAAGCTATGGTCGCGATCCTCGCTTCGCCTCGCTTTCTCTTCAGAGAAGAAGGTTCTCTCGAGCCGTCAAAAAGAGGCGAACACCCGCTCATCGACGAGTACTCCCTTGCGTCACGACTTTCCTATTTCCTCTGGTCCTCCATGCCTGACGAAGAACTCTTCCAAATGGCCCAAGAAGGAACGCTCCGCGAAAACCTCGACGCTCAAATCGAGCGTATGATGAAGGACAAACGCTCTGAGAATTTCATCAACAACTTCGCTGGCCAATGGCTCCACGCACGCGACATCCAATCCGTAAATATCAGCTCCCTCGATGTTTGGCTTCGCGACCATCCGCAACCCGAAATGATGGCAGCAAAAGAAGCCTACTCCATCGTCCGTGAAATCCCGGAAAACAATCGTACCCCGGAGCAAAAAGAGACTTACACGCGAACGAGAGCCATCATGAGAAAGCTCTACGACTTCGACCGACCGGAATTGAAATCCCCTCTCCAACGGGCAATGCGCGAGGAAACCGAACTCTATTTCAACTACATCATCCGAGAGAATCGAAACCTCAAAGAATTGCTCGATAGTGACTACACCTTCCTGAACGATCGACTTGCCAAACACTACGATATCGATGGCATCAAGGGCTCCAAGTTGCGGAAGGTCTCTCTCGAACCCGGAAGCCCACGCGGCGGTATTCTCACGCACGGAACGATCCTCGCCTACACCTCTAACCCAACGCGAACTTCGCCCGTCAAACGCGGCGTCTTTATCCTCGAAAACATCCTCGGAACTCCCCCAGCGGCCCCGCCGCCAAATATTCCTTCCCTCGAAGATGTGGCTAGTCCCGGCGAAATCCAAAAAATGAGCCTGCGCGAATCGCTCGCCTTACACCGCGAAGATCCGCTTTGCCGATCCTGCCACAACCGAATGGACCCCTTGGGTTTAGCATTCGAAAACTTCAACGCGATGGGCAACTGGCGCGATACCGAACTCAACCAACCCATTGAAACAGACGGCAAACTGATCACCGGCGAGACCTTCGACTCCATCCAGGAAATGAAGCGAATACTTGCAAATGAACGCATAAACGACTTCTATTACTGTTTCAGCGAAAAGCTGTTAACCTACGCCCTTGGCCGCGGAATCGAATACTACGACACCGCAACCGTAGATCATCTCGTCAAAACGCTACAGAAATCCGATGGACGCCCGTCCGCCTTGATAAACGAAATTATTCGCTCCGCACCGTTTCAAAAGCGTCGAAATCCGAAATTCAAACCAGACCATCAATGAACCGCCAATCATTCGCAAATCACCTAAATCGCCGAAATTTCCTCAAAGGCGTAGGAGCCAGTCTTGCCCTGCCAGCCTTCCAATCCATGGTTCCCGGCAACCTACTCGCCGCCAAAAACCTGCGCCAAGTAGCGACAACCGGGTCTGGAGCTCCTCTCCGAGCCGCCTACGTTTTCTTCCCCAACGGCTCCATTCCAGATCTTTGGTGGCCCCAAGGCAAAGGAAGTAACTTCTCTTTCAAAGACACGCTCAAACCACTCGAGTCCGTTCGCAATTCCGTCCAAGTCCTTAGCGGATTAGATCAACTAAATGCCACCGCAGGAAAAGATGGCGGCGGCGACCACGCTCGCGGCAACAGCGTATTCCTAACGAGCGTACGTATTAAAAAAAGCGCTACAGACTTCAGGGCCGGCAGATCCATCGACCAAGCCATAGCAAGCGAAGTCGGCCACATGACTCGATTTCCGTCACTCGAGCTAAGCTGCGACCCCGCTAGACGGGCCGGAGCCTGCGACACTGGCTACTCATGCGCCTACCAATACAATCTTTCTTGGAAAACGCCTACTAACCCGATGACCCCCGAATCGAATCCGCGCAAGGTATTCGAACGGCTCTTCGGCGAAGGCTCGCACGGAGAACGATCGGAAAAGACGGAACAACGAATGGTTAATCGACGCTCCATTCTCGACTTCGTGATGACCGATGCTCAGCGCATGCAAAAGAAACTCGATCACCGCGACCGGGAAAAGCTCGAACAATACCTGACGGGTATTCGAGAAGTAGAATCACGTATTCAAAATTTGGAGCGATTCGGAGCAACCATCGACCCGGACATCGCAACGCCCGAAGGCATCCCCTTCAGTCACGGCGAGCACATCGACATCATGTTCGACATGATGACCCTCGCCTTCCAAACCGACTCTACCCGCATTGCCACCTTGATGCTCGCCCACGACGGCGACAATCGTTCCCACGATGAGATCGGCATCCCCGAAGGTCATCACGAACTAACGCACCACCAAGACAAAGTCGACCGGATCGCCAAAGTTGGCCGAATCGATCAGTGGTACGCGCAGAAGTTCGCTTCATTCCTGACCGGCTTGGACGAAATCAATGATATTGACGGCAAGTCCATGCTTCACAATTCCATGATCCTATACGGAAGCGGAAACGCCGATGGAAACCGACACACCCACGACAACCTGCCTCTCGTTTTAGCAGGACACGGTGGCGGAAACCTGAATCCAGGGAACTATCGCAAATTCGGATCGAAACCCGCAGCCAATCTTTTCCTCAATATGGCCGACAATATGGGAGTCCAAAACCTACCTCGCTTTGGAGATTCCACCGGTCGCTTGGCGAGTATATAAATCAACTGTAGGGCTGGCGCTTGCGCCACGCCGCGTAGGTAAAGAGTGATTCTGTATCGCGGCACAGTCCACGCTGAGCGGGACTGACCCTACGAACACAAACGACAAACCATCACTCCCTATTCCACCGGCGTCAGCTTCGCTGGATAGCGACGTTCCGCATTCCACTCCCCGAAATAGATCGCGCCCGCACTATCCACGTAGAGATCGTGGCCATGGATAAAGGTCTTAGTCGTTTGATAAAGCGGCTGAAGAACTCCATCAACATAAGTAGGCTTACTCCCGCCTGGAGCGCTGATCACCTTTTTCGTTTTCCGATCCATAACGAGAAGAAATCCTGATTGTCCAAGACGTTTTCCCGTACCCCCTTCTTTAGACCAGCACACTGCCGTGTAGACCTTATCTCCACGAAAGAACAACTGCCCTGCAAAAGCTCCTGGCAGGTCAATCGTCTCGACGAATTTGCCATCTAAAGTAAACGCCTTGAGTTTATTCTCTCCACGAGAAGGGACCCAAACCAATGGATTCTCCGCGTCCGACAGATCGAGCGAAATACCATGGGCGTTCTTCAACCCGTCCGGCTCGCCTTCGGCTTTACCACCCCACCGTCGCACGAGCTCCCCGGTCATAGTCATTTCGTAAATAAAATCCGTAGCATAACCGTCCGCGATTAAGATCGTGCCCTGCGGCGTTATTGCGACATCGCACGGCATGAACTGCTTGTCTCCCGCTTCGCCAATTCCCATTTCAAAGGGAGTCGGCAAATGCCTCACAATCGTACCATCCGTTTTGAGGATCGTTACACGCCCATTGCTCGGCGTGGCATTCCAGCCTTCAGCTTCGAAATGCCAGCCGCAATCTACGTGGATAAGGTACTCTTCCCCGTCCTTCTCGAAAAATTCAAGCCCATGCCCCCCGACGAGTCCTTCGCCAAAAGAACGAACATAAGTACCGTCTTTTTTGAATACGACAAACGCGTTCTTAGGGTGATCCGTAATCACGTAGATCAAACCGTCACGACCTTCAGCTAAAGCGTGAGAGTTGATTACGGGAGCAAGATCAGGATCCGCCTTTGCCCATCCCAAATCGACACGGTACTGAAGGCCATTATGCCCAAGGATGAGGCCATTCGCAGACGTGTCACTTTCACCATGTGCGTGCTCACCGGCGGCTCCATGACCATATCCGGAATAAGAAGAAACCAACGCGCAAACAGAGAACAGAAAAATTCGATACATCATATCAACACGCTTCCTGTCCTGATCTATCATCGAGGTCAAACTATTGATCCATTAATAATCATATCAGTTTCTAGCCAAACCGGCACCTTATAACTTGCATCCAGTCTCCACACGAGGGTGTATAGTCGAAGACACTAACCACCTGAGCATTCGCCACTCCCAACGCCCCTGCGGCGCAGATCTGTTAACTTATACAACGCCACTTCAATACCATGAAAGATACACCGCTCCGCACATCCGTAATTGGCAGTTATCCATTTCCAGGTTGGTTGGAATTCGCTTCCCAAAACCTCGACCAATTTGGCGTAAACGACATCAGCGAAATGCAAGAGGACGCTGTTATCGCCGCCATTCATGATCAAGTAACGGCCGGCCTCGACGTAATCACAGACGGAGAACAAACCCGTTTCGATTTCAATCTCTCTTTCTATGGCTACATAAAAGGCATCGAACTTGAAAGCGCTTCACCACGCCGATTCGGCCCTCCCGCTCACGATCAGCGCGGTAAGCATGCGATCACCGCCGAACTTGAAGCCCCCAATGGACTCGGAGCCGTCGAAGAATTCGAACGCCTAAAACGCCTCGCTCCAGAGGGTCCGACCCTCAAGGCCAGCATCCCCGGTCCCTTTACAATGAGCGGACGACTCCTCCCCAATGATCAATACCCAGATCGCATGGCGATAACAGAAGCCCTGCTCCCTCTAGTCCGCAGTGAAATCGAAAAACTCGTCGAAGCCGGATGCAAAGAAATCTGCGTGGATGAACCATCCATGAGCTGTTACGCCTACAAAGCCGACACTAGCTCCTTCGTCGATCTCTTCAACCGCACCGTCGAACCCGCGGTCGGCAAAGCTCGCATCTGCTCCCACCTATGCTTCGGCAACTACAAAGGACGGGCCGTAGGCAAACGCACTCCGCGCGACATGTTTCCGGCCTTCCTCGATATGCATGTCGACGAAATGCATATCGAAATGTGTACCACCCACTTCGACTACCTCGACCTCATTGAAGAGATCTGCAAACGCAGAGATGCCGCAATCGGTATCATCGACGTCAAAAGCTACTATATCGAGACGCCCGAAGACGTCGCCGCAATCATCCGAAAATGCTTGGAATTCGCCCCAGCCGACCGACTCGTATTCGCGCCCGATTGCGGCCTCTCCCAAACAGCTCGTTGGGCCTCGCAACAAAAACTAAAGAACATGGTCGCTGGCGCAAACATCGTCCGACGCGAGCTTGGGCTTCCCAACGCAAAATGAATCCCGCTTTTCAAAAAGACGAAGAGCTCCTCGCCGACATAGAATCTGCTCGTAGCGATAATACCGATACACTGTATACATGGTGGCTAGGACAAAGCGGTTTCCTAGTCATGTCTGCAGGTAAGACCGTTCTCTTCGACCCCTACCTATCGGACTCGCTCACTCGAAAATACTCGACGACCGACAAACCGCACACGCGCATCACGGAACTGGTCCTAGACCCGTCCAAACTCACAGGCATCGATATCGTTACCTCGAGCCACAATCACACGGACCACCTCGACAAGGAAACGCTGATCGCACTCTTTCAAGCGAACCCTGAACTAGCCTTCGTCATCCCCGAAGCCAATCGAACATTTATAGCTGACCGTCTCCAAAGGAATCCAGACCGCCCTATCGGACTCAACGATGGTCTAAGCGCGACGGTGAAAGGTGTAACCTTTCACGGTATCGCATCCGCCCATGACGAACTCAAAACCAACGAAAAAGGCGAGCATCACTTCATGGGATTCGTCATCGAACTCGGTCCCTGGAAAATATATCACAGCGGCGACACTCGACTCTACGACGGACTCGCCTCACGACTTCAACAGTTCAACCTCGACTTAGCTTTTCTTCCAATAAACGGATACAAGCCCGAACGTCGCGTCGCAGGAAACCTCAACTCAGAAGAGGCCGCTCAATTGGCCCGCGATTGCACCATAAAATGCGTAATCCCTCATCACTACGACCTATTCGAATTCAACACTGCCGAGCCAACGGATTTTCAAAAAGCCTGCCAGTCCAAAAACGTTAACCATCACGTCCTCTTAAACGGACAACGACTCACACTCGAAGGCTAAGCCAAATCCAAAGCCCAAGAGTATCCATTTTCAAAGCTATGTCCCTCACGCAAACCTATCTCCAGAAATCACGCGAACTGATCGAAACCGTCTCAGCGCAAGAAGACAATATCGCCAAAGCTGCCGACTGGTTTGCCAAAACGATTTTAGCCAATCGCATGGTCCACGTTTTCGGCTCAGGCCATAGCCGCATGATGACTGAGGAAATGTGGCCGCGCTACGGTTCCTTTCCGGGCTTCAACCCAATCGTGGAGCTTTCCCTCAGTTTTCATAATCTCGTAGTCGGCTGCAACGGACAGCGACAAGCAATGTTTCTCGAAAACGCCAGCGGCCTAGCCGAACAAATTCTGAGAAACTTCGAACTCACCGGCCAAGACACAGCCCTTGTCATATCTTCCAGTGGCTGTAATCGCGTACCGATAGAAATGGCCGAGCTTTTTCAAAAGAACGGCATCAAAGTAGTTGCCCTCATTAGCCAACTCCACTCCGACGCCTCCACCACCAAAGACACTCGAGGCAAAAAACTCTCCGATTTCGCCGATCTCATTCTCGACACAGGAGCACCCGTCGGCGATGCAATGATAAAAATCCAAGGATTGGATACACCGGTTTCACCAGGATCTACTCTTGGCGGATGTCTCGTCATCAACTCAATCAAAGCGGAAGTCGCTCAACGACTCACCGATGCCGGCAAACCGCCAAAGGTCCTAACAGCCGGAGCGCTCATTGGAGCTGAGCGAGCGGCCGAAATATTTCAAGCAGCCTACGACGAACACGGTCGTCGCCTATCGCGATACTACGCGACCCTCGGCGAATAAAAACTATTCCATGAGCCTTCGAATCATCAATCGATCGATCGTTCCGACCCTAGCCGAAGTAGACATCCTAGTGGTCGGTGCTGGCTCCGCAGGTTGCGTCGCCGCCCTCGCAGCCAGGAAGTCAAAAGCCCATTCCGTAATCCTCCTAGAGCGCTACGGATTCGCTGGAGGCTCTAGCACCCAAATGCTGGATACCTTCTACGGGTTCTTCACTCCGGGCGACCAACCTCGGAAAATCGTCGGTGGCCTGCCAGACCAAGTCGTCAACCGGCTCGCCCAAAAGGACGGAGTGTTCCTTCGACCCAACACCTATGGAGCCGGGACAGGCGTCAACTACAACCCCGAGCTCCTTAAATACGTTTGGGACCAACTCCTAGTCGAAGCCGGAGTTAGACCACTCTATCACGCAACACTCGTCGACGTCGAAACTGGCTCCGATGGATTTCTACAAGCCGCCATCATCTCAACCAAAAGCGGCTTTTTCAAAATCAAAGCGAAACGTTTTATCGATGCGTCAGGCGACGCCGACCTCTGCCACGCAGCCGACATTCCCTACGAAAAAGCCGGCGATCAAGAACCCGCTCAAACCCTGACCACGACGTTCCGCATGAGTAATGTCGACCAAGACGCCTTCGAAGAAGCTGGTGGAAAACAACATCTAATGCGCCTCATGGGCGAAGCATTGGATAATGGAACTCACCCGCTCCCTCGCAAAGCAGGTAGTGCCCATTACATGGTTCAAAAAGGCTGTATAGCTACTGTTGCCGTACGGGTCGCCGATATGGATGCCACCAATTTCGAAGCGCTGACCGCAGCTGAAATCGAAGGGCGCCGACAAGCATTCGTTTTCGAAGGTTTTTTTCGCGATTGCGTCCCTGGATACGATGACTCGCACATCATCGGACTATCCCATCAAATCGGTGTTCGAGAAACGAGACGCGTCTACGGCGAATATCGACTAACCAAATCCGACTGCTTACAAGCCAAACAATTTAATGACGCCGTCCTCATGTGCGGCGCCCCTATCGAGGATCATAGAAAAACCGCCGATGGAAACGACGAGACCCACTGGGAATACGTGCCCGACGGCAGTGCCTACGGCGTTCCCTACAGAAGTCTCGTAGTTCGTGGACGCGACGATCTATGGGTTGCCGGTCGTTGCTTCAGCGCCACGCATGACGCCCACGCATCCTGTCGCTCCATGGCCCAAACGATGGCGATGGGTCAAGCCGCCGGAGCCGCAGCTTCCCTATCTTTATTCGAAGATATCGGAGCTCGTAATATCGAAACAACTACACTAATAACGCTCCTAGAATCCTGGGGATCCGTCCTCCAAATGCCAGATAGTATCGCCCACACCGCAAAAGGTGACTGGGGAAAAAACACGCAACACCTAGCCAAATGAACCCACGAGAGAAAAACTGGAAAATCGTCGGCATCAATTTCGATCACATGCACATGGGCGACCTTCTTCGCCAAGTTCACGAACACCCGTCTGCTACCATCGCCGGCGTCTGCGACGACGACCCCGCACGGATGGAAGAAGCCATCGCCAATTTCTCGATTCCCGCGGAACATGT
>JBNMOQ010000145.1:0-12590 GCA_051275055.1 Candidatus Pelagisphaera sp.
ACAACTACTCCCTCAACCAATGGACCTATCCTTGGTCTAGCCAGTACGGCACCCGTGGAAAGATCTACTCGATCAATCATCCAGGCCAAACTGGATCCGACACTGTCGCTATCCAATCTATACAGCTTTCGAACGATCGGAAAACCGTCTCACTCTCTATCCCTACGCTCAGGCAAGATCTCGCCCAAACAACCCTAGGCACGCTACCAAATCTACCCGACATGATTGAAAGTTCCATGGGATTGGTCATGGCCATCGACTACAACCTACTATCTGCCGACGGGGAGCAAATGGAACAGAGCCTCCATAAGACTATTCACCGCGTTGCAGGGGATCGAGCTACGTTAAACCTCAACGATCTGATCGAACCAAACGAACATTCTACTCACAAAGCGCCCTCCCCAATTCCCGGGCCAAAAAACGAACAATCACTAGTGATAAACGCCGACCGTGTAATCGAGATTCGATCCACTGGAATCGCCCTAAGTTACGACGTCACTGAAATTCGCGCAAAAACCGGCGAACGCTTAGCCATACGCTTCGTCAACGCTAGCGACATGGCCCACAACCTAATTATCGTTAACAACGAATCCGATATTCATCCAGTCGGCATCGCAGCAATCAGTGCTCAAGCCGACGAGTTTGTACCAAAAAAAGAATCACACCGAATTCTAGCCGCCTCGAAGCTAGCCTACCCCGGCGATACTGTGCTCGTAGAATTCACCGCCCCCTCTCCTGGAACCTATCCCTACATTTGCACATTCTCCGGTCATTTCACCGTAATGCAAGGACGCCTCATCGTAGAGCCGTAAAGCCTCTCCAATAAGAAAACTACGCCAGAATTGGCCTGATCACTTTCGCCGGTTCTACTCCGGTGAGTTTCATATCTAAACCTTGGAACGGGAACGTAAATCGGTTCCCGTCTAGTCCGAGCTGATGCAGCATGGTTGCGTGTAAATCGCGAACGTGGACGACATCTTTCACAGCGCTGTAGCCCAATTCATCCGTCGAGCCATAGCTAGTGCCGCCTTTAATTCCGCCACCTGCCATCCACATCGAGAATCCTTTGATATGATGATCGCGACCAGCTCCGCCTTTGCCCTGAAACATGGGAGTGCGCCCAAACTCACCGCCCCAAATAACGAGAGTATCGTCCAACATACCGCGTCGTTTAAGATCCGTCAGCAAAGCCCACGTTGGGCGATCCGTGAGGCCGCAACAAACATCCATGTACTTTCTAAGATCGCCGTGATGATCCCATCCACGGTGATATAGATGAATAAATCGAACGCCGCGCTCAGCCAGACGACGAGCGAGCAAACAGTTGGAAGCATAAGAGCCGTCACCGGGAGTCGCTCCGTAGAGATCGAGAACGCTCTGCGGTTCATCGGATACATCCATCAATCCCGGGACGGACGTTTGCATCCGAAAGGCCATTTCGTAGGCCGCGATGCGCGTATCGATTTCAGGGTTGTGAACGATCTGGTTTCGTCTGCGGTCGAGCTGCCCAATCGCATTGACCAAGGCCGCTTGCTGACCAGGCAATACGCCTTTGGGATTGCTGACATAGTGAACCGGATCGCCCGACGCATTGAACTCGACGCCCTGATAACGACTAGGAAGGAATCCCGAAGACCATTGGCGGGAAGCGATTGGCTGAGGATTGCGACCACCCACGCTCGTGAGCACGACAAACCCAGGCAGGTCTTCGGACTCGGAACCAAGACCGTAGTTGATCCATGAACCCATGGACGGACGGCCACTGATCGCCGTGCCTGTATTCATAAACGTATGGGCCGGATCGTGATTAATTTGATCGGTCACCATGGAGCGGATCACTGCGATCTCATCAGCCATCTTAGCCGTCCAGGGAAGGTAGTCGCTAATGAGCTGACCGCTCTTTCCGTAGCGCTGAAACTCGGTCTGGTGTCCAAGCACCTTAAGCTCTTCCCCCTGAAGTTGAGCAATCGGCTGTCCACGAGTAAAGGACTCCGGCATCGGCTTCCCGTCCAGCTTGTTGAGATCCGGTTTGTAATCGAAGGTTTCGAGATGAGACGGTCCCCCTGCCATGCAAAGAAAAATGACTCGCTTGGCCTTAGCAGCGAACTGCGGTAGTTGAGGATTGGATGCGCTCGAAAAAGCTGTGTTCGATCCCATTAGAGAAGCGAGAGCAGCTGAGCCTAGGCCTAATCCGGATTGGCTGAGAAATGCGCGGCGTGTTAAAGGGTCCATGAGGTAAAATCAGTTGCGAGTAATCGCTTCGTTTAAATTGACGAGACCTCGAGCTACTGCGGTCCAGGAAGCGAGTTCGAGTGCAGGTATGCTGTCCGAGCGTTTTGCAAGGCCGACACCGACCAAAGCCTTCGCGGCGTCGGGATCCTCTCGGTAGGCAGCTTCAGTTGATTGAAGTAGAGAACGGAGAATGACTCGTTCATCTTCATCCGGGGAACGAGTCAGCACAACTTGGTAGGCGAAATCGAGTCGGTCATCAATAGAGCTGCCACCTTCTTTGATGATACGTTCGGCCAGGACACGAGCAGCCTCGACGAAGGTTGGATCGTTAAGCAATGCAAGCGCAGCGTTGGGTGTATTCGAACGCGATCGCTCGGCTGTGCATTCTTCCCGACTGGGAGCATCGAGCGTTTTCATCGTGGGATGAAGAAACATACGCTGCCAATGAACGTAAACGCCACGGCGCCACTGCCGATCGTCAACATGAGAGGCGTATTTTCGTTCAGGAAAATTAAGATGCCGGTAGTAGTCCTCAGGCTGATACGGTTTCACGCTATTGCCCCCGAACTCGGTAACGAGCAACTGGCTGACCGCGAGCGCGTTGTCTCGAACCATTTCGGCGGGAAGTCGATATCGCGATTGCCGAGCCACTAGCTGGTTGTACGGATCGCGTTCCAACAGCTCTGGTGAAGCGACCGAAGATTGCCGATAAGCACGACTCGTAACCAGTAAACGCACGAATCGCTTCAAATCCCAATCGTTCTCATAAAAGGAAACCGCGAGATAATCGAGAAGCTCCGGATTGACCGGAGGCTGACCTTGCCCTCCAAAATCCGAAAGCGATGAAGAAATTCCGCTTCCGAAAAAGAGATACCAAAAACGGTTGGCGAAGACGCGAGCGGTCAGCCCTCCTACTCCCTCCTCCGGATCCGTCAGCCAATTAGCGAGATCAAGACGAGTCGCCACTTGGCCTTCCGGCAAATCGATCACTCCCAGAAATCCAGGAACGCCAGCTGCTACGATTTCGCCAGTATCATCCTGCCAGTTTCCGCGCGGAAGCACTCGCATAGTCCGCGGCTCCTCAGCCACGGTCACCATGGTTCTTCGGCCGCGCCCTAAAAGGGCTTGTTCTTCTTCGACGAGTTCGAGCCATCGCGATCGATTTTCTTCGGAAATGCAATCCGCCATATCAGTCTCCAGAATCTTAATAGCTTCTTCGACCGACTTCTTCGACTTTTTACCAATAAGTAATGATTCCTCTAAATCTGATTTTTCAGCATTCAACACCTCGATACATTTCCACGAATCCAATCCAGCCAACGCCTTCATATCCTCGCGAATCTTTCCCAAATTCAGTTCTTGATCATCCGATAGGAAAAGCATTTCCGGCGGCCGGTTCGTCGGCAAATCGTTTCCATTATAGCCAGCATCGTGAATATCCGCGAAGAACGCAGCCATCGAGTAGTGATCCTTAGTCGTATATGGATCGAATTTGTGATCGTGACATTGGGCGCAGCCGATGGTCGCTCCCATCCAAACTGCCGAGACATTGCGAACTCGGTCTGCAGCGTAGATCGCATTGTACTCTTTTTCCTGGATACCGCCTTCATGCGAAGTCTGAAGCAAACGATTGTATCCTGACGCCACCTTCTGCCATTTCGTCGGCTCTTCAAGAAGATCCCCCGCCAACTGTTCGCGGGTAAATCGATCGAACGGCATATTTTCGTTCAAGGAACGAATCACATAATCCCGATAAGGAGAAATATTATGATCCTGGTCCCCATGATAACCCACCGTGTCCGCGTAACGAACCAGATCGAGCCAATACATCGCCATGCGTTCGCCGAAATGCGAAGAAGCCAACAATTCGTCGACGACGTTTTCGAGTGTTTTCCGACCTTCGACAAAAGCAGCGGCCTCTTCCGGCGTTGGTGGCAAACCGATCAAATCGAAATACAAACGCCGAATCAACGTAACATTGTCGGCATCGGGCGAAGGGTTTAGTCCTTCCGCTTCAAGTCTCGAAAGGACGAATCGATCTACCGGATTCACAGGCCATTCCTCGCGGGAAACTCGAGGAGGATCAACCTCCACCGGCATCTCGTAAGTCCAAGGAGCTGAGTACTCGGCTCCATCGGCGATCCATTGACTGAGCGTTTCCACCTCATCCGGGCTAAGGCTTTTGTGCGAATCCTCTGGAGGCATCGGATCTTCGCTGTCCTTGATCCGCTTTAACAATTCGCTTGCCTCAGCATCTCCCGGAACAATCGCCGCGTACCCGCCCAAGTCCGCATAAGCGCCTGCCGCCGTATGGAGCATTAAGTCCGCCTCGCGCTCATGAGAGTCCGGCCCATGGCAAAAGAAACACTTATCCGAAAGGATCGGTCGAACGTCCCTATTGAAGTCAATCGCTTCAGAACCGGAGGCCCCACAAAATGAGAAAATGAAAATTAAGAAAATCGAAACAGCGTATTTCAAGGGAATCACTATCGTTAAGATAAAAGAGACCTGTCAACATCTTGAGAAATGATCGAATAGCATATAAGCAAAAGAGCCAGGAAACAAGCTCGGCTGGAACGATCCATCCTGCGGTTCAAACAACCAGGGGGCAAGACATCAACGAGAGCCTGGAGATGGAATGCTCAGGGTCGCCAAGGGCGACATATCGGGGCCTTCGAGTGTTGCTGCCGCAACGGCAGATTTCACTACTTTCGGGCCACCTCGATTCTCCTAAAACATCATCCGCATTTTCCGACCTGTATCTGCGAAGATGATCCTGCAAATCAGATATTCAGTCGAATCTCGAGACATTTAGCCAATTGAACAATAAATGAATCACTTATTAATTCATTTCATAGCTTCTATTCACATGAAAACGCTAGTAAATGACTAAATAATCGATAGAACTATTTCAATTACAGTTCAAAAATTGAACTAAAACCCTTCATGAATCATAATACACTCAGAACTGAGATCATAGTAATCGGAGCGGGTATATCCGGCCTTTTAGCTGCAACGGACCTTAAAAAAGCCGGGAAGCAGGTTCTTGTTCTCGATAAGGCACGCGGCGTGGGAGGTCGACTAGCCAATCGACGTTTCGATGGAGCTGTCTTTGATCACGGCGCTCAATTCATGACGGCTCGCGAAGAGCGATTCCAATCCTTAATAGAGGACTGGCAGGACAAAGATATTGTGGAGGAATGGTATCGGAACAATTCAGACGGAAGCGACAATCATCCACGTTTTCGCGGGAACCCTACGATGTCGGCAATCGCGAAAGAACTCGCCCGAAACGTGGATCCTCTTCTGCAAAGTCCGGTATCTAGTATTAAACAGGATGGTGATGAATGGTCAGTAAACCTGCAGGATGGGACGCGCATCCAGGCCCAGGGCGTGGTGATGACTCCCCCAGTCCCTCAGTCGCTGGCTATTTTGGATGCTGGCAATGTCGTCATTTCCGAAACGAACAGGAGTCGCCTCGAAGAGATTCAATACGAGAAGTGCTTTGCCGTAATGGCGCTTCTGGACGGGCCTTCGCTCATCCCCTTCCCTGGATATTTAAAACCTAAAACAGGGCCAATTGCATGGCTGGCGGATAACCAAACCAAGGGGATCTCTGGTCTACCGGCTGTAACTATTCATGCTACTGGAAAATACAGTGAAACAAATTGGGAAGACGATAGAAATGAGATTGCAAAGCAACTCGTACTTAGCGCACAGCCCTGGCTTGAATCATCTGTAATTAAATATCAGATACACGGTTGGCGTTATAGTAAACCGATCGCCACGGACAAAGACCGTTGTGTAACAATCAACCAACACCCTGCACTAATCATTGCTGGTGATGCCTTTGGCGGACCTCGCATAGAGGGTGCAGCGCTCTCAGGTTGGGCTGCGGCCGAAACAATATTACAGCTCCGTCCTTCTGAACAAGAAACGGGATAACCCCAAACCATTCAACCAAGCCAACCCATCAGAATCATGCTACGACTTATACTCCCCCTCATACTCATTATTCAGTCACCTTTCATTATGGCCTACGAAAAAGCCTTCGAACAAACTAAGCCTGGTACCACTGAGCTTAAAGAACTTCCTGCTGGACGTCTACTTGAGAGTAAAGGAGACGGTTCTTATTTCGAAAGTTCGAATAGTCTTTTCGGACCACTCTTTCGATATATACAAAAAAACGACATTGCCATGACCACGCCTGTTGAGGCACGAATGGATCCAGGTGCCATGTACTTCTGGGTATCCTCGACGCAGGAGGAAAAGGCGGCGAGCAGCACTGCCAATGTTCGGGTGATAGATGTGCCCGGGCGCACCGTTGCGTCTCATGGCAGCCGCGGTTCCTACTCGCAGAACAATTTCGAAGAAGCCAAAACCGCTCTCCTGAATTGGGTAGATAGCCAATCAGATATAGAAACCGTTGGTGAACCATTTGCTGTGTATTGGGATGGTCCCTTCAAACTCGGGTTTTTGAAGACCTTTGAAGTCCAAGTGGAAGTACGACTCAAAAGCACTGAGGCAACTCCCGTTAACCGCAGTTAGAGCGACAAATGAAAGAAACTTTTCATCAGGCCTTCCTCGGCTCTCTGGTGGCTGACGCAACAGCCATGCCAGTTCACTGGTACTATGATGTTCAGTCTCTTGACCGGGACTATCCAGAGCTAGCTGTATATACGGCCCCTAGAAATCCTCATCCTGGCAGCATTCTCTGGCGCTCTTCCTACAAGCCACGCAACCAGCAAGCGGACATACTGCACGACCAAGCACGCTATTGGGGGAAACGAGGCATTCATTACCACCAATTCCTAGATCCCGGGGAGAATACCTTAAACTATCGCTTGGCGGTTGAGCTCCATGAAAGCATCTTACGAAACGGTGGTTACAATCCAACCGAATGGCTGCAGACTTACATAAAACTTATGCAGACACCGGGTTGGCATCGGGATACCTACGCGGAGGAATACCATCGCGCATTTTTCGATCGTTTAGCTTCAGGCATTACCCCCGAGAATTGCGGGATTGATGACCTACACATTGGAGGGCTGGCAACCGTTCCTGCACTCCTTGCTGGCTTGAGCAAAGTAGAAGCACCCGATCCTGAGCGTTGGATACATATCGTTTCTCAGCACGTAAACCTGACTCACAGAAACACCCACGCCCTCAAAGCCTCAGAGGCGCTGGCGCGGATACTTATCGATCTGGCTCATGGAATAAAACTGGATTCGGCGTTGGAAAACAGAGCCAACTCTTGGAAATCCCCAAAGCAATTCAAGGCATGGTCTGATTTTGAAGATCGAACCATAGTTGGCCGTCACCTGACTCCTGCCTGTTATTTGCCTGATTCGTTTACCGCTTCTCTTTTTATTGCCTGGAAATATAGCGACGATTTCAAAGCTGGCATTCTTTCTAATGCTCTTTGCGGAGGCGATAACTGTCATCGCGGTGCCGTTGTGGGTTCAATACTTGGCGCGCTCAACGACATTCCCTCGGACTGGATAACCTCTCTAAAATCGACCTGCCGAATAACGAAGAACCCCAATCTCGCCCCAAACCAACCGCTCTCCAATTCGTGATTTCCTTTATTTATGGCCCACAAGCATCCAGCCTTTAAACAAACGGACCACCGCCCTTGGCCTCTTCCAACAAAAAATTGGTTGCTATCCCAGCGTTGGTTGAACCTGGCTTTCATACATTGGGAAATAGATCCAGCTCAGATCCGAGCGCAAATTCCCGCAGAACTGGAAATTGATTTGTACGATGGCAAGGCGTGGATCGCAGTTGTTCCCTTCGACATGAAGGGCGTCACCTTACGTGGACTACCTGCTGTTTCAATTGTCAGTGATTTTCCAGAGATCAACGTAAGGACCTACGTGGAACATGAAGGCAAGAAAGGCGTTTGGTTTTTTAGCCTCGATGTCCCCAAGAAATTTGCGGTCTGGACCGCTCGCACATTCTTCCATCTGCCCTACCGCCATGCGGAGGTAAAGGTAGTCGAACGGGGCCAGTCCATTGACTACTCCCATCAAATGGATCACTGTGCCTTCGAAGCTAGCTATCAACCTATTGGCGCCTGCAATATCGACAAAGACTCATTCGAGAGTTGGGCCACAGAGCGCTACTGCCTTTACTGTCAAAGCAAGAGAGGGCAAATGTATCGAACCGAAGTGCAACACCCTAAATGGCCCCTTGAGAAAGCAGAAATCTCCATTCGACAAAACACCTTACTCAATGGTTTTGAAATTGGCGAACAGCATCCTTCAGTTCTCTTTTCCAAGAGGATCGATGTCGTTGCCTACACTCCGACGGCTTTCTAAATCAAGCCGGTCTTTTCCCGCAATACGATGCCAAGCTTCTTCATGCGAGAAGCAAGCGTGTTAGGCTTCAACTCGAGCAAGGCCGCCGCCCCGTCCTTTCCATAAACCTTTCCACCGCAGGTCTTCAAAGCGCGTATAATATTGGCTCGATTCAGTTCCACCAGGTCGCTCTCATTCAGAATTTCATTAGTATTCACGGAAGAGATTGACGCCGGAATTGAACTGTTTCCAATAACCTTCGAACGACTCCCACTCTCAGGGAAATCGAAACGGAGCGACTGTCCTCGACTGACTATCATTGCCCGCTCCAGAACATTTTGCAGTTCGCGGATATTGCCGGGCCAATGGTACGACTTCAAGTTTTGTAACTGAGATTTACTTACGCTAGACTCAGGGAGGTTCAGTTTCTTGGAGGTAAGCTTTACAAAATGCGGCACGAGCAATGCCAGGTCTTCCAATCGCTTGCGCAAGGATGGCACTTCTATAGGAAAAACATTCAGCCGATAGTAAAGGTCCTCGCGAAATCGCCCTGCTTCGACTTCCTCCTCAAGCTTTCGATTAGTAGCGGCAATGATCCGCGTATCCACATTTCGAGTCACATCCTCCCCCACGCGTTCATATTCACCTTCCTGCAATACACGTAGCAACTTGGCCTGCAGGTCGACGGGAATCTCTCCGATCTCGTCAAGAAAGAGAGTGCCGCCAGCCGCTACCTCAAAACGTCCCGGACGATCACGCAAGGCACCCGTAAACGAGCCTTTGGCATGACCGAATAACTCGCTCTCGAAAAGACTCGCTGGAATACCGGCGCAATTTACCCGGATCAGTGGCTCGTTTTTCCGATCGCTATGGCGATGAATCTCACGGGCAACGAGCTCCTTGCCCGTGCCCGACTCGCCAAGTATCAAAACGTTAGCCATGGTTGGAGCGACGAGGTCGATTCTTGATACGACATGTTTAACGGCTTCGCTCGTTCCCACAATGTCACCGTAACTTTGCGTCTCTTCGAGTTCCGTCCGAAGGTATTCGTTCTCGAGCTCCAATTGCTCCTTCAAACTCTCAATCTTTTCAAAGGCTTCTGCATTAGCGATCGCCATAGCCAGATGATCGGCGATCATCCGCTGCAAGTTTTCGGTATTCAGGTCAATTTCTCTGCGTAAGAAAATAGCCAATACACCAAGCACCTTGCCGTGAAACAAAAGCGGTTGCGCATTTATAGCTTTGATCCCCTCTGCTTCGGCCCAATCAGAATCGGCTACCCAGGTCTTGTCTTCCCTAAGGTTGACGGTTACCGGTTTGCCGGTTTTCGCCACGTGACCGACCTTTCTCACACCTGGCGGAAAACGGGCAAAGCGACCCTCTAGTTTATTCCAATTTGCGTTCGGGTCGGTGATCGAATGGCCCCGGCTCGAAACCAAATGCAAACAATCGACCTGAGTAGGGCATTCACTTCTCATAAGACAACGATCGCATATATCTCCTGGCAAAGACTGCCAAATTCGAACCAAAGCAACATCCTCCCATTCCGAGATGGATTGCGTCACCACCGATAGAAGCCGCCTACAACTATGCTCTTCCGGGAGCTTTAGAAGAAGCGTACCGATCTGTGATTCGCCGAATTCAAAAACGTCTCCCATCCATCGTCAAAAACCACGATATTTTGTGTTTTGCAACCCAATATTTCAGTAATCACGAAATATAAGGAACTAATAAAAAGCTCCAAAATATTTTATCTACCTAAATATCAACAGGTTAAGAATTATATAAAAAAGTTGGCACGCGTAATGTTACAGGAGCCGCATGACCAACGAAAAACAGCGAATCGGATCTATCAACTACCTGGACTTACCCACTCCCCTTCAACACGAATTGGAGCGTTATCAGTTCGGCCGTCGCAGCTTTCCAAATTTCCTGAAAACACTAGCAAATGCTCCCGCAATGCTGGAAGCCTACCTTGCTTTCGGTCGGGCACTGGAAAAAAGCAGCCTCCCGATTTCCATTCGGGAAAAGATCGCTCTTGCTGTTAGTGAATTGAATAGCAGCGAATACGATGTCGCCGCCCACTCTCAGAAAGCCGCTTCCGTTAAGATCTCCGAAACCGAAATAGAACTCAGCCGCCGAGCAACTTCAAACTGCTCCACGGATGCCGCGTTGCTAAACTTCGCGAGAAACGTCGTACAAAAACGAGGAATCCTCAGCGACAGCGAGTTGGAACAGGCCCGCCAATACAAATGGGACGACAGCCTCATCATCGAAGTCGTAGCGACCATCGCCTGCGTACACTTCGCCAACCTCATTAACAACCTCGCTAACACCGTATTGGATTTCCCCGCCGTACAAGAAATTTCGCACAATCAATATTAAACGCATTCAACTGGGAAGCGATTCACGCAACCCTTCAATTCCAAACAATAATAATAAAATGAATACACAAAACACAATCGAAACGCTAAACACAGAATCATCCGCCAAGATCAACTGGATCAAAGCAATATACGCTGGTATCGCTGGCACCATTCTCTTCGACATCGTAGGCTGGGTTATCACAGGACAATGGTGGGATATCCCCGGTCTCCTCGGTGCTAAACTCGGCGTAGGCCTAACAGGTGGACTCGCAGCTCACTATGGAAACGGCGTTGCAATCGCCATCATCTATTCAGCGATGGCTCCGTCTCTCTTCGGACCGAAGTGGTTTCGAGCGCTTTCGTTCGTCACAGTCCAAACAGTCATGGGAGTCTGGCTCTTCATGTTGCCCCTCCTCGGAGCAGGAATCGCAGGATGGGACATGGGTAAGCTTGTACCCCTCATCACTCTAGCCCGTCACTTCGCTTTCGCCGTGCCGCTCATTCTACTCATCCCCCTCGCAACCGAGCTAAAAAGCGCCCTCCCCCTTCGTGCCGTCGAATCCAAGGCAGCCTAAACATACACAATATATCTCAAAATCAATTTCAATCCTTATACATACATAATATGAAAACAAATATCATCAAATCAGTTATCGCAGCGTTCTTGTTTGCAATGACAAGCGTCGCTTTCGCGACATCTCACAAAACTGTCGAAGTAAATGGAGTAGACATCTTTTATCGCGAAGCCGGTTCAGCCGGTAAGCCTACAATCCTCTTGCTACACGGGTATCCAACATCATCGCACATGTTTAGGAATCTAATCGAAGATTTATCCGACGACTACCATGTGCTTGCCCCTGACTATCCTGGATTCGGCAGAAGCGGACAGCCCGCGATCGCGGATTTCGACTACACATTCGACAATATGGCTCTCATCGTCGAAGGCTTCCTCGAGGAGTTGAACGTCAATAAATACAGCATTTACTTGATGGACTATGGAGCCCCAATCGGATTCAGAATCGCATCGAAATACCCAGAAAAGGTGGACGCTCTAATCATCCAAAACGGAAACGCCTACGATGAAGGTCTCCGCGACTTCTGGAATCCCATCAAGAAATACTGGAACGACTATACGGTCGAAAATGGAGCGGCGCTCGAAGGCTTCCACGCCATTGACGGACTAAAGTGGCAATACACCCACGGCGTAGGCGACGAATCGAAAATCAGCCCTGACAACTGGAATTTAGATCTAAGACACCTAGGCAGACCTGAAAACGCGGACATCCAACTTGCCATGTTCTACGACTACAGAACCAACGTGCCTCTGTATCCAGCCTGGCAGCAGTACTTCCGCGATCACCAACCGCCAGCATTAATCGTCTGGGGGAAGAACGACTACATATTCCCAGCTGAAGGAGCCCATCCTTACAAAAAAGACCTCAACAACTTGGAGTTCCACTTGATCGACACCGGCCACTTCGCCCTAGAGGAAAAGGGAGATGAAATCGCAAGCCACATCCTAAAGTTCCTAAAGAAGAACGACATAAAATAACTGAGTCACTCAATTCATAAAAATCCTAAACATAAATTCACAATGCAAACACAACAAAATTACCTTTTCCAAAAGCTAGTTCCCATCGAGGACAGTTCCGCCACCCCTGAACAATCCACCATACTCGAAAAGGCGAAAAAG
>JBNMOQ010000146.1:0-12576 GCA_051275055.1 Candidatus Pelagisphaera sp.
CGTGTTAGAATGCCGAGGATAAGAAACAACCCTCCGACCGCTTGGATAACTGCAGATGCTGCGCCGAAAAACAGGTGGAACCCAGTGATGCCGATTAAACCAACGGGTCCGCCAATTCGTTCGTAACTATCGGTTCCACCGACAAGCAGTGGAAATCCATGGAAGGCGATGAGCGCTCCAGTCCCTAGACGAAGGTAGAGCACTCCTAGAAAATCGAATTTACTTAAACCTGCGAGCGATAGCTTCATATTCGGATATGATCAATTGCCTGGAAACCTAAGCAAAGGATTTCGGGAAGCGCAATGGATTATCATGCAAAAGCGCGGCAATCTATTATGAGCTCGGCAGCCAGCCTTTAGCCACGGCGTCGCGGATCAGGCTGTCCGTATAGGTCCAGAGGGAAGCACTTCCATCTTCGATTTTCCTATTAACCGCTCGTACTTGTTCGGCGGTGACTTCGTGTTCGCCCCAGGTTTTGCCTTCGGCGAGGTGATTGAGCATCATGGGATGGAGGCGGTCGACTGCTTTGGCGAATCGAGCTTCGTCGGAAGATTCCGTTTCGAATTCAATCCAAAGATCGTGAAAGGCTTGGGATTGGTCGTCTGGGAGCAGGCCGAAGAGGCGGTCGGCCGCTTTGGCCTCGCGTTGGGCTTGGGTCTTTTTGGCCTCTTCGTCATAGATGTAAGTGTCGCCCGCATCGATTTCGACAATGTCATGGATGATGACCATCTTGAGGACTTTGAGTGTATCGAGATTCTTGAAGTTCGAATGTTCAGCTAGGAGCATAACCATGAGGCAAAGGTGCCATGAATGTTCGGCGTCGTTTTCGCGACGGGATTGGTCGCTGAGGTAGGATTGACGAAAGACATGCTTCAATTTGTCGGCTTCGGCGATGAAGCGCATTTGCTGCTGAAGGCGTTCCGAGATCGATTCCATGGTGTTTATTCTCTGTTGCGCGTGTCGAGAGTAATGGTCACTGGGCCGTCGTTGACGAGTGACACTTGCATGTTGGCGGCGAAGACTCCGGTTTTGACCGGGCGGTCCAGTACGGATTCGAGGCCTTCGGCAACTCGGAGATAGTAGGCGTCTCCCTTTTTGGGATCCGCTGCGTCGTTGAAGGACGGTCGATTGCCCTTTTTGATCGAAGCGATCAGGGTGAATTGGCTGACGACTAGGACTTCGCCTTCAATGGTGGAGAGGTCCGAATTCATGAGACCGTTCTCGTCTTCGAAAACGCGCATGTTGGCGATCTTCCGGATCATCCAATCGATATCGAATTGGGTATCCTCTTTGTGGATGCCGAGGAGGACGAGGAATCCCTGTCCAATTGAAGAGTGAACATTTTCGTCGATGCTCACAGTTGCGCTTCTAACCCGCTGGACGACCGCTTTCATTTTATCTATAAAAAAGCCGCAACCCTGAGGTTGCGGCTGAAAGGTTATTCGAAATCAACTTCCGGCTCGACTTCAGCTTCGTAGTCGACGCCGTCGACGCCGAATCCGAAGAGGCGAAGGAATTCTTCTTGGTAGCCGACGAAGTCCGTTAGCTCGTCAACGGTATCGGTTTCGACTTTCGGCCAAACTTCGGCGACGGCGTTTTGAATTGGTTCACCCATTTCCAGGTCGTCCATGCGGATGAGTCCGAGTTCGTCGACCGGTACTTCGCCACCGTTGTAGAGGCGATCTTTGAAGAGGCGGGCCATCTGCTCGGTACAGCCTTCATGGCCGCCGAGATCCTTCATTATTTTGAAGAGGATGGTTATATAGAGATTAACGCCAGGGATTGCCGAGCTGGCTTGGGTGACGACGGCTTTATTGACCGCTACATGAGCGGCTCCGTTGATGGGATCGAGCGTTTCGTTGATCGCAGCCTTGGCGCGTCGAAGATCCAGCTTGGCTCGACCGATGGTGCCTTCCTTGTATACGGGCCAGGTGACCTTTGGTCCGATGTAGTCGTAGGCGACGGTTTTGCATCCGTCGGCAAGTAGATCGGAATCTCTGAGAGCGTGTATCCAAAGTTCCCAGTCTTCGCCACCCATGACTTTTACGGTATTGCGAATGTCTTCGTCGGTAGCCGCGTCGAGTTCCGCCATCTGGATCGTTCTCTTGTCCGTATCCAAATATTTATTGGAATAGTTCGAGCCGATTGGTTTGAGAGTGGACTTGTAGACTTCGCCCGTTTCCGGGTCGGTACGACGCGGAGCTGCGAGCGAGTAGATGACCAAGTCGATCTTTCCCATGTCGGCTTTGATGCGCGCGAGCGTTTGGTCTTTGATTTCTTTGGAGAAAGCGTCGCCGTTTATGCTGCTAGCATAGAGCCCAGCCGCTTTGGCTTGTTTTTCGAAAGCAACGGAGTTGTACCATCCGGGAGACGCTGTGCGTCCTCGCTCGGAGGGACGTTCGAAGAATACGCCCAGCGTATTGGCTCCAGATCCGAATGCAGCGGCAACTCGGGAGGAGAGGCCGTAGCCGGTCGATGCTCCGAGAATGAGCACGTTTTTCGGGCCGTTCTTGACGGGTGTTTGGCTTTTAACGTAGTCGATCTGCTCTTGGACATTCGCGGCGCAGCCGGTGGGATGCGCAGTGACGCAGACGAAACCTCTAACTTTAGGACGGATAATCATACTGTTACAAAAAATATCGGGCGATTCCAATTGGCGCGAATAGCCATTACGCGTTTGAAGAAGGGTTCATTTGGGCGATTTTGGGAGATTATTCCAGGATAAACCTCAGTGGATCGCAATCAGTGCGGTCGAGGCAGCGTTCTGACCTAGGTTGACGCTCTTAGAATAGTGCGAGTCCGATTAGGCCAAGCACAATGAGAAGAGTGACTATCGCAAGGACGGTTCTCTCCTGTTTAGTAGTTTTAAACAGCATAAGTATAGAGTGGATTCGCGCCGGGCGAGGCGCTAGAAGTTGGGTTTTTATGGATATGCACGCTTTCAAATCGATGCTCAAGCTTTTCACAGGACTTTGGATGGCGCTTCCAGCCGTTGTGCTGGGACAGGTTTTTCAGGAAGGCCCGGTCGATACGGACCAGGCGATAGTCGAATTGGTGTCGGGTATTGCGGTGATTCGACCAGGACAGACTTTCGATGTGGCGCTTCGGGTGAAGCTGGATCCGCATTGGCATGTTTATTGGAAGAATCCGGGCGATGCTGGCTTCGCCCCGAAGATTGAATGGGAATTGCCGGACGGTTTCATTGCGGGCGAGCTAGAGTTTCCCGTTCCAGAACGGATTGTGACTCCGCCGGATTTCATTTCCTACGGTTATGAAGGAGAGGTGTTTTTTCTAGTGCAAGTGACGGCCCCAGCGGATTTGGCTGTCGGTCAGACCTTGGCTTTAAATGCAAAAGCGAACTGGTTGATTTGCGAGAGTATGTGCATTCCGGGCAATGCGGACTTGTCGTTGAAATTGCCGGTCACGGAAACGGGAGAGAGCTTGGTTCCTTCGCCTTGGGCGGATGCGTTGGCGACTGCCAGGAAAGAGCTGCCGCGATTGCTGGAAGAAGCGAGCGTGAGTTTCGAAGTTCTCGCGAAGACCGTAACGGCGAGCATCGATTGGGCTGGATTTGAGGGAATAGAAACCGAGGGGTTGTATTTTTACGTGGAAGCGGAGGGCTTGGTGAATTCAGCCGCGAAGCAGAATTTCGCTTTGAGCGGTTCTTCGCTGATTGTTTCGATGGAGAAATCGGAATGGTTCGAGGGGGAGGTTGATCAGCTTAAAGGGATACTTGTGAACGCTTCTGGTTTTGCCGCTGCGGGGGGAGTACACGCGGTGGTGGTGGATTCGGCTTCGATCCCGAAGAGCGGAGATCCGAAGCTCGGGGTAGGCGCTGCTGGGGCGAGTCTTACGTTTTTGAAAGCGCTTGTATTCGCATTCGCGGGAGGAGTTATTTTGAATTTGATGCCCTGTGTATTTCCAGTGCTTTCGATTAAGATATTGGGATTCGTTCAACAATCGGGCGATGACGATAAGAAGATTTTCAAGCACGGTCTGGCGTTTGCAGGCGGAGTTTTGGTTTCATTTTGGGCCCTGGCAGGCGCGTTGATCGCTTTGCGGGCTGGAGGCGAAAGTCTTGGATGGGGCTTTCAGTTGCAGTCACCGTATTTTGTCGGGGTTTTATTGCTCGTGATGTTTTTGTTCGGCCTGAGTTTGATGGGCGTTTTCGAATTCGGAACTTCTGCGATTAGTTTAGCCGGCAAGGTGAAGGGGAATGGCTTTATCAGTTCTTTTTCGTCCGGAATATTGGCAACCGCAGTCGCGACGCCCTGCACGGGACCGTTCATGGGTCCGGCTTTGGGTTTCGCTTTGACGCTTTCGGCGTTTCAGTCGCTAACGGTGTTCACGTTCCTGGCTCTAGGAATGGCGGCGCCTTATTTAATTCTCTCTTCGTTTCCAAAGCTGATCGAGCGTTTGCCTAGACCGGGCGCGTGGATGGAGACGTTTAAGCAAGTGATGTCTTTTCCGATGTTCGCGACTTGTATTTGGCTGATTTGGCTGATGGGTGCACATGTAGGTATGGACGGGTTGATTGAGGTCTTGGGCGGCCTGTTGATCGTTTCGATTGGGGCCTGGGTTTACGGACGCTGGGCAACGCCGATCAAGAGTGTCGGGACGCGTCGGATGGCTACGTTAATCGCTTTGGTTATCGCAAGTTTTGGCGTGTGGATGCTTATGCCGAGCGAAGAAGCGACTTCAGCGGTCGCATCCGAAGGCAGCGGCGGTCCGGATAAATACGGGGTAACCTGGCAAGAGTTCTCTCCAGAAGTCGTGGCAGCGGCCCGAGCGGAAGGAAAGCCGGTCTTTATCGATTTTACAGCTAAGTGGTGCCTGACTTGTAAGGCGAACAAAGCAGTGATTTTTGCTTCGGATGAAGTAAAACGGCGGTTTGACGAGCTTGGCGTAGTGATGGTTCGAGGCGACTGGACCAAACGCAATCCTGTTATTACGAAAGCCCTGGAATCGTTTGGTCGATCAGGCGTGCCGCTTTACGTTTTGTACGATGGCGAGCCTTCATCTTCGCCTCAATTGCTACCGGAGCTGCTTAATCCGGGTATTGTTTTGGATGCCCTAGATAAGATTGGGCCAAGCGAAAGCGATTCAGTCGCTACGCGATAGCGGATACTACTAGTTATACTGTCGCCTGAGGTTGCTTGGGAGGATGCCGAGTTCCTCCCGGTATTTAGCGACGGTGCGGCGGGCGATCTTTATATTGCGCTCTTTTAATTGAGCGACGAGTCCTTGGTCACTTAAAGGTTTGGCGGTGTTTTCGACGGACACAAGCTGTTGGATCATGTCCTTAACACTTGTGTTGGAAATAGACTCTCCGTTGCCGCCTTGGTAGCCGGGCGTGAAGAAGAACTTCATGTCGAAGATGCCGTGCGGCGTTTGGATGTACTTGTTGGCGATGGCACGGCTGACTGTGGTTTCGTGTACTCCGACTACATCGGCGACTTGAGTCATTGTGCAGGGCCGCAGCTTGGCGACGCCTTCTTCGAGGAAATCGGTTTGGATCTTCACGATCTCGTTGGCGATGCGTTCGATCGTTTGCTGGCGTTGCTCGATGGAGCTGATGAGGAATTTGCCGGAACGCATTTTCTCTTGAATGTATTCCTTCTCTTTTCGCGACAGTTGGCCCCTGGCGATCATCTCTTTATAAGAGTTGCTGATTCGCAGGCGCGGGATGTAGTCACTGTTCAGGGTGACCTTCCATTTGTCTTCGTCGTATTCGACTACGACGTCGGGTAGAATGGAGCGGTTTGTGTCTTCGGCGAATCGGCGTCCGGGCGCAGGGTCAAGTTGGGAGATTTCTTGGATCGCGGCTTGGGCGTCTTCGAGAGTGATGCCCATTTTTCGCGCGATGTCGGGGATCCGTCGTCGAGCAAGGAGCTTGAAGTGCTTTTCGATTATTTCGTAGGCATCGGAATTTTTGAGGCCTTGTTGATCGAGCTGCGTGGTGAGGCAATCCTGAATGTCGAATGCTCCAATACCCGCTGGATCGAAGGCTTTAAGTGTGGTGTGCGCCGCCTGCATCTCGCCGAGCGAGAGTCCAGAGGCGAGGGCGAGGTCGGATAGAGGAGTGTTGAGGAAGCCGCTATTGTCCAGGCTGCCGACTAAGTACTCGATAGCGGTCCGTTGGGACTCGGACATGTCCGAAATGGAAGCTTGGGAAAGGAGATGTTCTTGCAGAGAGGTTTCGGTGGTGAGGGAGTTGAAAAAGTGCTCCCGCTTTTCGGCGTCTTCGCTTGTGTAGGTCTGCGCGCCGCCGGCTTCCGAGAAATGGTCGCTCCAATCTTGATCGAGTTTGTTCAGAATCTCGAACGTTTCGTCGAAGCGAAGTTCTTCGTTTTCAGGGGCATTGGAATCGGCGGGAGTTTCTGATTCCGATTCGGTTGGAGCAGGCTCGTCGAGGCTCATGCCTTCCATTGGCAATTCCTCGATAGACGGATTGGTTTGAAGCTCTTCTTGGATGGTCGTGCGAAGATCCTGAGCGGCAACTTGAAGGATTTTGAGGGAATGGCGGAGCTGCGGGGCAAGGACTTGAGACTGGGTCTGCTTTTGTCTCAGCTCTTGATTAAATCCTTGTGCAGCCATTATGGGGGAATCCTGATCGTATCTCGATTCGAGTTGTTATGCGTTTGAGTGAAGGAGGAAAAATCGACCATTGCAAGTAGCTTGAAGACAATTAGCGCGATTTATGCTGTATCGACTTATGGAGCACAGTCTTGAGTTCCCAATCCCTTGACATGGGAGGTTAATTGCAGCATCGACAGTGGAATGATAACGCTCACTGAAAACGCGGCGATTAAGGTTAAAAGCCTTCAAAATGAGAACGGGGACGACGGCAAGCTGCTTCGCATCTTCGTCGAATCTGGAGGGTGTTCCGGTTTCCAGTACGGAATGTCTTTCGACCAAAAGAAGGATGGCGATAAAGCTTTAGAGAGCGCTGGTGTGTCATTCTTGATGGATGACGCTAGCATAGCCTACATGGAAGGCAGCGAGATTGACTTCGACGATGGCCTCCAGGGCAAAGGATTCGAGATCAAGAACCCGAATGCTGAGAGTACCTGCGGCTGCGGGAAGTCGTTCAACTAGGCTAAATAAATTTGCCGTCTCGACCCAAGCGCCGAATGCTCAGCCTTTAAGATTACAACGTTGTGATTTTAAAAGGTTACGCTTTGCCGATGTGCAAGGCGACGCTTCCGAGGGCCATGGGGATTGCGATGATGTCGCGAAAGCCGGCTGTTTCGAGTTCTTGGGTAATGCCGGCGCGGTCTGGGAAGGATTCGATTGAATCGCTCAGGTATTGGTAGGCTGCGAAGTCTCCGGTTAACATGCTGGCGAGGGCGGGGAGCATGTACTTCAGGTAAAAGTAATAGAAGGGTCGATAGAGCGGGTGCGGTTGGGAGAACTCGAGAATGAAGAGATGGCCAGATCCGGCCTTGAGGACGCGCTTCATTTCGAGCAGGCCTTTGTGCCGGTTTTCGAGATTTCGATAGCCGAATGAAATGGTGATGGCGTCGGCTTTTTCGTTTTCTAGCGGAAGATCGAGGATATCGCCAATTCCGAATTGGATATCGTCGCGGCCGAGAGCATTTTGCTTGCGATTTGCCTCATCGACCATCGGAGCGCAAAAATCCAGTCCTTGAATGGAGGTTTCTTTGGGCAGGCCTTCTCGAAGAGCGAAGGCGACGTCGCCGCTTCCGGTTGCTAGGTCGATTACGGTTTTCGGCGAGCGGTATTCGACTTCGTCGACGAGGCGATTGCGCCACATTCGGTCAATGCCGAAGCTTAGCATCCGGTTTGCTGTATCGTATCGTGATGCGATACGGGCGAACATGGAGTTCACTTTCGAAGCGTCGGGCATGGGAAGCGTTGCTTAGGATTCCGTGGACTCGTTGGTCCGGTAGCTTGTGACTACCCAGTCGGAGAGTTCCTTTTCCGCGTTCTTGACGACGGATTCGGTGATCGGGAAATTTTTCTGTCCCGTGTTTCGCGAAATAAGCGTAAGACCATGATGGAAGTCGCGGAATTTTTGTTCGCAAAGGGCGCGGATCGTTTTGTCCAAGTCGAGGCTTTCCTCGACGAGGGCGATCGCCGCGTCTTCGTCGAAGTCGAGCGTGAAGCCATATTGAGCTTCGAATCGCTGAGCGTAGGTGGTGACTTCTTTTAATAGGACTGAGCGTTGCTCCGAAATATTCTCGCGGAGCAATTGCTTGAGATCACTGGTTGGGTCGTCGACAGTGCTTTCCTTTACTTCGAACCGCTTGATTCCGGTGGAGGGCAACTCGAATTTGAAATCGCGGAATACGCGTTCGAGTACCGTCATAAGGCCACGAGCTCCGGTCTTTTCTTTGTGGGCTTTTTTGGAGATGCTTTGTAGGGCTCCTTTGGTTACATCGAGTTTGATGTTGTATCCATCGAAGTCGGCAAGGTATTGGGCGAGGATGCTGCCTTCTGAGGAGGTGAGGATTTGAAGAAGATCGTCGGGGAGCAAGTGCATGCAGGCTACGCGAACAGGTAGGCGTCCGATGAATTCGGGTTCGTATCCGTATTTGATGAAGTCTTGCGTTTCCACTTTACTCAGGAATTCGTCGCTATCTTCATCGGTGTTGGTGCGTGGGGCTCCGAAGCCTAGCGATGAGGTGGTCAGGCGTTTCTTGACGGATTCGCCAAGTTGATCGAAGGCGCCGCTGACTATAAAAAGAATATGGCGCGTATTGAGTGTTTTCTTACGAGATTTCCCGGATTGTTGTAAATCCATCATCGCTTGCATTTGACCGAGAAGGTCGGTTTGGCTTTGGAGGTTTACATCGGTCTCCTCCATTAGCTTGAGCAAATTTATCTGTACGCCTCTTCCGGATACGTCTCGTCCGCCTTCGGTTTTATTGGCGATCTTGTCGATTTCATCGATGTAGATGATTCCGTATTGGGCTAGGTCTACATCGCCATTGGCATTTTTGACGAGATCGCGAACGAGGTCGTCAACGTCGCCGCCGACATATCCGGTTTCGGAAAACTTGGTGGCATCGGCTTTTACGAAAGGCACGCCAATCAGTTTAGCGACGTTGCGCATCAAGTAGGTTTTTCCAACGCCTGTCGGTCCGAGAAGGATGATGTTCTGTTTGGCGTAGTCGCGATCTTTGATTTCCGGGTTCTCAAGGCAGCGGCGGACGTGGTTGTAGTGGTCGCAAATGGCGACGGAAATCACCTTCTTGGCTTCCCGTTGCTGGATGACGAAACGGTCTAGGTAGTCGCGAATTTCCTTCGGTTTGAGGTTGAACCCTTGGATACGTCTAAGTATTTCTGCGCGCTCTTCATCGTCTTCGGTGGGGTTTTCTGACTCGGTGGATTCGGTTTTCGCGGTTACTCCGCTCTGTTGATTTGGTCCGCTGCCCATAGGGAAAAAGGCGTTCCCATGCTTGAAAACCTGATCCAGGTTTTTCTTTAGCTCCTCCATAGGGTCTTTAGGGTCCTTCTCTTGACTCATAATCCTGGGAAATTGCATGCCTTTGAGGTTGACGCAACCTAAAGTGTGAAAGTAAGTTAGGTATGAATCTATACCGATAACATTCTTACTAGCTCCCCTCATGTCCAATAATCTCACAAAGCGCGACATCGTCCTAAAGATATTCGAAAAGACGAAAGATATTCCCCAGAGCAAAATCCAAGAAACGGTACAGATGACTCTCGATATCGTGTTGGACGCATTGGCGGAAGGCAGAAATGTAGAGTTACGCAATTTTGGCGTATTCGAAGTGCAGAAGCGCAAGGCGCGCGTCGGCCGTAACCCCAACCGTCCAGAGACTGACGTAGTCATACCGACTCGAGCGGTGGTCAAGTTCAAGGCGGGGAAAGTGCTCAAGGCGAAGATCAAGGATATCGACCTCGAAACTCTTTAAGAGGACTCGAATCCTTGACACACGGAACAGGCGGCTTATGCCGCCTTTTTTGTTAGCGAAACACGATGTCGAATTTCAAATCACTGCCTGGCTTCCGCGAATTTTATCCAGAGGACTTTGCGGAGCGCCGATTTCTTTTTCAAGTATGGCGCCAAGTCGCCCGCCGTTTTGGCTTTCAGGAGTTCGATGGCCCGGTTCTCGAATCCCTGGAATTGTTCAAGGCTAAGTCTGGCGACGAGATAGAGTCCCAGCTTTTTTGCTTCGAAGACAAGGGAGGTCGCGAGGTTTCCCTGCGTCCGGAGCTGACTCCGACCTTAGCTCGCATGGTAGCTGCTCGGGCGAATGCTCTGAAGCGCCCGATTAAGTGGTTCAGTATTGGCGACAATTTTCGTTATGAGCGGACCCAAAAAGGGCGTTTGCGGTGTTTTACTCAGCTTAATGCGGATATTTTGGGCGAAGCGGGTCCGGCGGCAGAGCTCGAACTGATCTCGTTGCTCATTCAGCTACTCCAGGGATTTGGGCTGGGGCAGGATGATTTTTTCATACGGTTGAGCGACCGGAATTTGTGGATGCTTTATTTGGAGGCTCAGGGCTTTCAAGAGGAAGCTCCGAAGATTTTGGAGATAGTGGACAAGTGGGAGCGCATGCCGGAGGGCGTTGCTTGCGAGAAGCTTTCGGCGATCGCTGGCAAGCGGGGCGAGGCTTTGCAGGCTTCGATTGCCGCGTTTTTGAAAGTGAGCAATTTGGCCGAACTTTCGGCTGCTTTTGCGGCAGTGTCTGGCGGAACCGATGTCAGCGAGGCGCTGCAGGCGCGGATCGATGATTGGTCGACTTTGCTGGACGGATTTGACGCGATGGGGTTGTCGGGTTTCGTGGAAATGGATCTGAGTATCGTTCGCGGACTGGCTTATTATACGGGTTTCGTTTTCGAGGCTTTTGATCGGGCTAAGTCAAATCGGGCAATAGCCGGGGGCGGGCGTTACAATAATCTCATCAAGAAAATGGGCGGTCCGGATATGCCGGCGGTTGGGTTTGGGATGGGCGATGTCGTTTTGGCCGATATTTTGAAGGAACGGGGTATTATGCCGAAGTTCGTCGATACGATTGACGCGTATATGGTTATCGGCGGAAAAGCCGAGCGAGCAGTCGCTTTGGCGGATGCGAATGCTCTACGCCAATCGGGATTTTCGGTGGATTACCCATTTAAGGACTCTGGCTTCGGAAAGCAGTTTAAGGCTGCAAGTGCGTCCGGAGCGCGAGTGGCGTTGGTTTACGGTTCGGAAGAATTGGAAAAGGGCGTAGTCAAAATACGCGATTTGAACGATCGGAGCGAAGAGGAAGTGCCGCGGGAGCGGTTGATGTTGGCTCTGCGCGATCGATTAAGCTAGGCGTTCCGCGATGCAAAGAGATCGAGGCAAGGTATTGAATCCGTTCAATGGGGTTTTGGCTTTGGTTGTCGGTTGCGTCATTTTCTTCGTTGTATTTGGACGGCAAGCGGCCGAGCGGATGCTTTTTCAGCCGCCGGCGACGAGTTACGAACTCGATGAGTCGTTTTTGACAGTCGAGTCTGCGGACGGGGTTTCGTTGAATGTCTTTTGGGCCGAGAGTTCGAAGAATAGGTGGACGGTTTTCTATTTCTATGGAAGCGACGAGGATATTGGTTTGGCGATGCCTCGGCTGCGTTCTTACCAGTTGAGAGGCTTCAATGTCGTTTGTTTTGATTATCGCGGTTACGGCCATACAGCCGGAAAACCCTCTGAGCCGGTTTTGTACAGGGATGCAGAAGCGGTTTATTCTTATATTATAGAAGAGAAGGGAATTCCGGAATCGAAGATAGTGCTGCATGGGCGTTCGCTCGGGGCAGGGGTCGCAATTGAACTGGCGGTGCGCCGATCGCCGGCTCGGCTTATTGTCGAATCGACGTTTCGAAGCGCTTATAAGGCGGTCTTGCCGTTGAATTGGGTGCCGGGCGATTCGTTCGAGAATGAGGAAAAAGCCGAATTGACGACATGTCCTGTTCTGTTGATCCATGGGGATGAGGACGAATTGTTCGATGTGGGAAATAGTTTGGTTCTGAGGGAAGCGTTCGGGGAGGATCGGAGTATGCTCTACCGGGTTGCGGGGGCGGGGCACCACAATGTGGCCAAGTTGGGCGGGATTGCTTATTGGAGAACGGTTGAGCAGTTCATTCGCGAGCCGAAATAGCGGGGGTTGAACTGTTTTTTCTGAGGGTGGTCGATGTCGCCATTCGCTATTGCTATTTATGGGGCATCACCTTTTATGGGGCCTCTTTTTTTCAGATGAAGATCCTAGTAGCCGACAAAATCTCTTCCACAGGAGTAGACTTTCTAAAAAGCCAAGATGGCTTTGAGGTAATCGAAATCTTTGACCTGCCCAAAGCCGAGCGGGCAGCAAAGCTCATGGAATACGCTCCCGAGGTTTCGGGCATCATCGTTCGAAGCGATTCTCAGATTACAAGAGAAGTGCTTGAGAACGCGCCGAAATTGAAGGCAGTTGGCCGTGCGGGGGTTGGTGTGGATAACATCGATATTCCTGCGGCGACCGATCATGGGGTTGTTGTGATGAACACTCCGGGCGGCAATACGATCGCTACTGCTGAACTGACTTTTACGCATATGCTCTGCGGAGCGCGTCCAGTTCCTCAAGCGGC
>JBNMOQ010000147.1:0-12563 GCA_051275055.1 Candidatus Pelagisphaera sp.
CGAATTGAGGGGGGATTCTCTAGGCGAAACCGATTGGACGAATTTGCGATTTACCCAATTCATTACGGGCACGGAAAATAGAGCGACCTTCATGTGGGGACTAGCCAAGGGCGATGGAGAAAGCAGGGGATCCGATTATCGGACGAATTCCCAGTCTTTTGTGGGCGGAGATGATATTACGCATTCGTTAGGGGCTTCCTACATCATCTTCGATGGTGATAGCGATTCGTTCGTAAATCGAGCTACCGTGTTCGCGAATCAGTCAACTAGTTTTCTTATTCAAGGAGGAAATGCTCAGAATCCTTCGGATTTCGATGGTTTTACCACGATTGCGGAGTTGGAGTCGTTTGCTCGCTCCCGGACTGTGAATCCACTCGAACCTCAAACGGGAGAAGGTCTTGAGGTAGGGACGCGCTTGGATTTCGCTGATAGCAAGCTCGGTCTGAATCTTACGTATTTCGATCAAACGCGCCAGAATATAGCTCGCTCCTTTTTCGTACGAGAAAGCCGCGTTGCCGGCGTAGATAGCGAAAACGTGATTGCTTCCTTCCAGCTTGCTTCGGGTGAGGAAAACGCGAAAGGCGTCGAGGTCGCTTTCGACTGGCGCGCCAATAAGAATTTTCTGCTTACGGGATCAGCCCAATTTACCGATGGGAAGGTTGTATCCAATACGAATGCGCCGGAAGAAGAAGGCTTTGGCTTGATACGTAGTCCCGAAAATATGTTCAGCTTTTGGGGAATCTACGATTTCAGCGAAGGTTCTATGTCTGGCTTTTCCTTTGGGCTGGGGGCGTCCTATAACAGTGGTACAAGAATCCGTCCGCAAATCAACGATCGTTGGCGTATCAGCGATGACTATACGATGGCTCGGGCGCTGCTCAGGTATAGTTTCCAGTCGGGAGACGTAGAGCATCAATTCAATCTGAATATTGATAATCTGATGGACGATGAGTTCACGATGGAGGATAATTTCTTGAGTGAGCCACGCATTTATAAACTTACCTATACTGTGAACTGGTAGTGTTAGTCGGTGAGGAACACTGATTGGCGGCTTAGCTATTGGCTAAGTCGCCTTTACTAATTCTCTCTAGCCTGACTACTTTGGAAAACGTGATTAAATAACAGATGAAAAGCCTTCTTTCGAATTTCTTTTTTATTCCCACTCTAATCGGGATTCTTCTTCTTTGCTCAGCCTGCTCTAAGAGCGGTTCGACTCAAGATCCAACGCACGAATACGACATTGTCGTGTACGGTGGAACGTCTGCGGGAGTGAGCGCTGCAGTCCAGGCGGCACGCATGGGCAAGTCGGTCGCGATTGTTTGTCCAGATACGCATCTGGGTGGATTGAGTTCGGGAGGTCTAGGCTGGAGCGATACCGGGGAAAAGGAAGTGATTGGGGGTCTGTCGCGCGAGTTTTATCAGCGAATCTATCAGCATTATCAGAAACCGGATGTTTGGAAATGGCAGGATCAGGATGAATACGGTAACGTGGGGCAGGGGACTCCGGCTATAGACGGGGATGAAAGGACTATGTGGATCTTTGAACCGCACGTTGCTGAGGGGATTTTCGAAGATCTGATCGCGGAGCATGACATTCCAGTCTTCCGAGACGAATGGTTGAATAGGGAATCCGGGTTAGAACTGGACGGCCCACGGATTTCGAAGATTACGACGTTGAGTGAAAACGTATACTCCGCGAAGGTGTTTATCGATGCGACTTATGAGGGGGATCTGATGGCAGCTGCGGGTGTGTCCTATCACGTGGGGCGGGAGGCGAACAGTGTTTACGGAGAAGAGTGGAACGGGGTTCAAGTGGGAACGCTCCACCATCAGCATTGGTTTCATTCGGAAATAAGCCCATATGTGATCCCAGGTGATCCCCAAAGTGGATTGTTACCTCGTATTTCAGCTGAGAATCCAGGAGACAAAGGAGCGGGTGATGACAAGTTACAGGCCTATTGTTTCCGTATGTGTCTTTCCAGTAATCCAGACAATCGGGTGCCGTTTACGAAACCGGAGGGATACGATCCGAGTCAGTATGAACTGCTTGTTCGAATGTTCGATACGGGACGCGATGACTATTTCAATAAGTTCGATCCGATTCCTAACAGCAAAACCGATACTAATAATCATGGTCCGTTCAGTACTGACAATATAGGTATGAACTATGACTATCCTGACGGTTCTTACGAACGGCGAGCTGAGATCATTGAAGAGCATGAAGATTACCAGAAAGGACTCATGTATTTCATCGCGACGGATCCTCGGGTTCCCGGAAAGATCCAAAAGGAGATGAATCGATGGGGGTTGGCGAAGGATGAATTTGTCGACAATGACAATTGGCCGCATCAGATATATGTCCGAGAGGCGCGCCGTATGATTGGCGAGTATGTAATGACGGAAGGAGATACCCTTGGTAAACGCGACGTTCCATACTCAATTGGTATGGGTTCATACTCGTTGGATTCCCACAATGTTCAACGCTATGTAACTCCTGCCGGTTTTGTCCAAAACGAGGGTGACATTGGGGTTAAGCCTAAAGCCCCTTACCGGATTTCGTATGGATCGATTACTCCAAAGAAGGCGGAATGCGAGAATTTGCTAGTGCCTGTGTGCGTGTCCAGCTCTCATATCGCTTTCGGTTCGATTCGCATGGAGCCTGTGTTTATGATATTGGGCCAATCTGCTGCGACTGCAGCAGTCCAGTCTATCGATGCAGGAGTAGCGGTTCAGGATCTCGATCAAGAGGCGCTGAGGTCAATGCTCCTTGCCGACAAACAGGTTCTTGAAGTCGTTGATCGAGTGAGAGAGTAACAATTCAAAGGCGGTGGTAATCGTCAGGAGGAACTGAATTTAATCAGCAAAAGTATGAAAGTTGTATATATAGTATTTATAAATATATTTCTATGGGGCACGTTCCCCGTGATTTTAGCGGAGGCTGGAGATCGCGTTGGGAGCTATGATATTGTAATATATGGTGGATCCTCCAGCGGCGTGGTGGCTGCCATTCAATCCTCCAGGATGGGCAAGACCGTTGTGTTGATTGAGCCTACTAAGCGAATTGGTGGGCTGACTACCGGTGGCTTGGGGCAGACGGATATCGGTAACAAGCATGCTATTGGGGGAGTTAGTCGGGAATTTTATCAGAACATTCGAAGATATTATGAGGATCCATCCAATTGGAAATGGCAGACGAAAGCTGATTACCAAGATGGTGGCCAAACTCGGACCCAGGAAGGAGAGAGCACAATGTGGACTTTCGAACCTTCGGCGGCCTTGAACGTGTTACATGAAATGTTGGCTAAGGAGAAAGTGGACTTGGTGTATGATCAGCGCCTTGATCGAGAGAATGGAGTAAAACGTAGCGGATTGAGCATTGTCGAAATCCAAATGGAAAGCGGGCAAGCGTACCGAGGCAAAATGTTTATTGATGCTAGCTATGAGGGCGATTTGATGGCTGTTGCTGGTGTTGGTTACACTGTCGGCCGGGAGTCTAATGAAGAATTCGGCGAAACCCTCAATGGCGTGCAACCTAATTATTTTTACCCCAAGTTTGATGGGGTATCATCCAGGAATGCAGCGAATCACAATTTCATGCCTGGTGTAGATCCTTATATAGTAAAGGGAGATCCATCCAGTGGTCTGCTTCCATTCATAGCGCTAGGAGGTAAGCCAGGTCTCCAAGGTAGTGTAAGCGATGGGGTGCAGGCCTATTGTTTTCGCATGACTTTGACGGATCATCCGGATAATCGAATTCCGTTTGAAAAACCCGAGGGTTATGACGAACGGAATTACGAATTGCTGTTTAGAAACTACGAAGCGGGTGAAAACCGTGTTCCTTGGATTAATTCCAAGATGCCTAATCGCAAGACAGACACGAATAACAAACATGGATTCTCAACTGATTTCATTGGACAAAATTACAAGTATCCGGAGGCCAGTTACGCCGAGAGGGAAGCGATCGTCGAGGCGCATCGGCACTATCAACAAGGCCTGATGTGGTCCTTGGCCTACCATCCGCGAATACCCAAGGAAATTCGCGATGAGGTTTCGAAGTGGGGCACTACCAGGGACGAATATGATCGAGTTGATGGTTGGCAGCAGCAGCTATATATTCGAGAGGCAAGGCGTATGGTGGGTGAATTAGTAATGCGACAGCAGCATTGCGAGGGATTGGAAGTAGTGGAGGATTCCGTCGGATTGGCGGCCTATGGAATGGATTCACACAACGTCCAACGCTACGTTGATGCCAACGGGTTTGCGCAAAATGAGGGGAACGTGGAAGCGAAAGTCGATGGACCTTATCCAATCGGTTACCGTGCAATTATTCCCAAGGGAACGGAGTGCGATAATCTATTGGCGCCTGTTTGCTTGAGCGCGACGCATATCGCATTTGGTTCCATTCGGATGGAACCGGTTTTTATGGTGCTCGGTCATTCAGCCGCAGTAGCGGCGAGTCAAGCGATAGACCAATCAACTTCGGTGCAAATGATCGACAGGACAAAGCTGAGAGCGCGACTCCTTGCGGACAAGCAAATCTTGGAGGTGCAATAAATCAAAAATCCGCAGTTGAGTCGTTATTTTCGTTAAGATTTGTTGTTACTATAATAGGGCTTCCTGAAAAAGTCTGATTACGATTCAGGCGCCCAAAAAAGTGATTTTTCGCCGGATTGAGACGGATGCCCCGGATTAATTTCAGTATCCATACTTCAAGTTTCTCTCGATGCGCGCCATCAGAGCATCGAGCGCTTGGCTCCAGTTTTGGCGGAAGCTGCAAATAGAGCCAAGAAAGGAGCTCGCGCAGCGCCTTGTCCAAGTTGAGCACTATCAATCCGATGTTGATGACGCTTTCGCTGGTATGGGCGAGCTTGGCCATGATTCGGGAAGTATAAATAGGGACAAGGGTGTATAAATAGGGACATGTATAAATAGGGACAGGCTAATTATTAGATTGACGTTATTGTTGCCCATTCTATGGTTTCAGAGCGAGGTATGAGGCAGACGAGGATCAAGATAGAGGGGGAGAGCTCGGTTTATCACTGCATGACGAAGATCGTTGGAGGGGACTTCTTCCTGGAGGGAGAGCGGGAGAAGGAGGTGCTTCGCAAACAGATTTGGAATGTTTCGGCGTTCTGCGGGGTTGAGGTGCTGACCTACTGCATTATGAGCAATCACTTTCATGTTCTGGTGCGGACTCCTCATCGGAGTGAAGTAGAGGAGCTATCGGATAAAGAAATTCTCAGGCGCGTGGGCTGTATCTATTCTGGCGATAAGGTGGATTTCTTCCGGTCTCGACTGGAACTTGGCGGCGATACTAGACGAAACTTTCGGGCGAATCTCCAGAGTCGCATGGGAGATGTCTCGTTGTTTATGAAGGAGTTGAAGCAGCGTTTCTCTATTTGGTACAACCGGTCGCACCGCAGATCGGGTACGCTCTGGGGAGAGCGCTTCAAGAGCGTGCTGGTGCAGGACGATCCATTCGCTCTCATGACGATCGCCGCATACATTGATCTGAATCCGGTGCGTGCGGGCATCGTCTCGGATCCGGTGGAGTATCGGTATTGCGGCTACGGGGAGGCTATGGGCGGATCGAAGATCGCGAGGCGAGGAATTGCTCGCTTGATGGGGTCTCGCAGTTCCTGGGGGCGATCGGTCGAACGGTATCGCGTGATTGTTTTTGGCAAACAGTCTTCGCTGAAGCTTCGCCCGTCAGGAGGCTATGTCCGAGATGCGACGAAAGGAAATGCGGGCGTTGATGCCGAGAAAACTCGTGAGATTCTGAATACAGGCGGGCGCGTTTCGCGGAACGAGGCGCTGCGGTGCCGCGTTCGTTACTTCTCGGATGGGGCGGTGCTTGGATCGAAGGAGTTCGTCCAGGGGTACTTCGAGAGCCATAGGGATCGCTTCGGAGCGAGGCGTCGAGACGGTCCGCGCGAGATGCGAGGTTCGGATTGGGAAGGGCTCATGTGCATCCGCGATCTGAGGCGAGACGTGTTTGGGTAGGCTGACTCTAGCGTCTCTGGATTGCTCGATTATTTCGGTCGGTTTGTCTATGGAAAACAGGCACCTGTTCCAGGTCCGATTCACTCCGCTTCGTGGTCCTCTTGCAGGTGCCGAGGAAAGTCCATAGCACCATGGAGAATCCTCACAATCTGGAGGACAGAGTTCTCTATCCGGAAGAGGATGACATGCTTGCCGTGCGCTGCGATTTGGCAATCGGGAAATAGATCATCGCGCCGGCGCCAACGTTGCGGTTCGGTAAGGATTTCTTCGAACTTCTGCCAAAGCGCATCGAGGTAGCTCTGTTCCTGTTCCGCACCCCACCTTTCCAGGGTGTAACTGCGGATCGATTGAAGATCCGAAACGGCCGCCTTCGTGAAGTCCAAGGTCATCCCTTGCCGCGCGCCAAGGCCTCGAACTCCTCTTTGCTGCTGACTCGCTGGGATTCTCCCGCCTCTAATTGGGCGAAGCCGATGGCTGCCTCCCGTTTCAGCCACTCGTTCTCGGCCTCCTGTTTCAGTGTCAAGCGAAGCGCCTCCCGGATGACTTCGCTGGCATTGTTATAGAGTCCTGAAGCCACTTTTTCCCTGACGGCCCGGTCCAGTTCTGGAGTGAGAGACACATGCATTCTCTAAACGAATCATGCATACAAACATTGTCAATCCTTGAATCCGCTAGCGCGGACACTCCTGGACGGGGAATAGGAAGGGCTGGGAATATAGACAGGGACGGGCTAATTATAAAATAAATCTTTTAGAAACATAATGTTAATGAAGCATTATTTTTACTAGGGTTGTAAATTTAAATGGGAAGATGGGGTCGATCTCGAGAAGACTCGTGAAATTCTGAATACGGGCGGGCGCGTTTCGCGGAACGAAGCGCTGCGCTGCAGCGTGCGTTACTTCTCGGACGGGGCGGTGCTTGGCTCGAAGGAGTTTATTGGATAATTGTAGTTCATGAAGCTGTTCTAAAGCTTGATTCATGGCAGTGATGTAGTTTCGGACTTTTTGCCAGTCGTCTCGATTTTCCGGAGCAATTGCCTCAAGGTCGTCCTGGAGAGCTTCGTCCATACCCGTTTCTGTGCCCTCGATTCGACTAGAAGTTTGAGCTTCCTTGACCACGTGCATGACGATGAATCGATCGATGTCTGGAACGATTAGGGAAAGTCCATTCAGTTCGTCTAGGCGCCTGTTGGCTTCAGATTGCAAGGTGTCAACCTGGAGGTCATCCCACTACCAAAGATGGTTGGTTTGAGTGGGGAAAAACTGCGGTATTCGTACTGCTGCTTTCAGTCGCCTGATTTCTATTCGTGGAGGTGGATTTGAATTCATGTAACCGTTTAATCGCTTTTGCGGGTTTATGGGGCTGTCTTATGTTCACTTCTTTAAAACGAACTCTGTCGTGTAGGCGCGTTTCTCGGGAGATTGCAGGCCTACGCTGATCATCCGTCTTCCCAAGAGCTTCGTCGTGATACGTGGGCAATCACTTTGCTCACCGTGGGAGGAGGTGCTATTGAAGCGGTCACCTTGGTTTATTTTTGCTTCAGCCTTTCCGCGGCACTTCGTTCTTATTGTGGGTCGTCTCGCTGACCGCGTCCCACCGAAGCTTTATACGAAGGAGGAGGTGACGCTTTATCGTCCGCTGGCGGGTCAGCGACCCGCCCTACAATTTGTGGAGAAATGGATATGAGGTGACAGAAATAATCGCACTCCCCGCGGAAGGTAGTGTTTTGTACGCCGATATCCGAATCGATAAGATCGAAGAATAGGCAATGGAGTCTGGTGCTCCGGGGATTTCAAATCGAGTCCGGAGGCCTCGATCCACCTTCTTAGGTTGGGGAAAGGTGGTGCGAGACGTCTCGGCTCGCGTTTTAAATGGACGATTCCCTTGCTTGCGATTCGTGTAGGTATTGATTTAAAACGCTTACCGCGTTGAGAAAACAATCATCATAAAGAAGGTTATCATCGTTCGCGTTTCTGCGTGAGCAAGGTTGTCTACAAACTAAATCAATCCACTGCTTTGAAATCCGAACCGCTCACCGAAGGATCGATCCCTAACCATATCCGCAATATCGCGTTGCCGATGAGTATCGGGTTCTTTTTCAATACCATGTACAACGTGGTCGACTCGTTTTATGCGGGTCGGGTTTCGACTTCGGCATTGGCTGCGTTGGCGCTTTCGTTCCCGGTCTTTTTTATCATCATCGCTACTGCTCAAGGGATTGCACGGGGATCATCAGCATTGATTGCGAATGCCATCGGGGCGAAGGATGAGGAAAAGGAACGGCTGCTTTCGAGTCAGGTTTTTTCGCTAGGGTTGATTTGCGCGCTGGCTCTGACCGTGATCGGCCTCAATGCTGCGCCTCCTTTGTTCCGGATCCTGGGGGCTGAGGGGGATTACTTCGAGGTAGCAATGAGCTACATTTCGCCGTTGTTCATTGGGGCGGTGTTTTTTCTTCTGAGTAGTATGAGCAATGCGATTCTGCTCGCCCACGGAGACAGCAAAACTTTCGGGAAGGTGCTGGTCGCTGGATTTTTGCTCAACCTGATTCTCGATCCCTGGTTTTTATATGGTGGGTTTGGACTCCCTGCGATGGGTGTGGCGGGCATTGCCTGGGCCACGGTTTTGATTCAGGCGATTGGGGGACTGTTTTTGTTTTCCGTAGTGGTGAGGCGGGGTTATGTCGATATCGAAGCCGTTTTCAGGAAACTGCCAAAGCTTGAAATCTATGGAGAAATCCTGAAGCAGGGGGTTCCCACGAGCTTCAATATGATGTCGATCGCCCTCGGCTTTTTTGTAACGACCTATTACCTGAAATTCTATGGAGAGGTGTCAGTGGCGGCTTTTGGGGTTGGGACTCGGATCGAGCAAATTGCGCTTCTCCCCGCAATTGGACTAGGGGCCGCGATCGTTTCCATCGTAGGGCAGAACAATGGCGCGGGCAGAATGGATCGAGTCACAGAGTGTATGAAGCTGTGCGTGAAATACGGTCTGATGCTTATTCTGGTCGCTTCAGTGCTAATCTTCGTGTTCGCAACTCCGTTGGTGCGCGTCTTCACTAGTGATGTTGAGGTTATAGAGGCTGGAGCTAATTACGTGCGGATCATGGCATTTATCCAGTGGGCTTACGTGATGGGATTTATCCACACCGGATTTCTTCAAGCGATCAAAAGGCCGATGTATGGTTTCTTTGAGGCAGTTGTTCGCAAGATCGTGTTGCCGCTCGGTGTTTTTTACATCGCGGTAACGGTGCTGGAAAGCAGCTTGAACGGTTTTTGGTACAGCATGGTGGCGATCAATATCGCAATGACAATTGTTACGATTGCTTATGCGCAAACGGTACTGAAAAAGATGACTGAGTAGTCTGTTGCCTTCGCATACCATGGTCTCCAGTTGGAAAATGTGGGCGTGGACGCTGAGGAGGAGTGTGAAATTCTGAATACGGGTGGGTGCGTTTCGCGGAACGCAGCGCTTCGCTGCCGAGTGCGCGGTTCCTCGGTTAGGGCCGGTGCTTTAACTAGCTGTTTGCGTCACCGTATGAGGCCGGTGCTTCAAAAGGAGTGAGCGGAACCGGTAAACGAATCTTGCTTCGCGGGCTCTGGAAATTAGAACCTTAGAGTTATGAAAGTCCACCCCGTCCTTCTTGCCCTCTCACTACTAGCGTCGATCGCCGTTGCCCATGCGCAACCTTACTTTGGCAACGGAATCAAGATCGGTGAAACAACCACTGATTCGACGATTGTTTGGCTAAGGTTGACAGAGCATGTCCAGCCCAAGTGGGACGGCTTGAAATGGCTCGGCGTAGAGGATCGCGATTTTGAGGTCGGCGAACTTGGAGAAAAACAATTCCCGGAAGGAGCAACGATTCCCGACATGGAGGGAAGTTTGTCGGGAATAGAGGGCAGCGTTAGGATTAGTTGGTGGCCAGAGAATCGCACGGCGGCCAAGGAGCAGACTGGTTGGCTCGCAGTGGACCCAAATCGCGACTTTACGCGACAGGTCATTCTCGAGGATCTGAAGCCGAATCAACGCTACGAATTGGTAGTAGAAAGCCAATCCGTAGACGGTGATCCGGGCCAAGCCCTTTCCGGTTCGTTTCAAACCGCGTTAGGCTCTGGCAAGAGCGAGCCCTTTCGCTTCGCGGTTTCGACCTGTCAAAGCTGGATAACTCGGGACAAGGGTACGGCCGGGCTGCAAATTTATGACCACATGCGGGATCTTGATCCTGCATTCTTCGTTCATCTCGGCGACATCGTCTACTACGACAAACGAAGCGCAGGAGGGGACGTCGATGCGCGCACCCCTGAGTTGGCCCGTTTTCACTGGAACCGTTGGTATGGCTGCTCGGACGTAGTGGATTTTCACAGACGCATACCGAGCTTTTTTATTAAGGACGATCATGACACGGTCACCAACGACAGCGCTCCTGGTATGCGAGTAGGGGATCTTACGTGGGATAAGGGTCTCTCTATCTTCCGCGAGCAAGCGCCTATGGGCGAGCGAACCTATCGCAGTCGGCGTTGGAGCAAGGATCTACAGTTCTGGATAATGGAGGGTCGCGACTTCCGCAGTCCCAACAAGATGCCTGATAGTGAGGAGAAAAGCATTTGGGGAGCGGAGCAAAAGGCGTGGTTCAAGGAAACGGTACTCGCCTCGGATGCGCCTTTCAAAATCCTATTCTCACCCACACCAGTTGTCGGGCCCGACAGAGCGAACAAGCGCGATAACCACTCAAATAAAAATTGGTCTTACGAAGGGGACGAAATCCGAAAGTTCTGCGCTGAAAATAACGTAATTGTAATCTGCGGCGACCGGCACTGGCAGTATCACAGTATCGATGACAAAACCGGCGTTCATGAATTCTCCTCTGGCGCGACCTCAAAAGCGCACGCCGGAGGTTTCAGCTTGGATCTGAGAACGGACGAGCATCAGTACCTCGCAATTATCGGAGGATTTCTAAGTGGTGAAATCGATAACAGCCAACTGACCTTACGGCATCATCGTGTCGATGGTAGTGTCGCCTATGAATACTCCTATTCGGATAGAGAGTGACGAGGCTGACTCGACTCTCGTTAACACTTGAACCGGCGATGCTATCGAGCTCATCCTTGAAGGGTCGGATTGGATAAATAAAAATAAAAATAAAAAATTCCATCTAAGAGATTGTTAAATAAGTCGAAGGTTGTTCCGCTCCTACACTAACTTATTTAACAGTCTCTTAGAAAACGAATTTAGTTCAAAGCACCTCTATGAAAGCAGTCGCCTATAAAAAATCGCTTCCCATATCGGATCCAAAGGTCCTGGAGGATATTACGGTAGAGAAGCCTCACGCATCCGGAAAAGACATTCTGGTTAAAGTCGAAGCGATCTCAGTAAATCCTGTGGATGCGAAAGCTCGGCAAAGAATGGACCCTCCTGAAGGCGGGCATATAATCCTCGGTTGGGACGCGACGGGTATCGTAGAAGAAGTCGGTGACGACGTTCAGCTTTTCAAGAAGGGCGATAAGGTATGGTACGCGGGCGCTCTTGAGCGTCCCGGCGCGAATGCGGAATACCATGTAGTAGACGAGCGAGTTGTATCGCGCATGCCTGAGACTCTTAGTTTTGCAGATGCCGCAGCGCTTCCGCTTACGTCGTTAACTGCTTGGGAGATCCTTTTTGATCGGTTTAGAATTGATTCGGATACCACCGGTACACTCCTTGTTGTTGGAGGTGCGGGCGGTGTAGGGTCAATTATGATACAGCTCGCAAAAAAGCTGACTCAACTCAAAGTCGTCGCGACTGCCTCGCGTCCCGAAACAATTGAGTGGGTCAAGGAAATGGGGGCAGATGGTGTGATCAATCATAGAAATCCTCTTAGCGAGGAATTGCGAGAGACGGAGATCGAGAGCGTAGAGTATGTTGCGAGTCTCACTCATACGGATAAGCACTTGCTGGAAATCGAAAAAGTATTGGCCCCGCAGGGGCATATGGCGGTCATTGACGATCCTAAAACGCTGGATATCATGCCTTTTAAAAGGAAGAGTATAGGCATCCACTGGGAGCTCATGTTTACGCGGCACTTGTTTCAAACGCCTGATATGATCGAACAGCATCGCATTTTGGCAAAGGTTGCCGGTTTGGTTGATCAAGGTCTCGTAGTAACCACGAAACAAAGACATCTGGGCTGTATCAATGCTGAGAATTTAATCAAAGCGCACGAACTTCAAGAATCAGGAACTGCAATTGGAAAAACGGTTTTGTCCGGTTTCGATGCTTAGAGGCTGTTAAATGAGTCGACGTTTGCTCCGCTGCCTAATTGTAGGAGCGGTCCCGCTCTTGCACTGAATTGTTCGGTCTTGTAGCTCGTCTCGCTGAGCATACGCGTCAACCGAAAGAAAGTGCCAAAGGCGCGGCCTCATCTTAGCCTGCGGCAGCGCCGTAGGATACCTATGATAACATTTCTGTACGCTGTAAGCGTGCCTCAACGACTCTCCTGGTGATAGACGATCGGCTGAAGCAGGCCTACAGCCTGCGATTTTCTCACACAACCCATACCTAGGGCGGTGCCCCAGGCTAAGATG
>JBNMOQ010000148.1:0-12523 GCA_051275055.1 Candidatus Pelagisphaera sp.
AATGTGTTCTGGTTCGTCGGATATATCGGTCAGTTCCGGAACGCTTGCCTGCATTCGGTAAGCGAGTTCGTACTGGGAAATTCGACTTTGGATTTCGGCATCTCCGGTCGCTTCTAAACGTTGTTCGTTGAGCTCGGCTAATTCGTCGAGCATCTGGCGGCGCATCTCACGCGGCATGCCTGGCGGGTCTTTGAGAAAAAGGACTGGGTCGGCTGCGGAACGGAGTTTAACGCCTGCGTAGGAGGTTGGCATGAATCCAGCGCCCCATAAGCGATCGTAAAGCGGCTGGCACGATGGACGGCCTGTACCGCGAGAGGTTAGAGCGATAAACGAAGGCAGGTCGCGGTTCGAGCTGCCGAGTCCGTAGCTCATCCAAGAGCCAATGCTGGGGCGACCGGCGAGTTGAAAACCGGTTTGGAAAAACGTGATCGCCGGGTCGTGATTTATCTGCTCGGTGTGCATCGACTTGATGAAGCAGAGTTCGTCGGCGATCGAAGCGGTATGCGGCATCAGTTCGCTGATAGTGGCGCCGCTCTGTCCGTGCTGTTTGAATTTGTAAAATGAATTGGCGATTGGAAAGGATTCTTGTCCGCTGCTCATCCCGGTAAGGCGCTGTCCATTTCGAATGGAGTCGGGCAGGTCCTTGCCTCGAACTTTATCCATCAATGGCTTGTGGTCGAACAAGTCGATTTGGGATGGCCCGCCGGATTGGAAGAGATAGATTACGCGTTTTGCTTTTGGGGCGAAGTGCGGGAGTTTGGATTCGATTTCGCTTTTTATCGCATTGGTCTTAGATTGAGCGGACAGACCTTTCTCGGTAAGAAGCGACCCCAGCGCTGCGGCTCCAATTCCTCGGCCGACGGTCGAGAAAAAGTGCCGACGAGTTTGGGCGAGCATGTATTTAGAAAGTGGATTTGTTGGATCACTCATGATTGATGGATTCGTCAAGGTTGAATAAGTTCATCATGGATGTGGAGAGCGCTGCGAGATAGCTTGGGTCAAGCGTTGTATTTGCCGCGGTGGAACCGACGCTTATCATCGATTTTGCGTGGTGTTTCTCATCCTTGAAATAGGCTAGTCGTTTCTCGAATCCTTGGTGCAGCGTTTGCAACTCGAAGGTATTCGGGGTTCTGGCTAGAATTGTTTGAAAGGCGTTTCTGAGCTGTGTTTTGGAATCGTTTGATTCGATCATTAAATTCTCGGCAAGAACCCGGGCAGCCTCGACGAAAGTGGGGTCGTTCATTAAGGCGAGAGCTTGGAGTGGCGTATTCGTTTTTTGACGACTTAGGATGCACATGTCTCGACTGGGGGCATCAAAGGTCGCCATCGTTGGGGGTGGGACGGATCGTTTCCAAAAGGTGTACAGGCTTCTGCGGTAAAGGCTGTCTCCCGTGTCTTGGATATAAAAGTCTGTCGATCTCGATTTGCTTGCGAACGACAATTCAGACCAAAGCCCGTCGGGTTGGTATGGTTTAACGGAAGGTCCGCCGATTTTTTCGACGAGCAAGTCGGAAACGAATAGAGCTTGATCGCGAATCGTTTCGGCTGGAAGGCGAAATCGACTCATCCGTGAAAGCAATCGATTCTTGGGATCTCGTTCGACGATAGATGGCGATGCGTAGGAGGATTGTTGGTAGGTGGCGCTGGTTGCCATGAGCTTGATCATCGCCTTGGTGTTCCAGCCTGATAAGGGGTACTCGGTGGCCAGCCAATCGAGCAGTTTGGGATGAGATGGGTAAGAACCTTGGAGACCGAAATCTTCGACTGTATCCACCAAACCACTACCGAAGAGCATCGCCCAATAGCGATTCATTACTACTCGTGCGGTTAGCGGATGCTCACCCGATACCAGCCATTGGGCAAGTCCTAGGCGGTTTGCTGGAGCGTTGGTAGGCAAAGGTCCAAGCATTTCGGCTGGAACGTTGGAGGTTACCAGCTCTCCAGGTTTGTCGTACAATCCTCGTTCTAGAATATGAGTAGGACGAGGCTCGTCCATCTCCTGCATCACCATGACGTTGGTTGTGAATTCAGTTTCGAATTCATCTAGAGCGTATTGCGCTCGCTCCAAATCCTTGCGGAGGGAAGCGGTTTCGGGCGCGATGTATGCGTGATACGTGCTGATGAGGTCGTGATCTGTTGGCGATCGCTCGGTAGGGTCTTTGCGAATAGCGCTTGCCACATCGGAAGGAAGTCCATCGCCAATGGATAGATCTGCCTGGTCGGAATCGCTTGTCGAAAGTCGAAAGCGACCGATGGCTTGGTTCGGCTCCGGAGATTTGTGGACGAGGTTGATTTGTAACGTATCGCCAGCTTTGATTTCAATCGTTTCGTTTAGGGAGAAAACTGCTACGTGGTTTGTTTTCTTCGCGTCTCTGTCAACGGCCCAGCCGGACTGAGTATCGGCATCAATTGCGTGGGATGCCGGGAAATCGGTTTGTTCGTAGTCAGCCTTTGCTAGAGCGAGTTTTAGTTTTGTCGGTTTCTTTTCTCCCTTTCGTCGCAAATTGACGGTGAAGTCCGTCAGGACGAAATTCCCGTCGCCTAACGTTAGTCCACCGGGTAAGGTTTCGTGTAGCAGGGCTTCTAGTCGAATCGCTTTAATGATTCCTGGGCTGGGAGATATATCGACTCGATAGGTGGGCTTCCCCACTCCAAAGCCGCGCAAAACGGAGAGAGCTGATTGATCTTGGAGAACTTTGAATTCAATCGCATCGCCTGCTGAGATTGTTGATGGCTTTTCGATTGACCATTGAATGGAGCCGCTCGCTAGTTTAGCTTCAGTTTTCTGTATCCATATTTCTGATTCGCTTTCAAGTTTCGGGATGGTGTCGTCGAATCGTTTGGAGAGGACCTCGAATTTATCTTGCAGATCTTCGTATTGGTCCTGCTTGCCGCGAACGGCTACGCGAAGGTATGGGGTTGCGTAGCCCTTGCGTCCGTCTTTTCCGTTTTCGGGGACCGCGTTAAAGAAACTCAGGAATTCGTAGAAGCTCTTTTGAGAAAGAGGATCGTATTTGTGGTCATGGCAGCGGGCGCAGCCGAAGGTCATTCCCAGCCAGGTTCCGGATGTCGTTTCTACGCGATCAACGAGATATTCCACCAAGTACTCTTCGGGGATGATTCCGCCTTCGTCGTTGATTCTATGGTTTCGATTAAAGCCTGTCGCGATGAGCTGATCGGTAGATGGATTGGGTAGGAGATCTCCCGCAATTTGCTCGATCGTAAATTGATCGAAAGGCAGGTTTCGATTGTAGGCGTCGATGACCCAGGTTCGCCAGGGCCACTGAGTCCGCTCCCAGTCTGCTTGGTAGCCCATTGTGTCGGCATAGCGGGCTGCATCGAGCCAGATAATCGCCATGCGTTCGCCGTAGCGTTCTGAATTGAGCAGTCGGTCTGCGACGCGTTCGAATGCGTCGGGGGAATTGTCGGCTAGGAAATCGGCGACTTCTTGTCGAGTCGGCGGGACTCCAGTGAGGTCGAGAGTGATGCGTCGAATGAGCGTTGGTTTGTCTGCTTGTTCGGAAGGTTGAAGCTCTGACTTTTCGAGCGTGGCCAGGACAAACGCGTCGATTGGGTTGTTTCCCCAGTTCGAATTGAGTGAACTTGGAAGTTCGTGGCGTTGGGGCTTCTCGAAGGACCAGTGCTTTTCGTAATTTGCGCCTTCGCTTATCCAGCGCTGCAGCAATTCGATTTCTTCTGGTTTTAGAATTTTCTCCGATTCGGGAGGAGGCATTTGTTCCTCCGGGTCGGTATGCGTGATTCGTTGGATGAACTCGCTCTTCCCGGGATCGCCGGGGACGATTGCGGATTCATGGGCTGCGGATTGGATATCTAGCCTTAAATCTGCTTCTCGCTTTTCAGAGTCGGGACCATGGCAGCTGTAGCAATTATCCGACAGGAGTGGGCTGATTTCTCGTTGGAAATCAATTGTTTGCTCTGCGGCGAGTCCGTTCAGCAATGCGACGGATCCGTAAACAAGCAAATTGGTAGAGAAGGAACGCATTTCGATTGGATTTCGGTTTAACCATTGCTCTTCCCCATATTCATGGACTTATTGGTCAATGGTTGACTAAGTTTAGGTTAACAGCTTAGAAATGCGAATCTATTACGTTAGGATTGATGGGCAAACCTCTAAAAGAATTTTTTATTTATGGCAGCGGGTGTGCGATATCGAATTAGGGCTGTCGCTTGCAACATGCCGCGTATGGAGATCTTCTATCGCGGCGCGGCGCAAGAGCCGACCCTACGCCTGGATCGCATTACGTGGCTCAATGGAAAGGTAGTCCAATAGCCAATATGGGATCGAGTGAACAAAGAAGTCGGATTAGTATGCGCGACCTCGCGAAAGAGGTAGGCGTATCAGTCTCAGCGGTTTCGTTGGCTCTTCGAAACAGTCCAAAGGTTTCGAAGGAGAAGCGAGATGAGATCCACCGAGTAGCGGATCGGATAGGGTACGTCAAAGATGGTCGGGTGACGGAGTTGATGGAGCATTTGCGCTCGTATCGAAAGCTCGAGCAAATGTCGACGATAGCGGTTTTGGTTTTGGATGTTCGGAAATCGGATTTGAAACTGTATCCAAGAATCCAGGCTTTTTTGACAGGCGTTGAGGCGGAGGCGAAGGGAAACGGCTATGGAGTCGATATTATGTTTCTCCTCGACCTAGGGGTCAGTCCCAAGCGCTTGAGAAATATTCTTATTGCTCGTGGCATAAAGGGAATCGTGGTGATGCCTTTTCAAACGGGGGTAGGGAAGCTTGATTTGGATATCTCTGGGTTTTGCGTATCGACTCCTGGATACAGCATCATCGACCCGATGCTGAATCGATCATGTCCTGATTACCTTCAAATGATGGACGAGCTGATCGAGCAAATTTGTCGTTTGGGCTATAAGCGTGTCGGGTTCATTATGACCTATGGGTCAGGAGGAGTGGGCCATAAGCTCTACTCGTCTTCGTTTCTCTATTACTCGGCGCAAATTGACGAGTCGCTGCGAATTCCGATTCTCCGACGTAGGGAAATCGAAACGGAAGGCATTGAGAGGTGGATGAAGAAATACAAGCCGGATGTAGTGATTAGTTCCGGTAAGATCTATCGAGTTCTGGAAGGCCTTGGCTACAATATTCCGGAGGATTTGGGATTCGCAAGTTTGGAGATTTTGGAGGACCACAAGAAGGCTTCAGGCGTGGATCACCGTCACGAGCTGGTAGGAAGCGAAGCGCTGAAGCTTACTTTTTCGGATATCAATTTGAATAACTCAGGCATTCCGGAAAACCCTAAAGTGGTATTGGTCGATAGCCATTTCAGGCCGGGCAATACTTTGAATAAAGTCGGTCAGGCGCGTGCTGTGAAGCTTCGTGCGACGAAGTAACTAACCATGCAGGCATGGTTGTAGCCTTTATATACTCTATCAGTTACGCCATTCAATCTCGATTTGGCACAGTCTTCAATTGCCTTTCAAACTGCGTCCAATTTAGAGTTAGGTTGTGAATCAATTCGAAGTTCCTGGCGATATTTCGCAGTTTGAAATCTTACGAACTGAAGTCCATTGAGACCGGTGAGCCAGCAAAAAAGGGATGCCGATTAACGTTAGGCCGTACCGGCTGACTTTTTATTAGGTATCAATAAAATGATGACGCCTAATAGAGCTGAAAGAAACGATCCGGCGAGAATGCCGATTCGATCATCGACTTTATAGTCGGGGCCACCACTTCCTTCGAAAGCGAGCGACCCGACGAAAAGGCTCATTGTGAAGCCGATTCCGCATAGCGCTGACAATCCGTAGATTTGCCTCCAGTTAACTTGGCTAGGTAGTTCAGCGAGGCCGCACTTTACTGCGATCCAGCTGCCTGCGAAAACGCCCGTTTGTTTTCCGATGAATAGTCCAAGTGCAATCCCCAGGGGGACGGGCTCGAGTAGCATAGAGAATGATAGTCCCAGGATGGGCACACCCGCGTTGGCGAACGCGAAGATTGGTAGGATTCCGAATACGACCCAAGGGTGGAGGGCCTTCTCCATTGAATGAGCAGGGGAGGCCTTGCGGTTCGACTGATTGCCAGCTGGAATAAATGCCGCTAGGGCCACTCCAGCGAGAGTCGCGTGTACCCCTGATTTCAATACGGTTATCCAAAGAATAATTCCTAGAATAACGTAGATGCCGACTGACTGGACTTTTGCTCGATTCAGAAGGAATAATCCGACTAACGCTAGACCGGCTGATCCAAGAGCAACCAGAGAAAGTTGATTGGTATAGAATAGGGCGATTATCACAATCGCAGCCAAGTCGTCTAGAACTGCAATTGACGTCAGTAAGATTTTTAGAGCTACAGGTATTCTGCTTCCCAATACTGCCAGTACTCCCAACGCAAAAGCGATATCGGTTGCAGCTGGTATGGCCCACCCGTTAAGGGCTAGGGGGTCATTCCAGTTCATCGCGGCGTAGATGCCTGATGGAATCAGAATTCCGCCGATGGCTGCGAAAATCGGGAGGATTATTTTGCGTACTTGCGATAGTTCGCCAAAGAGCACCTCACGTTTGAGCTCAAGGCCCACCAGCAAGAAGAACACGGCCATCAGGCCATCGTTTATCCAGAGAAGTAGCGGCTTATGGATAGCCCAGTTGCCAATGCTGACGTTGGCGATAGTGTCCAGCATCGCTCCATACCAGCTTACCCCAGAGTTTGCGACGATCAGAGCGGCGATCATGGCGATGATCAAGAGAATGCCGGGCACGGCTTCGTGATGCAGTAGTTTGGTGTATCGGTTAGTAGTAGAGGTCATTTGTTGAACGTTAGTGAAAGGCGGTTTCAATTTGTAAGTACGCGAATTTTGCAATCGCTCATGGATGGAGGCGCAAGAAAGGGCGCTGCTAAGGCAGGAAGCTGTCTGGGCAGGCAAAGACCTACGACGAACGTTTCGTCGTGGGAGTTGGGGAACCGGTCAAATCGAACGATTCAGGAAGCGAATTCCAGCAGGTCTGCGACCGTTCGATGGGATTCGATGTTATGTCGAAGCTTGGAGCTTTTGCGGATCAGGTAGTGATTACGTCTACCGACGCGCGTTCGCTTTACTACTTTGGCATCTTCGAGCTCCGCGACAATCTTTTGAACGGCTCGCTCGGTGATCCCGACTTCAATGGCAACTTCCCTCAGGAGAACGTCTGCATCACGGTGCAGGCATAGTAGAACGTGAGCGTGGTTAGATAAAAAGGTCCACGAATCTGATTTTTTGGAGGGAGAGTCTTGAGTCACTGTGGACTCAGTTTTCCTCGAATCTTTTTGATGTAAACTGAAAAGTGCGAAATTTGCATCATGAATTCCATTTCGCCTTTCCAATATTCCAGGCCCGACTGAAACGAATCGAGAATTGGCGCCGCCTTCTCCCGATCGGCGGCGCCGTTGTCCTCGTTTCTCCTCTAATCTAAATTGGTTCATGTCGCTGTTTTGTTTTAAATAGGCGGGCGCGCTTTCGGAGTTGGCGATCCGCGACCTCGAACATTTCCGAGATGGCTTCGAATGCAGCGGCTCCTCGCTTCTCTATGATTCGATCGTATCCTGGCAGTATGAGTCGCGCCTTTGCGACAAAGTCTCTACTACCGCTTCCGTCACTTTCTTGCTTTAAAAAAATCCTTATGCCCTCGAGTCCCGGGTATCGGCGGAAAATGCCTTCGGCTTTCTGGTGAATGAATTCATTCATATCGCTTTTCGATTTCAGCCCGACAAATTCGACCAATAGTTTTGGGTTTTTTTCTAACGTTACCTTCATTTCCCTCCGTCTCTTCTAAATTTAGTTGAAGCTTAGATTACCCGACAATCCTATGGATGATCTCCTGTTGGAGTACAGTCCGCTACGATTCCCCCAGAAGGACCTTCCTAGGCCTCTTCTTGATAAGCTCTTCGCCGATTTCGGCTTGGCTTCAGCTTTCGTTTCAATGCTGGTCAATCGATTGTTGTTTTTGATGTTTTCGTTTTTCATTTTGTTTAACATGTGAAATTTAATACACGAATAGTAATTCGTATAAAAGATATCCGAGTCAAGTGTTATCGAATAAAAATACGAAAATAATTTCGTGTAACGAATTTCGTGTGTTTTATAGATGCGATTGATCTGACAGCGGATCTTTTCCTTTTGGGAATCGCTTCGCCTCTTTCTGGCTGGTCGTTTTAACTTCGGGTTCTCGAAATACCTGGAACGTCTGTACGCCAATATCTCAATGATCTGTTTGTAATCCCAGAAGGATTCGTAAAGGCAGTTTGGGAGGTCGATATTGGATCTTACTCTTACCCGTTTCTAAGTGCTCTTCGGGTCAACCATTGACTGAATTGCGCCTTCAATGGTTGAAGGTCTGAGAGTAGGGTTGTTCTTTGGTATTCGTCCCTTCTCTATGATGATCCCTTTAGTCTCTAAAATGAAATTGCCTGTAGTGACTATTCTTCGCTCTAAATATCTGCGTTTCGCTACAATGTTCCTGTTGCTATCGGGAGCTTCCTTCTGTGGTGCATCCGCAGCGGATAGACCGAACATAGTCTGGATCATGCTTGAGGATTGGGGGCCCGATATGAGCTGCTATGGGACGAAGGGATTGAGCACTCCGCGTTCAGACAAGTTGGCAGATGAGGGCATTCGGTATACGAATGCGTTTTGCACGTCGCCGGTTTGCTCCACGTCGCGTTCGGCGATGATTACCGGTTTTCATCAGAACTATATCGGAGCGCAGGATCATCGACTTTATGACGACGAAAAGCGTCCTTTGCCCTATGGTATCAAGACGATGCCGCTTCTTCTAAAAGAAGCGGGGTACTACACGATTCTTCAGGGGAATAATAAGACGGATAGCAATTATTCAGGAGACTTGGGGTTCTCGGGTAAAGACTGGAGCGAGCGGAAAACGGGTCAGCCGTTCTATGCTCAGATGACTTTGGGCGGAACGCACCGGACCTGGAAGCGCGATTCCTTTGACCCGATTGATCCTAAGGATATCGAGTTGCCTCCTTATTATGCGGATACGCCATTCAATCGACGCGATTGGGCTAATGGGCTTGAGCAAATGCAGATATGCGATCGGGAGATCGGCTAGATTCTGGGAGCACGAAGGCAATAGCGGTGTTCGTGAAAGCGATTTGAAGGCAGTGAAATTGCATAAAGGCGTTTGGGAATTATACGACATGTCGATCGACCCGACGGAGTTGGACGATCTGGCAGATGTGCGTCCCAAAACATTGTCTCGGCTTCGTAGAGCTTATCGTCATTGGACCGAAGTAAACGGAGTAAAAGCGTGGCCTGTGACGGTTGAGAAAGACTAAAATCATACTCATTTCTGTTGGATGGATATCGAACGTTGTCCTTGTTCACTTTTATTCATGAGCTCAAATGTTTCATAAACTATGCTAGGCAGCGAAACTCTCACCTGTAAAAACTCGGACCTTTTGGCTCGGAGAGACACCTATTTGTTCCGTAGGAACAACAAGCGACCTGTCTCGGCGAAGCAACGCGAAGACGGAAGCGTTGATAAAAAACATATTGTCAACGTTCCTTAGTACCCTCGTCACTTGAGTCCTCACTGCGTGAGGCCAATAGGTATCCGCTGTGAGGATAAAAGGTTCGAGTTTAAGCGGCCGGACAATACAGTTCGAACTCCTACACTGACTTATCTAACAGTTTAAGACAATTCCCCAATCAACATCTCCGTTATGCATACGACTGTATTATCCCCCAAGCAGATTAGCGCTCTGCTCCTCTTTATCGCCCTGATATTTTCAGTTGATGGTCAACAGCGTGATGAGCCGATCTTCATAAGCGGAGTGTACCCTCATTTGACTACTTATGCCGACAACGGAAATTTGGGAAATCGACTCAACGAGTGCGGTATCGGAGCAGTCGTGCCCTGGGCTGGGAAATTGTGGTTGGTGAATTACGCGGCCCATGAACCATTTGGAAGCGATCACAAATTGTATTCTATTGGTGAGGACCTGAAGCAAACGATTCACCCGGAAAGCGTGGGCGGTACGCCTGCGGGTCGAATGATTCACAAAGAATCGAATCAACTTTTGATGGCTCATTATGTCATTGACCAAACCGGGAAGGTGAGGGCGGTTTCGCCGGATATCATGCCGGGAAGAATTACCGCGTTCACGCGTCACCTGAAAGATCCGGAGAATTGGGTCTACGTCGTGGATATGGAGGGGATGATCTATGAGCTGAATGTTTACAGTCTAGAAGTACGAAAGCTCTTTCACAAACCGGTACCTGGCTGGCATGCGAAGGGGGCTTATGTAGCCCAAGGGAAATTGATAATGGCTAATAATGGCGAGCACGTGGGAGGCTCTTTTCGAGCAGGAATTTCAGAGGAGGAAGTCAAGGCGATCTTGGAGCGTATTAAGGCTAAGAGTGAGGATGAGCGGGGCTCTCTGTCGTCATGGGATGGCGAATACTGGGAAGTGCTCGAGCGGAAGCAGTATACCGACGTGATGGGTCCGGGAGGTCTGCGTGGAAATTCGAACGACACTGATCAGGTGTGGTCGATTGGTTGGGATGATCGGGCGCTTAGACTTAAGGTAATGGACAATGGGCAGTGGTCGACGTACCTGCTGCCTAAGGCTTCATTTAACAATGACGCCATTCATGGCTGGTATACGGAGTGGCCGCGTATACGCGAGCTGAGCGGAGGTAAGTGGATGATGGATATGCACGGTATGTTCTTCGACTTTCCGCCGACCTTTTCTGCAAGTAATTCGGCGGGCCTGTCTCCGATCGGGAGTCACCTGCGCTACGTTCCCGATTTTTGCGATTGGAATGGTCGATTGGTACTCGCTACAGATGAAACTTCGATTCAGGGAAACCCACGAGCGGGGCAGCCGCAAAGCAATCTATGGTTCGGTACGAGAAACGATCTCAAGCATTGGGGTCCGGGTTCCGGCTACGGCGGTCCGTGGATTAACGAGCCGGTTGCTGGTAACGTGCCTAGTCTGCCGTTTCTAGTAAATGGATTCAAAGAGCGAACGCTTCACTTGGTTGTTCATGATCAGGAGGATGTGACCATTGGTATTGAAGTGGATTATAAGGGAACTGGCAAATGGGAGAAGTATAGAGATGTATCCGTTACTGGATACGTTCCGTTTATATTTCCAGAATCGTTCCAAGCTCAATGGGTTCGCCTTCGCCCAAGTCGCGCATGTATCGCTTCTGGATATTTCCATCAATCCGATGCGAATTATCGCTCCGCTGGCGAAGGCCGGAAGTTGTTTTCGGGTTTAGCGGACATTGGAGAAAAGGTGGTCAGTGGATCCTCTCTGTATGCGATGAGAGAGTCCCGGAATCTGGCAGTGAGCGACTTAAAGGGGACGACTAGCGAATTCAGCAAGGAGCAGTTTGGATTTGTTAACGGCAAAGACCTGAGCTCCGAGGTGAAAATGCATCTTAGCATGAAACCGAAGTTCTACGTGGACGAGGCTTCCGTGGTCGTCGAGTCGCATGGCGAGCGCTTGCGACTCCCGAAAGGGGACGCCGCCTATGATCAGCCGTTTTCATTTGGCTGGCCTAGGAGCTATCGCGAAATCGAGTCGGAGCGGGAATTAGCCAATATTCACGGAACGTTCTACGAATTGCCGTTGGTGGTGAATGATAAGCCGCCACTGTTTCAAAAACTCCGCCCGATAAGCAGTCATCGAAAACAAATCGCCGACTTCGCTTCCTGGAATGGTCTGCTGGTTATGACTGGTGTGGGAGCTAAGGAAAAAAAAGGCACGCACGTCTATCGAAGCGACAATGGTAAGGAGGCCCTTTGGTTTGGTGGCATCGATGATATTTGGAAGTTAGGCAAGCCGATTGGCGTCGGCGGCCCTTGGAAGGACACGAGGGTAAAAGAAGGGGAAGTTTCCGACCCGTATTTAATGACGGGATACGATAAGAAGAAACTAATCTTGTCCGCAGACGAGCCTACAGAAATAACACTGGAGATCAATTTCGATCACTTTGGCTATCATTCATACCGAACCTGGAAAGTGGTTCCGGGCAGTCCTATCGAATTCGAATTCCCCAAAGGCTTTAGCGCTCACTGGGCTCGTTTGGCTTCGGATAGCGATTGTGTTGTGTCGGCTACATTTATCTACGAGTAGCATGAGCCGTATTTGGATTTTGTTTTGCGCCCTAGCGGTTCTTGGGTCTGATTCTGCAGAGTCGGCTGTTGAGAGTGGTGGTCGATTGGATACGGACTCGTCGGAGATATTGAGTGCTCCGATCCTTTCGGAAGGAAAGCCAGCGGCAGGGAAGCTTGTTGCCGTAGCGGCTCCTGAATATGAAGGTACAGGAGTATTTCATACGTTGTATTTGCCCAAAGCTTGGAAGGCTGGGGGCGAGCGTCTTCCAATAATTTTCGAGTATACGGGGAATTATTTTCCGAAGTCCGGTTCTACGGGCGAGGTTGAAGGGGCAGGTTTAGGCTATGGCCTCAGCGGCGGGCAGTTTATTTGGGTTTCGCTTCCGTATATCAGCGAAGATGGGCGCGATAACCAAGTGACCTGGTGGGGTGA
>JBNMOQ010000149.1:0-12371 GCA_051275055.1 Candidatus Pelagisphaera sp.
GCCCCTTCTTCATTCGCATGGCCTGGCACAGCGCAGGCACCTACCGCACGCTCGACGGACGCGGCGGCGCCGCATCCGGCACGATGCGCTTCGCTCCCCTCAACAGCTGGCCCGACAATGTCAATCTCGACAAGGCGCGCCGACTTCTCTGGCCGATCAAACAAAAGTACGGTCGAAAACTTTCTTGGGCCGACCTCATGATCTTTACCGGCAACTGCGCCCTGGAATCGATGGGCTTGAAAACCTACGGTTTTTCAGGTGGACGCGAAGATTTTTGGGAACCCGAAGAAGACATCTACTGGGGTTCTGAAAAGGAATGGCTAGGAGACGAACGCTACTCAGGCGAAAGAGATCTCGAAAAACCTCTTGGAGCTGTACAAATGGGATTGATCTACGTGAATCCCGAAGGACCTAACGGTACTCCGAGCGCGATTGCCGCCGGCAAAGACATACGCGAAACATTCGCCCGCATGGCGATGAACGACGAAGAAACCGTCGCCTTGATCGCTGGCGGACACACTTTCGGCAAAGCCCATGGAGCCGCAGATCCGGATAAATACGTCGGCCCGGAACCCGAGGGAGCCAGCACCGAAGAACAAGGCCTCGGCTGGAAGAGCACCTACGGCAGTGGTAATGCCGGCGATACGATCAGCAGCGGTCTAGAAGGCGCATGGACGCCCACTCCCACAAAGTGGGACAACAGCTACATGGAGACTCTTTTCGGATACGATTGGGATCTAACAAAAAGTCCCGCAGGAGCCATGCAATGGACTCCCTCAGATCCAGCCGCTAAAGAAACCGTGCCGGATGCGCATGACTCGTCGAAAACGCATGCTCCCATGATGTTCACAACGGACATGGCCCTGAGAATGGACCCGATCTACGAGCCTATCTCGAGACGCTTCTTCGAGAATCCCGACGCGTTCGCCGAGGCATTCTCCAAAGCCTGGTATAAACTAACCCATCGCGACATGGGGCCAATCACCCGTTGCATAGGATCTCAAGTTCCAGCAGAGCCGCAACTCTGGCAAGATCCAGTGCCAGCGGTCGACCATGCCTTGATCGACGAGCAAGACATCGCTGTCCTCAAAAACACGATACTCGCATCCGAACTATCGATTTCTCAACTGGTCTCAACCGCTTGGGCTTCTGCGGCATCATTCCGCGGCACCGACAAACGTGGTGGAGCGAACGGAGCGCGTATTCGCCTTGCGCCTCAGAAAAACTGGGAAGCCAACCAACCTGAAGAACTAGCGAAGGTGGTGTCAGTTTTGGAAGGTATTCAAAACGACTTCAACAGTTCACAGAGTGACGGGAAAAAGGTCTCCCTCGCAGACATCATCGTTCTCGGTGGATGCGCAGCCGTCGAGGCTGCCTCGAAGAATGCCGGCCAGGACCTACAGGTGCCCTTCTCTCCTGGACGCACGGATGCCACGCAGGAACAAACCGATGTAGAATCCTTCGGAGTACTCGAACCTGTTGCTGATGGGTTCCGTAATTACCTAAATCCGGATTACGCCAAATTCGCCGAAAGACTACTCGTGGATCGAGCGCATATGCTAACGCTAAGCGCGCCTGAAATGACCGTTTTAATCGGTGGACTGCGGGCTCTCGATGCAAACGTCGCCAAATCCCAATTAGGCGTACTCACAAAACAACCCGAGACACTGACAAACGATTTCTTTGTAAACCTGCTCGATCTGAATACAAAGTGGGAGAAGTCAAAACGATGCGAATACTTCTACGAAGGCACGGATACTGGGTCCGGAGAGATCAAATGGATGGGCAGCGCCGTCGACCTCGTCTTCGGCTCGAACTCCCAACTTCGGGCCATCGCGGAAGTCTATGCCTGCGACGATGCGCAAGAAACCTTCGCTCGCGACTTCGTGGCAGCATGGGATAAGGTCATGAACCTCGATCGATTCGATCTAGCCTAAATCACATCATTGGTTGGCTTGCGAAGTCCACGCGCCTTCGCAAAGCCACCCATCAGTTTAAGAACCCCACACAGCGCTGCGTCGTAGCTACGCGAGGGACTCGCGTAGAATCTGCAATAATTCCAAGCAATTCGATTGAAGTTGACGCGTATTCGCAGCAGCGGGACGTCGTGCCTCAATCTCTCGCTTTTTCGTATTCAGAATTCACTGCTTTTTCACCCCATTGCTCGAGCACGCCTTTAAGGGCTACAACCGTCTCAGGATACTGCCCTTTGTCATCGGTTTTCTTGATCCATCGCGTCAAAATCTTGCGATGCCTTTCGAGCTGCTTCGCATGAGCAGGATCAGCGGCGAGATTGTTGATTTCGAATGGATCTTTTTTGAGATCATAGAGTTCCTCCGCAACCCGCTCCGGAGCCCAAGAAAAACTCTGAGCCGCATCTAGTTTCCCTTCCTTGTATAGCTCACGCGCATCTTCGACGTAATCACTATCATCGCGATACTGAGGCTGCATAAAGGGCCGATCCGTCATGAAGTTCTTCAGGTATTTGAAGCGTTGGGTCGTCACTGCCCGAACGCGTTCAATTGCGAAATCGCAACGGTCCCGAGCGGAAACCACATAGTTCCTCTTGAAATCTTTCGCCAATAGATTCTCGCCTTCAACCCAATTCGGTTTTGGCGTTTCGCTCAAAGCTAGCGTTGTCGCCGTAATATCAATACCACTCACAAGATCCTTACGCGCCACGCCTTTTTCAATCCCCGGACCGCTAGCAATCATAGGCACGCGAATCCCACCCTCGTAGAGCCATTGCTTGTGACGATACAGTTTCATTCCATGATCGGTCCAAAAGAAAATGACCGTATTCTCATAGAGCCCCTCCCTTTTGAGCATGTCGACGATTTGCCCGACTTCCTCGTCCGTTTGACGAATGGTATCGTAGTGATGAGCGATCTCCCTGCGAATTGAAGGAACATCAGGGTAATAAGGCATCACCTCGACCTTCGACTGATCCGTATGCGTTTTGTGAGTACCCTTCTTCAATTTCTCAACGCCGGCATAGTTGCCATTGTTCTTTCCGCCCGCCAGTTGAAACTGAATAAAGACCGGCTTATCCTTAGGGCGGTTTTCAAATACTGACTCAGATGGCGCCCAGGTCTCTAAGTTTACATCATAGAGAAGCTTGCTCTTATTCTCAGTCAAATAGGCTCCCGTACCGTATCCCGTTTTAAAGCGGTTCATCTGCTTCGCAGCTCCCTCAGTGCCCTTCTCAACTGCCCAAGTGAAATTGAAATCATTCTTAGGACCATTGTTGACGACATAATAGCCGTTATCGCGCAACTGCTGGTAAACTGTCCGATACTTCTCCGGCAGATTGATCACCTCGCCGGGAATGCGCTGACGCGAGCTGCGATGATTATGCGCGCCGATGCTAGTCTGCATTGCGCCATAAGCGATCGCCGACCGCGTCGCCGAGCAAACGCCCGCCGGCATGTATGCCCGATCGAATCGCATGCCTTCAGCCGCGAGCTGATCGATGTTCGGCGTCGGAACCATAGAGTCGCCATAACAGCCCATCCAATCATTCATATCTTCAGTGAAGATCCAAACGATATTGGGACGTTGATCAGCGGCGCCAAGCGGCAATGCGAAGAGGAAAACAAGAAGGTATTTCATTTTAAATTGGTACATGGGAAATTTTGGTAGCTACTTTTGCTTCGGCTCTGCGAAACCAAGGCTGCCTGGACCCCACAGAGGAGTAACGAGCTCCGATTCCCAGGCATCTAGCTTTTTCATTAGCCGTTTAAGAACCTTTGGGTTTTGTTCGGCGATATTATTCTTTTCGCCGACGTCCTTTGCCAAATTGTAAAGCTCCGGTTTTTTGTCATCAGAATTTCGCGACAACAACTTCCAATTCCCTTCACGAAGCGCAATAGGTCCTTCGATACCGCTGCGACGCCAATACAATGTCCGATCTTCTCGCACCCCTTCAGGATTCTTGAGCAAAGGAAGCAAACTACGTCCATCGAGACGCCACTCAGAATCCACGCTAGCTCCCGCAGCCTCAATTACAGTCGGCAAAATATCCATTGTTATGGTCAATTCATCGATCACGGTTCCAGGAGAAATGACACCCGGCCAAGACATCGCCCATGGAACTCGAATGCCACCTTCGAGTAAACTGCCCTTATGCCCCTTCAACGGATAATTGCTCGTAGAGTCTTTACCACCGGGACCGCCATTATCATTCGTAAAAATGACCATCGTGTTGTCGGCGAGATCATTGTTGGCGATCGTTGCCAAAATCTTTCCAACGTTGTCATCCATTGCGGCGATCAACCCCGCATAGTTGCGGCGATGCTCGTGATCGATATGTTTGATCCGCTCAGCATCGTAACCGCCATTGCGAGGCTCAAGCGGGCCATGAGGAGCGGTAAAGGAAACGAACAAATAAAACGGCTCGTCCTTATTTGCTTGGATGAAGTCGCAAGCCGCATCGCCAAGCCGGTCAGTAATGTACCCAGACTCAGGCGTAGGCGTGTTGTTATGACGGATCACTCTATCTTTCGACGGCTTTTCGTACGGATAATAACTGCGCGATCCTTGCAGAAGCCCATAGAAATATCCGTATCCTCGCTGATTAGGATGAAACGCTTCCGGATAGCCGAGATGCCACTTCCCGATAAGGCCCGTCTTGTATCCAATTTTTTGTAAACGTTTCACGCCAAAGGTTTCCGTTAGCGGCAATCCAGACTGAGTATTTGGAGGCAAGTTCGTCTCGTGCCCGAATCGCTCTTGGTAGCGGCCCGTCATCATGCCCGCTCGCGACGGAGAACAAACAGCTCCGGTTACGTAGGCCTGAGTAAATCGGGCCCCGCTATCGGCGATACTATCAATGTGAGGCGTGAGCCTAGCCATGTCAGGCCTCGCGCTTTCCTGAAAACCGAAGTCTGCGTAACCAGCATCGTCGGCGAAGAGGATTACAACGTTTGGTTTATCAGCACCGTGGCTTTGGAGAGAAAAAGCCAACAGCCCCACTACGGATAGGAAATTTGGAATAACAGATTTCATTAAAATGAGTTGTTAACGAGTTCGATAGGTCGGCGGAGAGCACATAGCGCTGGGTTAAACAACTTTACGCGGAAATTGAATTAATTGGAATTATCCATCTCCGAAAACCTAGGACTCACGAGCTTGGCCAATCAACAAAATCAATTATCGCAGCTCCGAGAAGCGAGGGCGATGGAAGCTCAAACCGAATCGGACATCATAGCCGATGTCAACCTAGCCCTACTAGCGGCAACAGGCGATGACGTCGAAATGTAGATGACATGAGGATGTTATCAGAGCCGATTGAAGGACCAACGAAGGGCTGATTATCACATATCTCCTACCGAATAATCTCGCAGAGCCTATTAAAATCCATCCACAACCAAAACGTTACATTTTGCGTGTTATAGGTTGATTTCCGAGTCTTCCGAAAAATGAGGCTAGAAAACCGAGGATAAAAATATCCTTCACATGACTACCGATTGATTAGCTTCATTCTTGTTCTTAGCTGAGTGTCCAAATGCTCAATCATAGATCGAACCGCGGGACTCTTGTCATGAATGAGGTTAGTTGACTCCTTGGGGTCGTTTTTCAAATGATAGAGTTCGTCCCGCCCTTCGTTTGCGAAGTCCCGTATAAGTTTCCAATCAGGTGTTCTGTAACACAACATGTCGGCTTCAACGTAGTTGATCATATGATACTCTCCGAAATAATCCTGAGACCAATTCGACGGAGTCTTTCCTCTTAAGATGGGCACAAAACTCCTGCCACGCAAAGGAATATCTCTTGGAATAGCCACACCACCCATTTCAAGAATTGTGGGAAACCAATCCAGACTGGTAGTAGTATCCTCAACTATCGTTCCAGGCTTAACCACTTCTGCCCACCGAATGATTGTCGGGGTCTTCAAAGAGAGATCATACATATTGGGCCGATATTTTTCAGAGATTACACGGGTTCCATGGTGAACATCCCCGGGAGGCATTTCCTGAGTCGCCCAGATTCCATTACCTTTATGACGTATGCCATTATGCCCCATATTGTATCCATGATCAGAAGAGAAAATGACGATGGTCTTCTTGCTTAGGTTCAATTCATCAAGCAGTGATAATAATCGGCCAACATTTCGGTCTACTCCGCTCGTGCTAGCCAAATACTCGCGGATATCATTTTTCGTCTTTTCAATATTTAGACCTGGGTAGTCGGGAATTTCAGGGTCCATAGTCTCATAAGGCGCCCAATCCTCCGGATCAACCGGAAGCCAGGACCCATGAGGCGCTCGTGTATTCAAACACAACAAGAACGACTCATCCTTGCGTTTTTCAATAAAGCGGATGGCCCGATCGGTCAGAATGTCCGTGGTAAGCCCCTTGAACTTCCTTACAACGCCTTCTTCCTCCAGTTCTGGGTCATTCGGTGTCGTCCCTCCGGAAGTGAGTCCCATAAAATAGTCAAATCCATGCCGGGTCGGATGATGTTTCATTTCACCGGTCAACTCCCAGTCGCCCAAATGCCATTTCCCAACCAACCCCGTTTTGTAGCCGCTCTGCTGTAATACCTCGGCAAAGGTAACGCTGGTTTCGGTATCCAGGCCGGGAGTGTACTCAGGATCATACAGTTTGTGCCCAGGCTTGGCAATGAAATCGAGAATTCCAAACTCGCTGGCATACCTACCTGTCATGATTGCCGCCCTGGCAGGACTGCAAACCGGAGTGGCGCAAAAGTTATTTACCAACAAAGCGCCTTCGCTGGCCAGGCGATCCAGATGTGGCGTATGCGCCTTAGGAACTTCATCAAAAAGTCCCATCTCAACAGCGGTGCCTAAAGCCCAGGGAGCCTGGTCGTCCGTGTAGATGAATAAGATATTCGGTCGGTCTTCTACAGCGGGCATTCCGGATGCGCTGCCCAAAAGAATCAGACAAACGAATAGCAATGATGATCTTAATACGTTCATCAAGGACTTCTGTTGGTTTTCGCTCGGCGAGCATCCAAGGATGTTAGATAATTAAGCAGAGATTCTTTGAGCGCTTGAGTCTTTTTCGGAAAATCATGACTCAGGTCATTTTGCTCCGAGAGATCTTCAACCAGGTTGTAAAGTTCTGATCGTTTATTTTCATCAAAACAAATGAGTTTAAACTCTCCCTTCCGTATAGCTGATTGAGGCCTGGTTTTACTAACTGAAAAGTCGTCGATGCCTATTGAATCTTTGGCTCGACCAAATTTATTTCCTTCCGGGTGATAGTAAGGAAAATGCCAATACAGGGATCGATCAACGGATTCATCGTTCTCCTCCAGAAATGGCAACAAGCTAACGCCATCAAGGTTTTCATTTATTGTATTCGCTCCGCCGACTTCCAGAAAGGTAGGAAACAAGTCGTACCCAATAACCGGGTTGTCATTAACGAGCCCTGGCGAGACTTTCTCCGGCCACTTCACGAGCATGGGAACTCGAATCCCGCCTTCATACAAATTCCACTTGGAGCCCCGCAAGGGTTTATTCGATACATATTCAGGATGACCGCCATTGTCAGACAAAAACACAACCATCGTATTTTCAGCAACTCCTGAAGCCTCCAACCCATCGAGTAGTTGACCTACATATTGATCAAGCGTTTCAACGAAAACGGCATACTCAATGCGTTTATCGCGATGCAGGATGCCCTGAGGAACCTTACCGTTATATTTTTCGCGCAACCACGAATAGGGAGACTTGATTGGAGTATGCACATAAAAGTGCGACACCATAAGGAAGAAAGGCGATGAATGTTTCCGCTTTAGAAAACGAACCGCTTTCTCGGTTAAACCGTCAGAATAAAACTTACCCTCCTCCTCCACAGGATCCAATTCCTTGCGGCTATAAGGATGAGTACCGAAATCTTCTTCTGCATACTTGAAGCCTTGTTGCCCCGGTCCTTCAGTCGGACTCCATCCATTATAAACACCGTTGTAGTGAGGATTGAGGTGCCACTTGCCAAAGTAGGCAGTTTCATACCCCTCTTCCAGCAAACGTTCTGCAATGGTCGTTTCATCGAGATCCAAAGATAGTGTGAATGGTGGAGCCTTCAATGGTTGAGAAGGTTCAATCACCTGTTCGCCTGGTTGGTTTTTCACGACGAATTCGAATCCGAGACGAGCAGTCGTTTTTCCGGTCAAAATACTCGCTCTAGAAGCAGAACATATGGGCGCAGGCGCGTAAGCTTGGGTAAAACGCATTCCCTCGGTTGCCAGACGATCAATACGCGGAGTCTCGTGCCAAGGATGTCCATAGCTACCCAAGTCGGACCAAGCGAGATCGTCGACGAGAATAAAAAGGATGTTGGGCTTTGCTGAAGAAGGAAGAAGGCTGCCGCCGTCGCCAAAAAGCTGTGGCGATCCAAGGAAGATTAAAGGCAAAAGGCTGAAGAAAATCAGGATAATCACCGCTCCTACGAATCTGATAAATGTCTTCAACGTTACCATAACCTCGGTTGTGTTTTGCGAAGACTAAGAAGTGAAGCACTCAATTCCCGACGCGCTTTGTCAGCCTCGGGAGTAGATCCCAATTCTATTTGATTTTGCTCAAGAGGATCCTTAACCACGTCAAACAGTCGTCCATCTGAATAGAGCTTATACTGATCACCACGTATCACATCTAGAAGCTTGTCTGTATTGCGGGAAGGGTCCTTATATTTTGAAGAGTTATTTTCGTAGTTACCCCAGGTAAAGGTGTATTCTTTATGCTGACGAGCGTCCCCTAAAAAAAGAGGCAATAGACTGCGACCATCTAGGACATAATTATCAGGCAAAGATACTTCAGCATGTTCAATGAAGGTCGGAAATAGATCTGTAAGATCAATGAGCGCATCGCTTTTAGATCCAGGAGTGACCTTACCGGGCCATCGGACCAGAAAAGGAACGTTCACACCCAGTTCTGTGGGAAAGTATTTACCACCACGAACCTCTTGATTCAGAAATCGAGAACGAATCGTTTTAGCTTCGCCGACATTGTCGGTCCCATTATCAGCCGCAAATATGATCAAAGTGTTTTCGGAAAGCTCGAGCTCCTCAATCGTGCGAATCAGTTTGCCGATCATCTTGTCAGCATAGTGCGCCATAGGACGGAAATTCTCCGCATCTCCCCTGCTTCCCATCCATTCTTGGGGTGCCGATTGGTCAGCTTTGGGAGCATCCGGATGATCTGCCGTAGGTTGGAAGGGACGATGCATAGTCGTCATTGCGTAATAAGCCAGAAACGGGCGATCTTTGTTTCGTCGAATAAAATCCACCAGGAAGTCGCTGTAGACATCTGGTCCATAGCGATTGAGCCGCTCTTCCTTTCCGTTGCGAATGATTGTGCCACCCCAAAACCGGTTGCCCTTTCCCGCTTTGGATTGGATGCCCATGGCCACACTATCGTAACTGCAGTATTCATCGAAGCCGGCATGAATAGGAGGAACCGGATCTTGATCCCATTGGCCATGCGGATGCCATTTCCCGACCATGGCTGTTTTGTAACCAGCTGCCCTTAGCAACTGAGGATAAGTAAGCTCAATCCGATCAATTTTCTCCCACGCTGTGTAGTTCCGAAAGCTGTAGCGACCGGTTAAGAGTTCAACCCGACTAGGGACACACATCGGCGTCGCGTAACAATTATTGAATTGCATGCCTTCACGCGCCATTTGGTCCAGTTGTGGCGTATCGTAGTCGGACTGCCCACCGTAGCTTGCGAGGAGCTCTCTTCCAAAATCGTCAGCAAAAATCAGCAGAATATTCGGTGGCCGTCCGAAGGATGCATTTGCGATAAAGACACTGACTAGTATCAACGCTAATTGATGCGACCTTCTCATCTGTGGTCACTCTTCCGTTGAGATTCAATGACATTCAGCAGTTGTTTCCGGTGCTCTAAAAGAACCGTCTTCAAATGTGGACGCTGAACCAGATTGTTCAGCTCTTGCGGATCGGTATTCAAATCATAGAGTTCTTCCGCAAGGATCTTCTTCATGTCGGGATGCTTCATACCATCCACCCATTTGGCCCATTGAGTAAATCGATAGCGATCCGTGCGAATCGTATATCCCATCGCTTCTCGGTCGGGTAATTTCGAATACGCCGGTCTCATTATCTGCGAAAAAGCGGCCTCGCGAACTTCATGATTCGGATTCTGCAAAACCGGAGCCAAGCTCTTCCCCTGAAGTGGCTGCCCCTTAATAGGCTCGACCTCCGGCATGTCACATAGATCCAGAAGCGTTGGATACAGATCGACTAACTCAACTAGGCTTTGGGAGCTTTGCCCTTTCTTCTGCCCGGGAAGCCGGATCATCAGAGGCACTCTTGTATCCAAGTCGTAGCAACTGTTTTTACACCAAAGTCCTTTTTCTCCTAAATGAAATCCGTGATCGGACCAAAAAACGACAAGCGTATCTTCATTTAGGTTCAGCGCTTCTAATGCATCGAGCACTTTACCCACTTGCGCGTCCATATAACTCACTGCAGCGTAGTAACCTTGTCGAAATAATTCCACTTGTTCGCTATCCAGACCTTCCTCGAAATCACGCATCAGCTCTCGACCCGAGTGCGAAGCCAAATCCGGCATACCGTCTGGCCGATTTGGATGCTGCGGCTGCAGGAGCAGTTTCAACGACTCATCGCCCAAATAATAATCCCAGTATTTCGCAGGCGCATTAAACGGTAAATGCGGTTTCCAGAATCCAACCGCCAGAAAGAATGGTTGGTCGCTATCTTTAAAACGGCGTAATGCAGTGATCGCCTTTTCTGCTATCTTACCATCCCAAAAAGCTTCGTCGGGCACATCGAAATTGTCAGCGCGTTTTCGCAACAATTTGGAGAATCGATTATGTTGACCCTCGATAAATGAAGCCGGTGTGGGTACATCTTTACTGTGAGTGTTGTAGTGAAGCTCTGCTGGCACAGACCATGACTGAGGATCGCCATCCATGTCGCCGTGGTGCCAATTGTGAAAAACCTTGCCGATGTTCTGAGTGAAATAGCCGCTGTTTTTAAAATGCTCAGGTAACGTAGTAACCCCTGGAGCGATATGACGGAAATGAGTTGGTAAGTCGATCACGCCGATAGTGTCCGGGTAGAGGCCGGTCATCGCTGAAGCACGTGAAGGATTACAAAGCGCCGCCTGACAATAGGCTCTATCAAATCGTGTCGATTGACTGGCAAGCTTATCGAGGTTCGGAGAATGTATCCAACTCTGTCCATAACATCCAAGCTCAACGCGTAGGTCGTCAGTGGCTATAAATAAGACGTTGGGCCTGCCGCGAGAAACGACACAAGCCAGAGAATAAAAACAGAGAATGGTAAAGAATCGTTTCATCGTGCGCGTGGATTCTTTTTATAATAAAGAATACCGTCCTCTCCACCGATCAGCAGGTCAGGTATGCCATTCTTATCCCAATCGACCACAGTGGGACTCGATGTATGACCGGAGACTTTGCGGGTATCCATCGCTCCCAGATTTTTCAGAACCACCCTATTATCCCGTTCACCCATATTACGGTAGAGATCAGCGCTCTCGCCGTTAAATAGGATATCCAAGCGACCATCGCCGTCCCAGTCGACCACCTGAAGCTTGCGTCGGCCACTCTTGCCGGCAGGTCCTCTAGTCAACGCATGGGAATTTCCATTCTCATCCACAAAGATCCTCTTCCCAGGCAACAAAACGATTTCACCATTCTTAAGGATTCTCTCGAAGAACGCCAATTCGCCTTCGTGGTCCAGCATTATCAAGTCAGTTAACCCATCTCCATTCCAATCCACTGCGGCCGGTGTCGTTCGCCATTGAGTTACGAGCTCGTTACCTACCGGATCCCACCAATTCCAGGCCGGTTTTGGAGTTTCTCCGGGCCACTCTACATTTATAGATCGCGCGCCATCGAGTAAGGGCTTTCCGGGTACACCAATGTTTCGATACCAAATAATCTTTCCCCAGATCGAATTAAGGATGATATCCAAATTACCATCGTGGTCCCAATCCGCAACCGTTAGAGTCGTGTAACCCCACTTCGCCTCCGCCGGACCTTGGATGGACCCGTTGCGTCCAGCCTGAATGCGTATGGTATGACCGCCGGCCATTAGGTGTTTTACACGGGCCCATTTGGGATTCTCTCCTCCTCCCAAGTTTTCGAATAAGCCCACATAGCCACCTGTATTCCCGCAAATGATATCTTCATCTCCATCACTGTCCCAATCCACGGCATAAGGCGTAGCCAGAGCTCCAAATTTCAGGTGCGTCGCTTTTTGCTGGAAGTAGACGGGTTTGTCGAAAATGGGCGTTCCGGACCCAGTTATGCCGCGATTTTCTAGAAATGCGACACGTCCATCCTCGTCCCCGCTAATCAAATCCATATCTCCGTCTCGATCCCAATCAAAGGCGACGG
>JBNMOQ010000150.1:0-12365 GCA_051275055.1 Candidatus Pelagisphaera sp.
CTGCCCGAGAGGAGCGAGAGTTGACCGTTATCGTAACTCTGCTCGTTGTACGAAATGTCATAGCCGATCATATCTTCCAAGAAGGTTTGCGAGAAGCTGGCGGTGAAGTTCTGGAAGTTCTGCCATTCGCTCTTGTTGGAGCCGTCGATCAAAGTGTCGTAGAAATTGAAGATCGATGGGTCAGTGATATTGTTATTCTTGTAGACCCCGAATTCGCCGAACGGTAAGCCGGCATTACGAGCGAAGCCCGATTGGGGCGCGACACCTATGGCGCGGTTGAAGTTGAACGCGCCAACGCCGCTATCGAGTTCTCCATCCGGTCCGATGCCGCGCAATGTCCTGATTTCCTGTTGCCAGATATCCGGTGAGCCGCCGTCAGTCCCGAAGTAATTGATGGGTCCTCCGAAGTTCTCGGCGAAACTGCCCACGTTGGGCAAATAGTCAGGATTGAACGTTCCGGAGAAAGGCCCGCCATTGATCCCGGGACGGTTCTGTCCGGAATTGGCCCGAAACAGGTTGTCCTGTTGTGTCTGGTGGGCGTTGAAGGTCGCTCGGTTGAGGTGGTTGTAAACGCGGGTTTGTCCTTTGCTTACGGCTTGTAGATTCCCGTTCGAATCGACGATATTGCCGTCGGATAAGTAGACGCCATTGTAGGTGCCCGATTGAAACCACGGAGTGATTCGGTCGATCGGTGGAAGCGAACGCGGGTTGTTACTCTCTATTGCGCCGTCTTCGAAATTCACCTTGAAGCTCGTGCGGGAACGATCTCCGTTCATGCCTTTTGGATCCCAGCGCAAAGCCGCGTAGATCCGCTGGTCTTCGTTGAACGCGGGGTCCTGCTGGTACTGCTCGTCGTCGTGCAGAAGCGATACGCGTATCGCCAACTCGTCTTCGATGAGCTCTCGATTGAGATCCACGACGAAGCGGACGCTACCGTGCTCGTCGACCCGGAACTCAATATCGTTGGAATCCTCGTACGAAGCTCCCTTGAGGCCGACGTTGACTAGTCCGGCCGGGCTTCCTTGTCCGAATAGAATCGAGTTCGGGCCGCGTTGCAGCTCGACACGCTCGACATTGTATCCGTCCCACGGAATTTCGGAGGCGAAGAAGTCTCGGGTGTTGTCCGCCGCACTCAGTCCGCGGACGCGGGTGTTCTGATTGGGCGATACGAAATTACTAGACTCGTCCAGCAACGATCCGTCTCCGAATCCGCCGAAGTTGCCTTCAGGGCCTCCGACTTCGGTGCCGGTGGTGTACTGCAGAAGCGATTTGTTGTCCGTCGCGCCGATGTCCTTCATGAACTGCGGTGTGATGACGGTAATGGCTGAGCCAATGTCGCGAAGCTTGGTATTCAAGCGGTTGCCGGCCAGCGTGTCCACTGCGTTGTATCTGTCGGTGTCGGTGTTGTTGACCTCGAAAGGCGAGAGCTCGAAGATTTCGTCTTCGTTCCCCGTGTCTTGAGCGATGACTGGTAGGACGAGTAGTGAGCTCGCGGCCATCGCCAGTGCATATGGTTTTAGGTTTTGTTTTATCATGGGTTAGTTGATTTGGTTAATGAGTAGGTGATAAAGTGAATTGCACTGGTTGCGCGTTCTTGGGCAAACGCCTGAAACCGGTCCGCGAGGGTAATTGTAGCTATCTTATAATGAAGCCCCTACGTAGCGAAGGGTTAGTCAGCGAAGGGAAAAAATTAACTGGGTAATGCCTAATTGGTAATTGCAAGGGGGGTATTGGTGTTGAAGGAGAATCCGGGATTGTGAGATATTAGATCAAAAGTTTCCCTTTTGCACTGAGAGATCGGAGCCAATTTCTGAGAAATATTGCCAGCGTTGAGGGATGGAGGAAACGATGTTGGGATCATCGGGTGCTTAGTACTCTGATTGCCATTAAATCGATACTCTTTCTAATGAGTCTCCCGCTATTATTCTCAATAATGGTGAGGGTAAGTTTCTACTAGAAAATCCCCAGTTGTCTCGTTGCAGAGAGTATTGTCGTTCGTGCGGGGCGTATCATTTGGCGGTTTCATCCGGTCTTGGCTTAAAAAGGTGCTCAGAGAAACTATGCCGCTTTCAAAAGAGCTATCGTTTCTTCCTGCTAGAATAATAAGGATGGAAAAAGGAACGAATGACTATGAATTGAGGGATCTTGAATATCCGAGCATCCCTCAAATTCGAGCTTATGCTCGTTGCTACCGGCTTGTGCTCGCAACGGGGGTGACTTTATTGCGAAACCTTCGGCTAAAACTGTATCCACTACAAACCTTGATCGCGATGAAGGCGAATACATCGGAAGAGATTTCGGCGATCGGTATCGCAGCGATTTTATCTCAGTAGTGGGAAGAGATTTATCTCTTACTCAATTATGGGAAGGGGCATTTCTATGGGCGGCCGATCTCAGGTCCGATGAACGAAGACTATGCGATAAGTGGTATTTCTTCCGTGGATATCAATCTCGACGGTCGACTTGATCTTGTATCTACGAATGGAGTCGGCTTTGGCTCAAATTCGATACTTGGCCCACGACTATGGCACGGGATCTAGTGGGTTGAGAACATTGGTAGTCGAATTTTTACCTATCATCGTATAGGAGATCTAGGAGGAACTTATCGTCCCGTTACTGCAGATTTCGCCAATGCCCTAGCGGTCCCGAACTATCGAGCTCCGTACGTAGTGCCTCAGACGGTGTAGCGGGGGGCAACCGCTTCTGATGCTTGTTTGACCTGCAGTTATTTGATCGTTACCGCGTAGGTATGGGTGGATCCGTGCATGTTGGATCTGAAAATGATGCGTTTGCTATCTGGAGTGAAGGTGACGTTGGGTTCGAGTCGATAATCGTGATGGCTCATGTCGACCAACCGAGTAGACTTTAGTCGTCCGGGATGAATGAGGTTCTCGGAATCGGGGGCTGAGATTCCAGCGACGTCAGGGATGCTGACGGGTTCGAAAAGATAGATCCACTTTCCATCGGGAGCATGGGCGACCATTTCATCGTCACCTCCATCGCCGGCGAATAGTGAGCCGTCTGGAGATATGTTGAAGTGTACGGACCAATCATCGCGATCGAGGGCAAACCAATCGCGGCGTTCGGTCTCGAGATTGTAGCCGGCGAGCCAAAAAACCTCGCCTCTAGGACGTTGAAGGTCGTACCAGATTGTTTTCCCGTCTTGAGAAAAGAATTCGTGTCCCGCGATCTCCATATTGATGTTTCGCGTATGGACTTTTTTAAAGTTTGAACCATCTGTATTGATTGTCCAGATACGGTCCACTTTATGCCAGGGACCTTCGTGGCAAAACATGATTTGCTTGGGGTCTACGGGAGAGAATTGGAGGTGATTGAGCCAATCGGTTGCTTTGTGGACTGTATTGATGTGGCCGCTTTTCGTGTCGATTGTGACGATTTCCATCGGGAGCCGTTGCTCCAATCGAGAATTGAGTCGCCATTCCTTTTGTTCGGCAAAGGTGAGTGGCTCTCCCGTTTGGGGATTTTCCATCTGAGATTCCCTCATCCATTCGCCCTGAGGACGGGATCCATCGCGGGCGGCGTCGGGTGTTTTCGAGGTCTGTGGAACGGGACGACGATGCGTGACCGATCCAAGCAGAAGGGATTCGTCCGCGTTGAGCGAGGCAATGGAAGTCCCTTTTGGAATCGAGGCCACTTCCTTTATTTTTCCTGTATCGAGGTGGGCTTTGAATACCGTGGTAGCGTCATCATTTCTTTTGCTGAAGTAAACGGACCTCGAGCGTTTACCGACTACGAGGACACGAGCCCGTGGATCATCTACGATGAGGCGATTTGTTCCGGTTTTCAGGTCGATAGTGGCGATCCCTTTGGGGGTCGTGACAATCAAATAGTCGCCCTCTGTTGAATAAGCGTTCTGATGGAAATAGAGGCTGGCGGTCCCGGGTTCTTCCGAAAGTCGCTCCACTCTGTACCCGGTTTTTGGATCGATCCATTGTTTTGGGGGATAAGACTCAACGTGCTCGGATCGTTTCCCCAGCCCGTTTGCTAAAGAGTAGAACGCAAGTCCTTTAATGCCAGCGATAACGGCTTCGGCATTGAAGAGGGCTCCTGCGGCGCTTTGGTGGACGCGCGCGTCCGCGAAGAATCCGTCTACAATTTCCGCTCCGAGGACTTCGTAGCCGCGAGCTATGATTTCGCTGAGATCAATAAAAAGGGCCTTCTGGTTCCAGGCAACTTGCTTCGCTGCCGCTGCGTATCCTCCCATATTTCGCTCAATTTTTCCGTTCGCCCATATCTTGCGGGGCACCGGGGAACAAAGAATTGGGGTACCTCCCTGGGAACGGGTATCCGCAATATATTTTCGTAGGTACCAGCCATAGGTGTGGACGGTTTCGGACTCCCCAGTTAGTAGATTATCGATATTTTCGCTTTCCTCGCCAATGCCTTTGATTGTTCCGCGAGCTCGCGATTTGTCATTGACGGGGCTCGAGTCATTGTGTCCAAATTGCATGAATACATAGTCGCCTGGCTGCATGAGTTCGAGAACTTTGTCCCACCAGCCCTGACTAATGAAAGTGCGCGAGCTGCGCCCACCGATGGCCCTGTTGACAACATTATACTTTGAGGTGTCGATATAGTCGCTCAGTTTTTCACCCCATCCCCATTGGTTTACGGTGCTCACTTTGACGGTTGAATCACCGATCAACCAAAGGGTAGGGAGCGACGTATCCGCGGGCATCATTTCGTGATCGTACGAATCAGCGAAAAGGTCTACGCTCATGAGGAGAATGGAGACAATAATGGGGCGAATGGTATACATTAGCGAGAGGAGAATGTTCTGCAAGAAACCCAGAGTAGCGATAGGGATATTGTCTGACTGTAAGAAAAGATTGGTAGGGTTTCCATTGGTCATGGCTTTGGCTGATGGTATTGTTTGAATTATGGGTTTTAAACTGTCTCCTAGTTCAAGAGATCAAGAATTGTCTGTACGCATATGGGCGTTGGTTGCGGCGTTACTGATAAGCATGCCATTTGCTTTCGCTGCAGACGAGGAAAAGGTTGAATCACTGAAAGTTTCGAATGTGAATTCTCTGGACCCAAAATACGATCCGAGTTTGCCCACACTATTTATAGCAGGAGACTCGACCGCTGCAAAGGGTACTGGCGAAGCGTATCGGGGATGGGGATTTCTCATTGCGGACTACTTCGATCCGAGTGAAGTGAATGTTGTCAATCGGGCCCGTGGGGGCCGTAGCAGTCGCACTTTTATAACAGAGGGTCTTTGGAGCGAGCTCGCGGCGGATGTTAAACGGGGCGATTTCGTTCTGATTCAATTCGGTCATAATGACGGCGGCGCTATCAATCGCGAGCCACCGGGATCGGATCGACCCCTTCGAGCTCGCGGGTCGCTGCCCGGGTTGGGTAATGGATGGGAGGCCATCGTCAACGCCGTAACCGGGAAACCTGAGGTCGTTCGTACCTATGGCTGGTATATGCGGAAGATGATTGCCGATACGATTGAAAAAGGAGCGACGCCGATTTTGCTTTCGCTCACGGTTCGGAATATCTGGCTCGAGGGACGGGTAGAACGCGGCTCTGGCTTGTATGGACGATGGTCTTATGAATTGTCACAAGAAATGGGAGTGCCGTTTATCGATATAAGTAATATTGTGGCGGACCAAATGGATATTTTCGGCCAAGAAGCAGTGGACCCCATGTATCCGCGAGATCATACGCATACGAGCGAACGCGGAGCAGATCTGCACGCTGCGACCATCGTTGGAGGATTGAAGGGGTTGTCCGAATTTTCGATAAATGAGTTCTTATCCCCAAAAGGGAAGGGGGTAGACGCCCAGTTCTCTGATCCCATTATTGGGGGTCGATTCCCCGAGCCGATCCTTTTTAGGTTAACGGATGAAAAAGAGAATGGATTGACTGGATCCGTTGCGCTTTCTCCTGACGATGTCTATTCGGAAAAGCGGGGATATGGATACGATAACGGAATGTCACCGAACAGAGTGGGCGATCCTTACTATTTTTCCGTACTGGCCTATGACGGAAATTACCGCGTTACGGTGAGCTTTGGAAGCGAGACGGAAAGTTCGTCGAATACGGTTAAGGCTGAGTCTCGGCGATTGGCGCTTGAAAACGTGAATACGAGTACAGGCGCATTTGAGACGCGTTCTTTTACGGTAAACGTGAGGAACGATCAGTTGGCGCCGCCCGAAAGGTTTGCTCCCGGATCGAATGCGGTTGTCTTAAACGAGCGTGAGCTCGGTGCTCTCCACTGGGACAATAAGCTCACGCTGGAGTTTAATGGGTCTGCGCCGAAAGTCCGTTCGATCGAGATACAATCGGTCACTTGTCCGACTATCTATTTAGTTGGTGATTCGACTGTCACAGATCAGACGCGCGAGCCCTCTGCAAGCTGGGGGCAAATGTTGCCTCGGTTTCTCGATGAGGGCGTTGCGGTTGCGAACCATGCCGAATCGGGCGAAACGATGAAGTCGTTTATTTCCGGACTGCGGTTAGCGAAGGTGTTGGAATCAATGAAGGAGGGAGATTATCTGTTCATGCAGTTCACGCATAATGATCAGAAGAAGCAATGGCCGCAAACGTATGTGGAGGCGGATACCACCTATAAGGCTTATTTGAAGGTCCTCATCGCCGAAACCCGGCTGCGAGGAGCGACTCCGGTATTCGTGACATCGATGCAGCGGCGGCGGTTCAACGAAAGTGGACGAATCGTCAGCACGCTGGGCGACTACCCGAAAGCGATGCGGGAATTGGCCAAAGAGGAGAATGTGGCGCTTATCGACTTGGAATCGATGAGTGTCGAACTTTACGAGAGTCTTGGAACGGCGAAGGCTCCGTTTGCTTTCAGTAATGGAGGGAGGGATGCGACGCATCACAACAATTATGGAGCCTACCAGCTCGCCAAATGCGTGGTGCAGGGGATTCGCGAAGCGAAGCTCGATTTAGCGAAGTATATTTTGGATGATTTTAGTGATTACGATCCTACGAATCCCGATGATGTGGATACTTTCCGTATATCAGCCAGTCCAAATAGTAACGATGTCAGTCCTCGCGGCGGTTGAAGGTAGGGTAGAGTCGAGGTTCTAAGGATACAATATGTTGGCCGCTTAAGAGGTAAAGCGAGGCGACCCTTACTCGCGATCGAGGGAAGCGAACGCGTTGTTGGCGCCCTACAGATTGGGTCGGTTCGATTCGCTAATCGAAGAGGGAAGGGATGAGCGTAGGGACGGAAACCGCCTGGCCGGTTCTCATGGACTGGTTGGCGGCGATGCCGGTAAGGATCGAGAAGGCTCCGTCAGTGTGACCAGCGGCCCGGCCCAAAGGATCGTCGATCTGTTCGGGAGCAAAGAGATCTCGGAGCATGATTGTATCGGCTCCGCCATGACCGCCCGCGTTCTTCTGGTCGATATCCAGGATTTGCGGTTTTCCCCAATGTACTTGCAGGGTGAGGGAAGTGGGTTCCTCGACGGCGTGATCCGAAGCGCCTTTCACGTTTTTCGAAAAATTGGGGTCATCGGATTTTCCGCTTACGTAGGCGGATTCGACGACGCTGAGTTCGAGCCGGCCTTTAGTTCCATTGAAGGCGACCCGATAGCCTTCCCATGGGCTATAGGCGGAGAGATGGTAGCTGAGTGTCGCTTGATTCTTGTAGCGAACGCTCACGGCGATGTCGTCTTCAATGCTGATTCCTTGGCCAAATACATTCTGGTCGCGATGGTAGCCATCGGCCGACTCGCAATCCAAGTAAAGTTTCTTCAGTTCAGGATCCTTGGAAAGGTCGAGGGCGAAGGGGTCGTCTGCCGCTTCGGGAGCACCTGTGGATCGAAGGTAGGAACGAGGCTCTCCGCGTCTGGCTGCGTTTTCCGCTCCGTAGAAACGGAGTCCTCCCAGAGCGAAAACGGTCTCCGGAATCGATGAAAGCCACCAGTTGACGAGATCGAAGTGGTGGGTGGACTTATGGACCATAAGCCCCCCGCTATTTTTCTTGTCACGGTGCCAGCGACGGAAGTAGTCCGCTCCGTGTTTCGTATCCAGAAGCCACTCGAAGTGGACGGAAACGACCTCTCCGATCGCTCCCGATTGGAGGACCTCCTTTACTTTGGAATTTCGGGGGGCATAGCGGTAGTTGAAGGTGACCCGGAGGTTTCGACCGGAGCGATCGATGGCCGCTAGAATTTGCTGGCACTTGTCGGGATCGATGGTCATCGGCTTTTCCGTAATGACATCGCAGCCAGCATCCATGGCCCGGCAGATGAAGTGGTGATGGGTCGAATCCATCGTGGTAACGATCACCTCATCGATCGCCTGTTCCCGAATCATCTTTTCCAGATCGTCCGGACCGTATTCGGGAAGCGGTTTGCCTGGATCCGATTGAAAGGCGGCCATTCGCAAAGGGTTCTTGTCGCAAAGAGCCTTTAAGGAGCAGCGATCGGCGTAGGTCGTGGTCAGAGCATCGCGATACATGGTAGCTCGGGCTCCGGTTCCTATGATTGCGTAGCGTTTCATAATTAGTAAAGGAGGCGTTGCCTCGGGTGAACTTTTCTAGCCACGGATGTCCTGGAAGCGTTTCCATCTATCGTCGAACCTATTTGCTGAGTAGCAGCAATAAGCGACTGGTCGGACCGTCTTAACTGGAAGGCGGGAGCGTTGCTAGAAAAAATCCGGTTTTGGAAAATGGCATGCCATCGCGATTGCGAGCATTACACTAGACTGCAAGAATCTGACAGTCAGAGTCTAGGGGGCTTGATGATTCCCCTTTTGGGTAGATCGTTTTTTTAGAAAGATAGGGGGGCGATCTCCGAACGACCACTACCTTAGCTGGATATCCTAAATAAATGATGCGTGTTTTTAAAACCGTTGGAATTATCTCGGCAATGCTCTCGTTCGTAGCTGCCGCATACTCCTTAGAGCGTCCGAGGGTTGAGTTTAAAGTTTACCAGTTTCCGGCGGACGCGATACCGCGGGTCGATGGGGATTCGAGCGATTGGGAACAGGTGCCTGAGGCTTACGCAGTAAAGACCGATCAGCTGTGGGAGGATTCGGGTAAGCATGAGGGTATCCATCCGGAGACGATCGATGTAAGTGTGAAAGTCGCCTGGGTGAAAGGCATGAATCGGCTCTATTTTCTTTATGAAGCTTATGACGATTATTGGGATTTCGCTCTTCCCGGATTGAAGAACGATACCTTCGAGATCGTTGTCGATGGGGATTTGTCTGGGGGGCCTTTGATCGATCGCTTTCGCGAGAATGCGGATGCCGTGAGCGAATCTGAGGCCTGGAGGTCGATGCATGGGGTTCACGCTCAGAACTATCATATTTTCACTCCCGCGCGAGACAAGGACTGGTGCATGCTTTGGGGGCCGGCTCAATGGCTAAAGGATTTGCCGTATTCAAATGCGAGTTACGACTATCAATTTGAACCGGGCGAAAACGGAAAGCTTACGCTGGAGTTTTGGATCACTCCATTTGACTATGTAGACGCGGATAGTCCGGATCGTTCGACGGAGTCAATCTTGGCTGAAGATCGTATCATAGGGCTTTGCTGGGCGATTATTGATTATGACGATGTCGATAGCTCGCGGAACAACGGATTCTGGAATTTGTCTCGAAGCCACACCATGTATGGCAAGGCCTCGGAATTGGTTGCTTTCCGGTTGATGCCTTTGGAGGCTGCCTTAAAACGGAAGCTTCAGGCAGCTTGGACCTTTAAGGTGGTCGATCGGGAGAACCGAACGGTTTCCTTCAAAGATCGTTCAGTGGGCGATGTCTTGACTTGGAGTTGGAATTTTGGAGATGGCTCATCTTCGGATCAAGCGAATCCAATTCATCGATACGAGGAATTGGGACAGTACGTGGTGGTTCTGACGGTCGACGATGGAAATGAAACGTCTACCTTTTCCAGGGTTTGGGACGTGAGTTTCAAGTAGGGTACGCTTTTCATGGGAGGACGAGGAGGGGACGTATTAGTTTACCCGAAGTCGCTTCCGCATTTTTAAAACAGGGTAGGCGGTGGCTACGCCAACAGAGTGAAGTCCTCTCATCATGCTCCCGAAGGGATCCTGCAAGCGAGGCAGGAGCGGTTTTTGTGAATAGGAAACGACTATCGACGACGACGGGTCAGCGACCTGTCCTACAGGATTTATGTTGGTGAACCCGTCTGCAATCGATCGGTTAGGGGATCCCTGGCGCCTTGCGTGGGCGAGGGTAAACGGATGACCTTAAATTGCTCTCAACCATCGAGACCACCTGTGCGATTCTTGATGTTAGCGAAGGTCAATCCATCGAGGTCTTTTTGGTTTCCGCCGGTCGCTAGGCTGACTGCGTAGCCTATTATAAACGTGACCAGAGAACCGAATATGGGATAGAGCCAGAAGATGATGGTTTCGTCCTTTGCCATGAGATAGGTCGCTGCCATTCCTGTGGCGATTCCAGCGAGGACTCCCATTTCGTTTGAGCGGCGCGTAAAAAGCCCGAGCGCGAATGTTCCTAGAGTCGTTGCCGCGATTATCCCGGCCACTCTGAGAAAAAGGTCCCAGATGGAAGGCGTTTCAAACGAGTTTAGATAGAAAGCGGAAGCGATGCCGAATAGGCCAATGATCATCATCGCGCCTCGTCCAACCTTGACGGCTTTGGCCTCGCTCGGGTTGCGGGAGAAGCGTTTGTAGAAGTCGTCCACGACGAGATTGGAAACGCTGCAAATACTGCTGGAAATCGTCGACATCGTAGCGGCGAGCAAGGCGGCGATCACTAATCCGGATACGCCAGGCGGCAATTGCTGAGCGGCGAAAAAGGGGAAGATTCCGTCGTTTTTCATCGCCGGGTTGAGCTCTGCCGGTTGCTGCTTGTAAAAGAGGAAAAGGGCGGTACCCAGGCCGAAGAGCAAAACGTTGATCGGAACGGCGATTCCCAACTGCGTGGCGATGGCCTTTTTCGCGTCCGCAAGTGTACGGGTGCACTGTATGCGTTGTACATAATTTTGATCTCCAATATAGAGCAAGGTGAGAGCGGCCACTCCTAGAAAGACGGTGAGAACGTTTTCCGTGTTGAGGGCCATTCCCCAGTCGAAAATGTGGAGTTTCGATTGACTCCCTAAGGTCGTCCATATTTCGGGTGCGGGCATATCGATTTTAATTAGGACGAGTATCAGGCAACCCAATACGGAGGCGATCATAACGAAGCCTTGGATGGTATCCGTCCAAATGACGGCTGCCAACCCGCCCAGATAGGTATAGGCGATGGTCACGACTCCCATGGCGGGCACGCTAAATTCCATGGGAATGCCGGCGATCGCTTCGAGGGCGAAAGAAGGCAAGAGCAAGACGCTGCCCATGCGTCCCAGAATTTGTCCTACAGCGAATATGGCGCTTCCAAGTATGCGTACAGAAAGTCCGAATCGGTGTTCCAGGTATTCGAAGGCGGTTGCGTAATTCAGCTTTCTGAGGAGAGGCGCGAGAAAATACATAGAGAGCGGCAGCGCTAGGATGAAATAGATGCTGATCGCGAAGAAGGTCCAATTGCTGGCATAGGATTTGGCGGGCATAGCCATGAGGCTCATGGCACTGGCCCCGGTGGCAAACAGGCTCATGCCGGTGGCCCACCAGGGAATTTTGTGTCCGCCGCGGAAAAAGTCGTCCGAGCTCTTGCTTTGCTTGCTGAAATGGAAGCCGACGTAGATCAGCACGAGGAAGTATATGACAACGGAGATGTGATCCCACCAGCCGTAATTCGTATCCGGTTCGCCAAGGGTAATTCGGATCGCATTTTCCTTGGCTAGGATCGCGAATTCCTCCCCCATCGATATCAGTTGGGCGTCGAAAGGCAAGTTTCCTAAATCGCTTCCGAGTGGGATCCAGGTGTCTCCGATTGTATGATACAGGTAGCAAGCGGCGCTCGAGGTTCCAATTTGCGCCAATACGACAGCGTGCGAATCGCCAAGTTTGACGGCGTCGGATATCTTTGATTCGAGCCCATTGGGGCCTGCGTCTCTCCAACCGTACCGGGGATGGAAGGATGGGCTCGACTTTGCGGGAGCGCCATTGCTTTCTATTCCGCCCAGCAGAGAGACGGTTTCGACGGATTTTACTAAATGGGCGGAATGGCGGGCGGGACCCGCCCAGCTTTCCTTTTCATCCCACGTTGCTTTGGGATCCGATAGATTGAGCGAAAGGAAACGTTTCGTCGCTCCTTGGTCGGTTCCATCGCTCGTTCCCCCGGCCACGAGCAAGGTCCCGCCATTGACCGTTGCGGCGGGATGAGCGAGGGCCTGGGGCAGATCGGCCAGCCGTTCGGTCGCGATGCCGTTTTCATCCGACAGGATCAAACGAAGCGTATGAACGGTCGTTTGCCCATTGATCCGTCCTCCGATGAGG
>JBNMOQ010000151.1:0-12341 GCA_051275055.1 Candidatus Pelagisphaera sp.
GGTAAGGGCTTTTCAGCATCTTCAGGAAATCGGCGGCTAGCACGAGGTCCAGTTCCAGGCAAATCATCGAGGCAGCGGAGCCTAGTATAAAGAGTGTCGCAAAACGCAGTCCGATGAAGGCAGCCTGGGCTCGTTTTTCGATCGGAGATTTACCGCCGGGTTTTTCGGAGTCGCGTCCTTCTGCTTGGGCGAGCATTTGGGTTACCGATATCGATTGCTTCTTTTTCTCGACGGGTTCTTCAGTTTGCTTTTTCGAGTTGGCTTTGTTTTTCGACTTTTTGTCGCCTTTGGCAGTTTCAGTCGGCTTTTCCTCTGATTCGTCCGATTCCTCGCTATCGGGCTCGGGTTCCGGGTCATCGGACCGCAGCGTGAGCTTCTTCTTCTCGGGGAAGAGGATCTTCATGAGTTCTTCGCACTCTTCAATCGTAATCCAAGTTTCGTTGTCGATGTCGTAGACGTAGGCGTCTTTTTCAAGCTTGCCGGCTTCGAACAACGAACTGAGTTGATCGATATCGTACGGACCGTTTGCGTCTTCGTCGCCTTCTCTGCGTATGTAATACTCGCGCATCAATTGAAACTACGGGTTATGAGTCGTTCTACTTGAGGGAAAAGTCAAGATTGAGGGGGCCTTAAGGGCGTTGATCTGAGTTTTGCGATTGGATTCGCGGAAATGACCTAGTCGCATGCTGAATTACATACGTTCCAGGGTGTTGATACCCAAGAGGGAAAGCCCCGCTTTTAGAGCGAGAAGCGTTCGTTGGCAGAGTATGAGTCGGCGGGCTTTCTTGCCAGGATCGTCGATAATGACTTTGTCGGCACTGATAAACGTGCTGAATACGCCGGAAAGTTCATAGAGATAAGTGCTCAGCATGTGAGGACGGAGCGTTTCGATGGTGACTTGGATAGCCCCAACGAATTCAATAATTTTTCGTGCTAGAGCGATTTCTTCGTTCGTTTCGAAGGGAGTTGCCCTTAATTCCAAGTTTTCTAAATCCGATGGATCGACTTTGCGGAAAATACTCTGAATTCGAGTGGCCGCATAAAGCTGGTAGGAGGCTGTATTGCCATCGAAAGCGAGTAATTTCTCCCAAGAGAACACGTAGTCGCTCGTGCGATTGGTCGAAAGATCCGCGTATTTGATGGAGCTGATGCCGACCGTTTGGGCTATGATTCTGAGCTCGTCTTCAGGGAAGTCGGGGTTCTTTTCTTTGACGATCGTGTAGGCGCGATCGACAGCTTCGTTGATCAGAGCCTTGAGGCGAATTGGGTCGCCGGAGCGGGACTTGATGGGTTTGCCATCATCGCCGTTGATCTTTCCGAACATGACGTGGTCGAAGATCGGGCGTTTGCGGCCTGTCTTTTCGAACCATTTGGCTGTGGTTAAGTCGAGTTGCTCGAAGTGATCCTTCTGGCGATCGTCGGTGACGACGATGATGCGCGTCGCTTTGAAATGCTCGTGACGGTAAAGCATTGTTGCCAAATCCGTAGTGGCGTAATTGCTGGCTCCGTCCGACTTGCGAATGATGAACGGCTGCTCGGCATAGCGTTTGTGATCGGGATGGAAAACGACGATCGCTCCTTTGCTTTCTTCAGATAGACCGCAGTCCTCGAGTTCTTGATACACGGCTTCTACGCGATCGCGATAGAAACTTTCGCCGAGGTAGTGATCGTAGGTGACGTCGAGCTGATCGTAGACTTCTTTAAGGCCTTGGATACTCAACTCGTTGACGCGTTTCCAGAGGGCCATCGATTCGGATTCGCCTGCCTGGAGTTGAACGAGTTCTTGGCGGCATTCTTCGAGAACGATTTCGTCTTCCGCTGCGAGGTTGCTGCCTAGCTTGTAGAGTCGTTCGAGTTCGCCGAGCGGATCGTCTTGGAGAGCCTTCTCGTCCAAGTGGCGTTTGTAGGCGTAGAAAAGTTTGCCGTAGGGAGTTCCCCAGTCGCCGATGTGATTGTCCCGTGTGACTTCGGCGCCGCAGTATTCGAGCATGCGGCAAATCGCTTCGCCAATCACGATAGACCGGATGTGGCCGACGTGCATTTGCTTGGCGGTATTGGGAGAGCCGTAGTCGACGACCACGCGTTCGTTTGCGTACAAGCGAGATGCGGATTTCCGAAATGCGTCTTCACTCGAAAATGCATTTAGCCAATTCAAAAAGAACTCGGGCTTGAAACGGAAATTGATGAAGCCAGGTCCAGCGATGCTAAGTTCGGCTACGGCAGTGACAGCTTCGTCGCCTTCGAGGGCGGCAACGAGCTTCTGGGCGATTTCGCGAGGATTCGTTTTATGACGTTTCGCATAGGGTAGAGCTCCGTTGACCTGCATGTCGCCGAAACGTGGGTCAGCTGGGCGTACGTCAGCCGTGAAGACTTCAGTGTCTAAGCCAGCCTGTTGTGCGGCGGCTAAGGCGCTTGCTTCTATTCGTTTCGCTACGTCGAACCATTCCTCCATAAGAACGCGGTATAAAAAGGCTATAGATCTTCCGAGCAAGCTCTGATTCCAGATGGGCGCTATTATCGACTCGAATTGAGTGTTTCGAGGATGAGGCGAACGGAGCTCAAGTATTCAGAGCTGGAACATCGAATTTCCGGGAGTATTCTCATGAGAGCTTATTTATAAGGGTAAACTGTAATTGTTTTATGATTTTACCCTTGCATAAGGCCGAATTGAGGGGCTTGACACGTGTGGCATAATAGCGCCTTCAACATTGGCAGTCGCTCAGGCGAAACGCGATTATGCGGAACGTTTAAATCTCTGTTAGTTGATTTTGAAATAGTACTGAGCGACTTGGAATGCCTGAACTGATTTAGGCACACTTGAGCCGTTTGGTACTATTCTGTGTTCATAGATATTTCCACACATACAAGATGGTTAGAAAAACCTTAAGCACTCGTAGATTCATTAAGCCGAGCTATACCTATCTCATCGAAAAGAAACGCGATGGACAGGAATACACCAAGGATGAGATCCGCTACATAGTAGATTCGATTCTCGAAGGTGACATGCCTGATTATCAAATGGCCGCAATGGCTATGGCGATTTTCTTTCAAGGCATGTCTGCTCAGGAAACGGCGATATTAACTGAAGAGCTGATGCTTTCCGGTGAAGTGATCGATTTGTCTCACATCGCCAAGCCGAAGATCGATAAGTATTCAACTGGAGGAGTCGGTGATAAGACTTCTTTGGTTTTGGTGCCTCTGGCTGTAGCCAGCGGGATCGTTTTGCCTATGATGGGCAGCGTCGATCAGGACTTCGCGGTTAGTGCGTTGGATAAATTGAGCGCCGTACCTGGCTTCAATCCCCACATGGAGATCGAGCCATTCATCAAGCAGCTCGAACGTATCGGCGGCGCTATGGTGCGCCAAAGCCCGTTATTGGCTCCAGCCGATGCCAAGCTTTACGAACTTCGCAAGAAAACGGGAACCATCCCGAGTTTGCCGCTGATTACCGGTAGCGTTCTTTCCAAGAAACTCGCTGAAGGAGCCGAAGGGCTCGTGATCGACGTGAAGTGGGGCAATGGCTCATTCATTCGCGATCTTGAGCAAGCCAAGCAATTGGCGCGTTCTATGACTCGTGTAGGCCGCTCGATGAAGCGTCGCTGCGTGGCATTGGTCACCGATATGAATCAGCCTTTGGGCGATACGGTCGGCACGGCTCTCGAACTGAAGGAAGCCATCCAGCTTCTTAAGGGCGAAGGTCCGGAAGATTTGAAAGAGCTCGTATTGAAGCTCGGCATGGAAATCGTTCGACTCGCTGGCGTAGCGGGATCGACTCTTTCTGCAAAGCAGACAGTACAGCGTCACCTCGAAGATGGCACTGCGTTGGAGAAATTGAAGGAAATCATCGCGGCTCAAGGTGGAGACACTAGCTACATCGATGATCCGGATAAATTCCCGACCGCTCAGCATATCCGCAAATTGCCAGCTCCGAAGCGTGGTTACGTGCATACGATCAACGCGTCGCAAATCGCAAAGGGAGTTCATCTTCTCGGAGCGGGTGCCGACGAGAACGGCGTCATCGATTTCGCCGTTGGCGTATCGGATATCAAGAAAGTGGGTACGCAAGTGAAGCAAGGCGAGCCGTTGATGATGATTCATTACAACGACGAAGCTAAGCTAGAGCAGGCCTTAGAGTACTTTAAGGCGGCTTACCGTTTGGCTCCAAAGCGTCCAACGCCTCCACCACTCATCGTCGAGCGCGTGGCATAGCCATCCCGCTAATCAATCATTTTGCAAAGCCGATCCTCTACGAGGATCGGCTTTTTTATTGGGAGGATAATGCGAGATTGTCGAATACGCCTACCTTTTAAATCACAACGTTGTAATTTTTAAAATTGGGTATTTTGGCGGGGATGGGGTGCACTCTGCTTTCCAGCCGGAAAGCGGGCACAAAAAAACGCGCCTCCAGTAAATGGAGAAGCGTTTCGAAAATTGGTTTTAAGGGGATCGGTTTTAGCTTCTGCCGGAATAGCTTCGATCGCTAGTGTTTACCTTGATCGTTTCGCCTTCTTTGATGAAGAGGGGGACCTGAATGACTAGGTTGGTTTCCAAGGTAGCTGGCTTTTGAACTTTGCTGGCTGTGTCGCCCCGGATTCCGATAGCTGATTCGATCACTTTAAGCTCAACAGTGGAGGGGAGGATGAGCTGAACGGGCTTGTCGTCGACGAATAGGATTTCGTATTCGGTATTCGGTACGAGAAAGGGGATCGCTTCTTCGAGCATGGCTGGATCGAGTTCAATCGAGTCGTAGCTTTCAAGATCCATGAAGGAATAGGTGCCGCGATCTTCGTAGCTGAACTCGAGGTTCTTGCGTTCGGTCGTGAGGACTTCGACTTTTTCGGTCGACTGGAAGCGCACGTCACCGGAGCGGCCGGTGGTGAGGTTTCGCATTTTGGTTTGTACGACCGGTTGTCCTTTTCCGGGAGTGCGGTGATGCGATTCCAAGATGAGGCAAGCGGTGCCGTTGTAGTTGATTACGTTACCTTTTCTGAGGTCTAGAGCGATGGGCATGATTAGAATATATGTTTGAAAGGGTGTCGAAGTAGACGCTTATCCGATTGCTGTCAATAGGAGGGTTCGCCTCTGCATTTGCATCATATCTAGTGCTTGTCATTTCAATTGATTGCTGACACTAAGCCTTCCCCATGAAGCAGCGCTCCATCTTGAGAGAAGTTTCCATCAACGGTCCCGCATTGCATACGGGCGACAATTCGCGCCTGACGCTGAAGCCAGCTCCGGTTAACCATGGAGTGACGATTCGTCGTGTGGACTTGCATGAGAAGCCAGAATTTAAGCCTCACATTTCCCAGGTTGGAGATCTCGTGCGAAATACGACTTTGGAAGTGGGTCACGTGAAAGTGCATACGGTCGAGCATGTAATGGCGGCCTTGCATGGGATGGGAATCGACAACGTGGAAATCGAGATGGACTCAAGCGAACCGCCGATCATGGACGGTTCGGCTCGGGCGTACGTGAACATGATTCTCGAAGGCGAACCGGTGGAGCAGGACACGGATCGAGAGATTTTCGTTTTGGATAAGCCGATTTCGGTTTCGAAGGGCAATTCTTCGCTTATCGCGCTCCCTTACGATGGATTTAAAATTACCTGCACATCGTCTGACGATCGTGGAATTCACACGCAGCACCTTGCATTGGATATCGATCCGGAAGTTTTTTCCACGCAAGTAGCAGCTGCACGAACCTTCACTGTGTTCGAGGATATCGAAGAGCTGATTAAGCTCGGAAAAATCAAGGGCGGCAGTTTGGAAAACGCTATCGTTTTAAAAGGAGATAAGATTCTTTCCAAAGAGCCTTTGCGCTTCGAGGATGAGTTGGTGCGTCACAAAATTTTGGATGTCGTGGGAGATTTGTTCCTGCTAGGCAAACCGATCAAAGCTCACATAATCGCGGTGCGTCCGGGGCATGCCCTGAATTCCGAATTGACCAAAAAGCTCCACGAGCGGATGGACGAATTGGAAAAGGGCGTTGCTCAGAAGGCTCCGAAAAAGAGTCCGGTGATTATTGAAACGGAAACCGAGCTCGATATTCGCCGTGTTCTCGAAACGTTGCCGCATCGCTATCCGATGTTGATGATCGATCGCGTGCTTGAATTTCGCGGAGATGATGAGCTGACGGCGATCAAGAACTGTACGATCAACGAAGAGTATTTTCAAGGCCACTACCCGGGACAGCCGATTATGCCGGGAGTTTTGCAGATCGAAGCAATGGCTCAAGCGGCTGGGATCCTCATGCTGCGAGTGACCAAAAACGAAGGAATGACTGCAGTGTTCATGAGTATCGATAAGGTTAAGTTTCGCAATAAAGTCATCCCGGGCGATCAGATTAAGATCGATGTCAAATTGGTCAAAATCATGCGCGGAAAAATTGGAACCGCGGTAGCGACTTGTAAGGTTGGCGACAAGATCGCGTCGTCTGGCGAGCTGAAGTTTATGCTCGTGGATAAAGAGACGGAATTCTGATTTTTGAATAGAGGAGGTTGCTGACATATGGCTACTAATATTCACCCTACGGCGATTGTTGATCCGCGAGCGGAATTGGGCGACGGCGTTTCCGTTGGTCCTTTATCTGTTATTGGAGCTGACGTAAAAATCGGCTCGAATACTAAAATTTGGCACCAGGCGAACGTTTGGGGAAATACGACAATTGGAGAAGCATGTGAGGTCTTTCCCTTTGCTAGTGTTGGAATGCAGACTCAGGATATGAAGTTCACGGGAGGCAATCCTGGGACTCGTATCGGCGATCGTAATGTGATCCGCGAATACGTATCCATCAATGCAGCGACGAACGATGGCGAGTATACGGAAATTGGTGACGACAATCTATTCTTGGCGTATTGCCATGTTGGACATTGTTGCAAGATTGGGAATCATCTGATCGCGAGCAATGGGGCGACTTTCGCCGGACACGTAGTCGTTGAGGATCATGTCGGTATTGGTGGAGGTGGTACTGCTATTCATCAGTTTTGTCACATCGGTCAGTATTCATTTATTGGAGGCTGCGCAAAAGTGGAGCAGGATATTCCTCCGTTCATGCTCGGCGATGGGCATCCAGCGAAGATTCGAATGTATAACAAAGTTGGACTTGAACGTAGCGGTTTCGATGTGAATCAGCTTCAAGTGATAAAGCAGCTATTCAAGCTGTTCTATCGTCAGGGACTGAATCGTCAGCAAGCGATTGAAGCGATCAAGAGCAGCGATATTTCCGATAAAGAGGAAGTGAAGACCTTTGTCGCTTTTGCGGAATCCTCGGAACGCGGTTTGGCTGGCGGTTCCTGAGGCTATCGTATTCGCCAAAATTATACGATCAGGTCATTTTTAGAATACTCGGTCCGTCTTTCCATTCGGGGCTGATGAGCATTGATCTAGGGAAGTCTGGCGATCCTTTTTCGTTGTTGTGGATTTGGCTGATGACCATGTCAACGGCGGCCTCGCCGGTAATGTCGTTGCGTTGATGCATTCCGGCGATTTCCGGTTGGGTGGGGCGCCACTCGAGCTGAAAAACACCGATATCTTCAGGAATGGCGTAGCCAAGTTCTTCGAGCCAGTGGATGACCAAATTGTATAGGGTGAAAAGGGAGTCAGGTTTGTAGCGAACGAGCCATTCGTTGAATGCTTTCAGGCCAGCGGGGCTTTCGTCTACTTTTAGAAATGGGGGAATTCTATTTCTTTTCGGAAGGGCTTGCTGACCGATTAGGTAACCTGCGGAAAAGCGCCGTTGAACCAGAAGGTCGATCGTTTCGTCGAGTACCAGCGCAGGCCGCTGATAACCGTATTCAATCGCTTTTTCAACGGATTGAAGTGTCAGCGTGTGATGGTCCACGCAACAATAGGACAGGGTTGGACCAGTGGTGCGAACACCTGTTACGACGCAGGCGAAATGTTGCCAAATGGATTCGTAGAGCTCTGGCAAGGCGGCCGTATCCATCAGACCAACTAAAATCAGACCATTGATGTTGCGGGTTCGAAGAATGCGAAGAAGACGTTTTGGGGTGAGCTTTATGTCGTGTAGCCAAAACGTGTCGAAATCGTATCCAAGTTGAGATGCGCGCCGCTTGCAGCCTTCGACGTAAGTTGGGATCGTTGGATGTTCTGTGAAGGCTTTGGGATCTGGGTTGGCGTTGATCAGCGCCAGTTTTGCTTGGAATCGCGGCGTTTGGTTAGCTCGGAGTTGAGCCATGAGATGCGAGACGATCGCGTTGGATCGATAGCCCATTTCATTCGCGGTTTTTTGAATAGTCGCTCGAGTGCTTTCCGGGATTTGCGAATTGTTGCGAAGCGCGAGCGAGATTGTGTTCTTCGAGTAGCCTAACCTATTGGCGATGTCTTTTAGAGTAACGCGTCGCTCCATGGATGATTCAAAAGGTTCCTGCCGAAGATTACTGTCAAGTAAACAAAGGTTTTTACTTTGAAGGTGGAGCAGCCTAGAAGAGGCCCTCAACCCCAAAATAGTTTATATGGCATACACAATAGGAGTAGATTACGGTTCAAATTCGGTTAGAAGCATAGTGGTGCGATGCGCTGATGGAGCGGAGGCGGGTGCCTCTGTTTTTAACTACCCATCCGGCGAGATGGGCATTCTCTTAGATGCTAATGACCATAATCTAGCCCGCCAGCATCCCGGCGATTACGTTGCCGGGCTGGAATTGACGATTAAGGATGCGATGGCCCAGGCGGCTGCGGCCGATTTGGATTTCTCTCCTGATAAGGTGATTGGTATTGGCGTGGATTCGACAGGTTCGAGTCCCATTCCGGTTGATTCGCAAAATGCGGCCTTGGCGATGCAAGATGCGTTTAAAGGTAATTTGGCTTCGGAGTGCTGGTTGTGGAAGGATCATACGAGCGTGGAGGAAGCGGCTAGCATCACGGATTTAGGGCGCGAGCATCGCCCGCAGTATTTGGCGAAGTGTGGCAATACGTATTCTTCGGAGTGGTTTTGGGCCAAGCTTTGGCATTGCTTGAATGTAGCGCCGGAAGTTTTCGATGCGGCTTATAGTTGGGTTGAATTGTGTGATTGGATTCCGTCTTTGTTAGGCGGCGTTTCTGATCCCAAGGCGATTAAGCGTGGGATTTGCGCGGCTGGTCATAAGGCGTTTTACGCTGATGATTGGGGCGGTCTGCCGGACAAGGAGTTCTTGGCGATGCTAGACCCGAAACTCGCGGACTTGCGTGATCGGCTTTACGAAAAAGCTTACGACGCGAGCGAAAAGGCGGGCGATTTATGCGGTGATTGGGCGGAGCGACTTGGTCTACCAACAGGCATCGCGATTGCGATGGGCGAATTTGATGTTCATTATGGAGCGATTGGGGCGGGAGTTGATGAAGGCACCTTGGTTAAGGTGATCGGCACTTCGACTTGCGATTGCGGAGTGGTGAAGGCTGACAAGGAAATTGCGGATATTCCGGGCATTTGTGGAATAGTGAAAGGAGCGATCTTGCCAGGCTACTATGGTATCGAGGCCGGGCAGTCCGCAGTCGGAGATATTTTTGCTTGGTTCGTTAACCACGTTTGTAAGGGCGATGGGGATACACATGTCCGATTGACGAAAGAAGCTGATGCGTATTCACCTGGCGGAGTCGGTCTATTGGCTTTGGATTGGAATAACGGCAATCGTACGATCTTAGTGGATCCGTTGTTGGCTGGTGTGTTGGTCGGTCAAACGCTTCATACGACTCAGGCCGAGATTTATCGCGCATTGATTGAAGGTACAGCGTTTGGGGCACGGATGATTCTCGAACGTATCGAGGAGTACGGCGTGCCGGTCTCTCGAGTCGTTTGCGCGGGCGGCATTGCTGAGAAGAACCCGATGTTGATGCAAATTTATGCGGATATTACGGGACGCGAGATGCTGATTTCTGGAAGTTCGCAAACGTGCGCGCTTGGGTCGGCAGTTTCGGCTGCTGTATTGGCTGGGTCGGAAAAAGGCGGGTACGATGATTTCGAGACAGCGCAAGCTAAGATGACTAGTCTTAAAGATGTTAGTTATAAGCCGAATCCCGAATCTCAATCAGTTTACAACGAGCTTTTCGCTTTGTATACGAAAATGCATGACGCGTTTGGTGGCGTAAGCAATCCTGAGCTGGGAAGCCTAATGAAGGAATTGCTCGCTATTAAAGAGCGGGCTCGAACCTAGTTTGATTTTTAGCCAATTCTTCTATTTATAATCTACTCAATGAAAAAAGATTGTCCTCTCGAACTTTGGTTCGTCACCGGTTCCCAACACCTTTATGGTCCTGAAGCTCTTCGGAAAGTAGCAGCGAATTCTCAGGAAGTTGCTGAGGCTCTCGATGGCTCGAAAAGTATTCCTACGAAGGTGTTTTTCAAAACGGTGGGCGAGACGCCGGAATCGATTCGGGGGATATGCGCGGAGGCGAATAATGCACCTAATTGCGTTGGTTTGATTATTTGGTGCCATACCTTTTCACCAGCAAAAATGTGGATTGGCGGGTTGGGCATATTGAACAAGCCTTTCTTGCATTTACATACTCAGTATCACCGCGATTTGCCTTGGGGTGAGATTGATATGGATTACATGAACCTGCACCAAGCGGCTCATGGAGATCGCGAATTCGGGTTCATGTGCTCGCGTATGCGTCTAGAACGCAAAGTAGTAGTGGGGCATTGGCAGGACCCGGAGGTGCATGACCGAATCGGAGCATGGTCCCGCGCGGCAATTGGCTGGCAAGCGGCTCAGGGAGCGAAGATTTGCCGTATTGGAGACAATATGCGCGAGGTATCCGTTACGGAAGGCGATAAGGTCGCCGCAGAAGCGCGTTTCGGTTATTCGGTAAATGGATACGGAGTGGGTGATTTGGTTGCGTTTGTAAATGAGCAGAGCGATGCCGATGTAGATGCGCTTTGCGCGACGTATTCGGATGAATATGACGTGGTCTCTACTTTGTTGAAGGGTGGGGATTCTCATGAATCGCTACGCGATGGAGCTCGAATCGAGTTGGGTTTGCGGGCTTTTCTGAAAGACAAGGAGGCTTCGGGGTTTACGACGACCTTCGAGGATCTGCATGGTTTGAAGCAATTGCCTGGGCTTTCCGTACAGCGGCTTATGAAGGACGGTTATGGTTTTGGGGCTGAAGGTGATTGGAAGACTGCCGCATTGGTTTACGTCATGAAGGCTATGGGCGAGGGGTTGGAGGGCGGTACGTCTTTCATGGAGGACTACACCTATCACCTTCATCCAAATGAAAACTTGGTGCTAGGATCCCATATGCTTGAAGTTTGCCCGACGATCGCCGCGCAAAAACCGTCCTTGGAAATTCATCCTTTGAGAATAGGGGGCAAAGAAGACCCGGTACGGCTCGTGTTCGATACGCCTCCTGGAACTGCTGTTAATGCGACGATCGTGGATCTTGGAAATCGATTTCGGATGGTCGTGAACGAAGTGGACGTGGTGGAGCCGGAAGCGCCTTTGCCGAATTTACCAGTGGCTCGAGCAGTTTGGAAACCGCAGCCTGATTTCAAGACATCGGCAGCTTCGTGGATTTATGCGGGCGGTTCGCATCACCCGGTATTTAGCCAAGCGCTGAGCTCGGAGATTATGCAGGATTTCGCGGCAATAGCTGGAATCGAGTTGATAAGCATCGATCGCAATACGAACGTAAATGAACTTCGCAAAGAGTTGCGATTCAATGATGCATATTATCATATGAACAGTGGATTCTCGTTTGCGGGATGAACACCTTAATCTAAATGAGCGAATACCAAGCCCTAAAAGAAGAATGCTGCGAAGCGAATAAACAGCTTCCTGCATTGAATATTGTAGATTTAACCTTCGGGAACGTTTCGGTGGTGGATCGCGATCGCAACGTTCTTGCGATCAAGCCGAGTGGCGTTGGTTACGATGAGCTAAAGTCAGAGGATATCGTCGTGTTGCGGCTCGATGGGAAACCTGATGAAAATCATGTCTTGGACTTGGAAGCTTTGACGATTGAAGGTAAACTTCGATCTTCATCCGATACGCCCACGCACATGCGTTTGTATCAAGCGTTCGGTGACATTAAGTCAGTTGTGCACACTCATTCCCGCAATGCGACTGCCTACGCTCAGGCTGGATTGCCGATCCCTTGCATGGGCACGACGCATGCGGATTACTTTTACGGCGAAGTGCCGATCACTCGGACGATCACGGCGGAAGAGATAGAGCGTCACTATGAGTGGGAAACGGCAAACGTGATCATCGAGGCTTTTAATAACATCGATCCAAACCAAGTGAGCGCGGTACTCTTTCACGGACACGCACCATTTGTATGGGGATCGAGCGGCAAAAAGGCTGTCGAGAATGCCTTCGCTTTGGAGATTATTGCCGAGAT
>JBNMOQ010000152.1:0-12255 GCA_051275055.1 Candidatus Pelagisphaera sp.
CATCGTAGTCCAGCAACCCCTGATTGTTGAAACCTACGTATTGAGGAAGCTCATTATTGTTGAGATCGCTATAATTTAAATTATTCGACAAGACAGATTCGTTAGCGCCACCTGCACGACGAGCGTTGAAGGGGTTATAATATGAATTCCCCCGCCCGAAGCGGTCGCCCACACCGCCTCGCCAGCCAGTGTAAATACCATGATCCGGGAGACCGTCCGTGCGATTAGTCGAACCGTCGAATACCGAAGCCCAGCCATTCCGCTTGAGAAATTGGTTGTAAATAGTGTTCGTCAACGGAACTCCATTCACATCCAAACCAGCATGGCCTGAAGACACGCCATCTCGCATGGCGTTAAACGGATCATTAATGCGGCGACCGGCAGCGTTCGGTACAGCGCCATCGATAGAGCTGGGCCAAACGGTGCCATAAGGGTCATCGACAAAAAGGGACAGGGTCTCCAAGGGACCCAATCGATCTACAGGTACTCCTGTAGTATCTCCCGTTTCATAGTTTCCGCTTATATTGATGTTACGCTCTGCAAATGGCTTAAACTTGAAGGCGATAAATTGCCTTGATTCGTCTTTAAATGCAGGCTTCTGCATGTATTCATCTTCTACCTCTAAAGCAGCGATTCGCACAGCCAACTTATCCTCGAGGAGAACTTTATTAAGACTTATCGAAACTTCGTTCGAGTAGTTGCTCTCGAAATTTTCAGTCGAAATCCGATGGTTGATCTCAATGGAATTTCTATTCAGATTAGCTTGATCGAGGGTCGTATTCACGATCCCGCCAGGTGACCCCAATCCGAAAAGAAACGAGTTCGCGCCACGGTTAATGTCGACGCGACCTGAAGTATAGCGGTTGAACGGGATTGCCGACTCGAAGTAATTCGTCGTTCTCGTCGGACTAGCAAGACCACGCACTCGAAGAGCTGAATCTGGGTTTTGCCTCGCCCTCGATTGGTCCAAGTCACCGTTGCTCGCTGAATCCTCCACTTGAAGGTAGTCGCTCATAGAACCAACTGCTTCAGTACCTGTTGTATAAGCGAGAATCTCATCGATAGAGGAAGAGGCAATGTCTTCCATAAACTCCTCAGTGACAACTTGTACTGAAGTTGCCACGTCCCCTAGTTTGCTACTGAGACGTCCGCCGGCCATTGTGCTGGAAGAGTAGTAGCCTTGGTCTTGACTAGCATCCACTTGGAAGGGTGAAAGCTCAAAGGCTTCTTCATCTTCGCTATCCTGCGCAGGCAGAACAGTGAACGCTAGCGGCGCGGCTAATAGCAGCGCCCACCTCGGACTAAAGTTCGAGGTTAGATTATTTTTTTTTGAGTTCATAGTTACGATCAACTTTGGTTCTAGTTGTTTTGATGTGGGAAATTTCAGAAAGGATGTTCACCTCTCGTGCGGCGAAGGCACAGCCTGCATGGGCTCTTAAGGAGTAATATGAAGTTATTGCGTTTCGAATATGCTTCAGGGGTTAATTCAAAATTCTTCCTTCAAAATAAAGTTTCTGCTTTTTTGAAGGCCCCAAAGGATATCAAAAATCCTAATACCGTCTATGACACGTTCGGGTCATGCCAATGACCTCGATTTTATGTATAATAATCCCTCCAAACAACCTTCCAAAGAGAAAAGGTTCCTCGGACAACGAGGGATGTGCCCAACTTTTTCGTACCCGTTTCAACTCCAGCAGTTTCGCGCATCGCGACTGCACTACTAACCTAACTATTCAGATTTCCGACTCTCCCAGCAAATAATTTTCCTCAATGGGCAACGAAACCAAAATAATGTTAGTTGAAGACTGCGTATCCTATCGGGAGGAAATTGGCCAATCCATAGCAAATACGGACAATCTCCGCATCATCAGTCAATTCGGCACGGCAGAGCAGGCTCTCAGCAGCTTGCAGCCCCCTCTATCCGAATCTGCACCCGACATTGTTCTGCTCGACCTAGATCTTCCTGGCATGTCAGGGCTAGATTCAATATTCTGGTTTAAGCGCTACGCGCCGAAAGCCAAAATTCTTATCCTTTCTCATTCCGAATCACAGTCTGACATCTTTAATGCAATCTCATCAGGAGTATCTGGATATATACTTAAAAAATCCACCAAAAAACAGATTAACGAAAGTATCAATATCATGAGAAAAGGCGGGTGCCCTCTCGACCCCATTATCGCCAATATCATTATTTTATTAACCAAAACCAGGAATGCTCCTCCAAAAAACAATCACCTCTCTGAACGGGAGTCGGAAATACTAAAACTGATAAGCGAAGGTCTCCTCCATAAAGAAATAGCCACGAAACTAAAGATCAGGCCAAACACCGTCATGGATCACATTAAACACATCTACGATAAATTATCCGTTCAAAATGCGTCAGCAGCCGTATCCAAAGGTTACCACTTGGGAATTCTATCGCCATAGAGATTGTTAATCCCAAAATAGAAACCTTAGCATGCACCGCCTAAGCTCATTTTTACCACTACTATCAATACTGGCTCTCGTCCAGCCATCGATGGGCGAAGAACGAAACACCGCGCAGCTGGAGCAAAGACTCCTCGCCATCGATACCGAACTCGAGCAACTAGCGCAATACAGCTTGCGTAGTGGAATCGGGGCGATCGGCTTTCGGTCCTCTCCTCATCTGGAACCCAATAACCTCGAAACGATTCAAATCGATCTAGGTGGAGAATATCCAATCGATCAAATCGTGCTCTCTCCTGCGGTCTATCGCAACGTGATTAGCGATTTCCAAGCCGATGCATTTCCTCTAGAATTCAAGATCCTAGCAGGAACCAATGATACGAGCTACACAATCGGATCATACACAGCAGAGGATGGACTCCTTCCTCGCCTCGCTCCCCTTGTCGTTTCCTTTCCTCATACAGTCGCCTCCTGGGTGCGTATTGAAGCGAATTTGCTCACACCCCGCTCATTCGATGGCAAATACTCTTTGGAACTGTCAGAGATCCTCGTCTTCAGCGGACAGGAAAATATTGCCCTACACAAACCGGTTACCGTTTCATCCATATTCCATTCAGACGGAACCGTGCGACACAAGCAATATTTGGTCGATGGGTTTCTCCCCTATTTAATGAACGGCGCTTCCGGAGAGCAAAGCGTCTCTTTTGCCGCTCCCATCCCGCCAAACACGATTGCTACACTCACTATCGATTTGGAATCGAGCCAAGAGATATCGAGTATCCAATTACACGCCACAGATCAGAGCGACACAGTCCCCCAGGGTTACTCAGGCAGTTTTGGACTCCCGAAACTCCTGACAATCGAGGGAGCCAACCAAGCCGACTTCTCTGACGTCGAACAATTATCGGAATTGAGCTGCAACAGTCCATTCGAAGCGGGTCCCATCATGATAAAAAACTTTGCAGCAACGCCATGTCGCTACGTACGACTAAGAGTTGTTTCCCCATACCTAACAGAAATAGGGGATCCAAAAGCCTGGGTTGGATTCGCCGAAATCGAACTCTATTCCAACGGAAAAAATGTGGCGCTGCACAAGAACGTCACTGCCAATATAAGCGAAAATAGCTCGAATCGAGCCTTCTCGAACTTAACCGATGGAAACAATCTCTACGGACAAATCCTGCCGATTCGCGATTGGCTCGAGCAGCTAGCCCATCGACACGAACTTGAACATGAAAGGCCTCGAGTGGCCACAGAACTCAACCTCCTCTACGTACAGCAAAAAAACCTATTGCGGCGTTTGGGTTGGCTAAGTGCCCTTCTAGTCGTCGCAATCGGATTCACAATTCTAATCGGCCGTATGATTCGCATGCGACAAATGGTCCGGATCAAGACGCGATTCGCCGCCGATCTTCATGACGAACTGGGCGCCAACCTTCATTCCATAGGATTACTTAGCGACATAGGAGAAGAAGCCGAAACCTCTAAAGAGTGGAAAATGATCTCGCAGCGAATCCGCGAAATCACAGAGCGAACCGGAACCGCCATCCGGCACTGCACTAATATGCTGGAAGCCGATAAAATGTTCGTCGGTCTCGTAGCGGATATGCAGCGGGCCGCCGAACGGATATCGACGAACCTGGAACACACGTTCGATATTGAGGGTGAAGAACACCTCAATCGGCTCACAACCCGCACCGGGATCGATCTCTTTCTTTTCTACAAAGAATGCCTTATAAACATATGTAGACATTCCGGAGCCACTAGAGTTTGCACTATACTGAAAGGAAATGGCAATGAGGTCAACCTCACCATCATCGACAATGGTCATGGTCTACCGAATACAGTAGTTCCTAAATCGCTAAAACGGCGCGCAAAACTACTTCGAGCGAAAGTCACGGTCGAAAGCTCGCACACAGCGGGAACCAGCGTACATCTGCGATTACAACTTTCCCGTTTTTCTCTAAAGAAAAACCTAGAATTTCTGAAACGTACAAATGAATAAACAGATCAAAATCATGCTAGTGGAAGATAACCCAATCTTTCGAGATAGCATAGCCCTCTCTATGGCAAAGGAGTCCGATCTCCAACTCGCCAGTCAATTCGGTACAGCCGAGCAAGCTCTACACAGCTTACGGCATCAATCGATCAAAAGCATCCCCGATCTAATTCTTCTAGATCTGAATCTTCCGGGAATGTCCGGAATTGAAGCGCTCCCATACTTCAATCAGTCCATTCCCAATACTAAGATCATCGCCCTCACTCAATCGGATCGTGAGAGTGATATACTGGCAGCCATCCGCGCTGGCTGCTCTGGCTATCTACTAAAATCCGCGACCGTAAATGTAATTAAGGACGGAATTCGAACCGTTATCAAAGGTGGTTCATCCCTAGATTCGAAAGTCGCCACCCTTATTTTGGATACAATGAGAAAAACTAAAAAATCTGATACACTAACAGATCACAAACTCTCCGAACGAGAAACGGAAATCCTCAATGAGCTGGGAAACGGCCTGTTGAAAAAAGAGATTGCCGAGAAACTGTCGATCAGTTCTCACACCGTATCCAACCACATAAGACACATTTACGAAAAGCTCAACGTGCAAAACGCGCCCGCAGCCATCAGCAAAGCCTACCAAACAGGCATCCTTCCCAGCAATGACTAACATCGTTTCAATCCCTTAGTGCATTGAAGACCGGTTTCGACCCGCGGATTGCAACGCTTGAGGCATAGTGAAAACATCCAGAGCCATTCGTTCGCGCTGAAAAATAGTATGCGTCACTCCCACTTTGAACGGAGATCGCCCACTCATGATCGCAGAGCGCGTGGGAGCGCAGGTCGGGCTCACATGAAAGTCGGTCAACCGAGTCGATCGCTCGTAGAATCTATCGATATTCGGAGTCTCCAACACCTGATTTCCCATGCAAGAGAGGTCTCCCATTCCTTGATCGTCGGTCATCACCAAGATGATGTTCGGACGCGTGCCGATGAGTGAACCGGCTTTTGCTAGCGTTCCAAAACAAAAGGCTCCTGACAGGAGCAGTATCGCCGTTTTAACGGAAGGAGTAATGAGATCTCTCATCGTATTGTTTGTAAGAATAGACGGGGAATAGGCTATAAAAAAATCGCCCCATTCATTGTGTAGTCATTTTACTGATACACAAGAATGAGGCGACGGTACACTTTCAAACAAACCTACTACTAATGATGATTAAAATGTAATGGTATTAGAGAGCACGAATTGGCGTGGGGTTGGCATCGCAACGCGAGCAACCGAACCATCAGGTTGGAACTGGACCGGAATTGGATCCTTGTCCGCGAAAACGTTGCGGATGTTTAGCTGAATTTTCCAATCAAACCTATCGTCCATGATCTTGCGCTTATAGCCAAACCAGAGATCTACGAATTCGCTCTTAGGATCAAAGTATGGATTAAAAACATCCTTAACGGGGAATCCCCAAACCGGATCAGTCGTCATGGAGTAACCTGCTGCCGCTTCATCCTGCCAACGGAAGGCTCCGCCAATATTCATGCCATTAAAACGACCCTCGGTAAAACTGTAATTAGCGAGGGCATTAAAGCGATACTCGCGTATTTCAGGATTGTCCGAGCCGTCGAGAGCCTTTTGAGCGAGAAAGGCTTGGCCTTTATTCGCATTGAGAGCGTAAGCCGAAAACATCGTCCCTGCTACTAGGCCATCATCTCTAATCTCATTCTCGAGTTTATTGCGACCAGCTCGAGCCTGAAAGCCCTTAGGAACGCTCGAATAGATATCCAAAAGCCTATTCCACAAGACCGTAGTACGAGCGCCCACGTTCGAAGTCTTTGCTTCTTGTTGAGTAATATTCGCCGAGAGACGCAGGTTTCTGGAAGGATTAAAAGTCAACTCGAACTCCATGCCTTTCGCCTGTAGGTCAACGGTATCTCCCAATGTGAACCATAAGCCATTGCCCACACTAGATTCCGGATCACCGGATGCGGTATCCGCGCCTGATGTCAGTACAAGGTCAGCTGTTTCACGAGCCCAAGGGTTAACCAATTCAGCAAATCCCTGCTCAAGCGCTGTGATATCCGCTAAGGACAAATAGTTTTGCGCAAAATCAGGGTCGGCCTCTTCAACGCTATCTAGATAGCCATTCATATTAAGATCCGGATCAATCATGGCCAAACCTTCGAGATCGTCAGGGTCTGGAACCATATCCAATACGCCATCGCGATTCCGGTCATAGGTATCGACATCTGCAAACAAGTTGCGGTAAGGCGCCATTACATTCTGAGCAGTGATTAGCTTGTAGGCTCTATCAATTGGAAGATAGGGCTCGTTTGCAATGCTTCCCTTGTAGAAGTTCAAACGGGCAACGAATTTGTTTTCCATCAGGCCAATCGTCATGCCGATTTCCCTAGTGCTACCCGAAGCGCTTGGAATTGCACCCCCGTCCCAGTCGAAACCACCAGGGTTTGGAACGAAGTTAGAAGAATCTCCGTAATGGAATGACAAACTGGTTCCAGTCGGCAACCATTCATTCGGCACTTTTCCAACTAAACCGTACGAGAAGATACTTGATTTTTCAGAGGTGCCGACGATGCCGTCCAGATTAAAGCCCTCTGGATCAAGTATTGGAATTTGTTCGCTGTTAAGCGGCGGGTTCGCGTTGCGAGCGACCCCAACGGTGTCCTCGCGCCAACCAAGATTGGCGACTAACATATCCTTGAGGAAAAAGCTCTGAAGATTCGCAGCATACGATTCAACGCTGTTGTCAATTAGCCCGCCAGAAGTGGGCGACCAAGTCGGCTGGAAAGCGCCCACAGCGGGGGCTTCATCTCTAATTGGTTTGGTCCGCGACGCATCTGTCGCAGCGTTGCCCTGACTCAAATAGGAAACGGGAATCGAGAACCCATCCGCGTAATCCAAATTAATACTTGAATTCATGCCAGTGACCTTAAAGTCGGACGCTTTAAAGTTCGGGTCGGTAAACGCCTGCGGGTACGCATCGCTTATATAATAATGAGTCGAGGTCTGACGTTGGAATTGCGTCGCGTTAGGCTGTCCCAAATGGAAACCCGCATCGTTGCCTAAAGTGAACTGACGTAGAGAGGTTTGATTTTGAAACAAATCATTGCGATCGTAGAGCCCTGTGACCGTATGGTTTCCAAGCCAACTGAGCGGACCATCGAATTTGTCGGCGAAATCGAACTTAGCGAACGCAGTGGCTCGTTTAGCGTCTCTGGTATCCTTATTCTGAGTCCTGCTGGCTGTTCTTGCCCCAAGATACAATCGACCATAGTTTGGATTGACCTCGCTACCTAGACTTGTCGGTCCGATAGGCAGCGTCTCATTAACATCTATATTAATCTCTGGAACACCGATAGCGACGAAACTATCGCGGTACCAAGATTCCTTGTTAATGGCGATTTCAGCGCCGAAGTTACCATTATCGGAAACCGTCTCTAACGTTATATTGTATCGATCGAAATCATTTTCGAATGAGTCAAGCGGCCCTGTAAGAAGATTACTTCTGAAATCATAGTTGTCGTAATTGGTCGAGCCTTGAGACGTGTAGCCCACATAATCTCCACCAAGCTCCGACGTTCTTATCACGCGAATCAAATTACTTTGGTTATTGCCCGTAAGATTATTATCAGGATCGAAGTAGGTGCTTCCTCTACGAATGAAGTTATTCGTCCAACCCGCCTGAGTCGCCCAAGTGGGGTGACCATCCGAATTCACGGTATCGTCGAACATGATCGTCCAACCGCGATTCTTGATATTTTTATTATAAATACCCGGAACCGCTACGCCGTTGGCATCTAGACCAAGGAAACCGACGTTTCCATTCACTGCATTGTTCGCGAGGATGTTATTGTAGGGGTCATTGGATATGCGTCCCGAAGGAGTGTCGAACTGCGTACCAAGAGGATCGTCAATAAAGTTCGTAAGCGTTTCCAAAGGCGCGAGGCGGTCCACTGGAACCGAAAAGATGGACCCTTCCTCGTAGTTCGCTCGAATTACGAAATGCTTTTCCGCAAAGGGCTTGAACTTGGCCGCCACATACCGGCGACTCGTATCCTTCATTGCGGGCTGCTGAAGATATTCTTCTTCCCCTTCTAAGACCGCAATTCGAATGGCCAATTTGTCTTCGACAAGTACGCGATTGATATTAAACGATCCACGCTTGGAAAGATTCGAATTAAGGTTTTCCGATGAAAAGCGAACATCGACTCTATTGGAATTCCTGAAATCGGCCTGAGCTTGATTCGAATTAATGATTCCTCCAGGTGATCCCAATCCAAAAAGAAAGGAGTTCGCGCCTCTATTAATGTCGATACGACCGGAATTGTAGGAATCCGACGGAATCGACGTTTCAAAGTAATTCGCAGTACGTGTAGCGCTAGCCAAACCACGAACGCGATTCGCGTTGCCTGGGTCTTGACGAGCTCCTTGAGAAGACATCACCGCTCCACCATCAGTATCCTGAGCAGCCGTGTAGTTACTCATCGAGCCCACTACATCGGTATTGGTAGTGTAGACCAATACCTCGTCTAGCCCAGTCGCTCCAATATCCTCGAGCATTTGCTGAGTCACTACTTGAACGGAGGTCGCGACGTCCTTCAGATTGGAACTCATTCGTCCCCCTGCCAATGTTTGAGCAGAGTAGTACCCTTGATTCTTAGAGTCGTCGACCGTGAATGGGGACAATTCATAAACTTCGTCCGTCTCGGATGCGTCGTTCTGCGCATGCAAAACGACGGGAATGATCGCCGCGCCGCAAAACAGCGCAAGCCACCGCACTATGCGGTTTATCAATTTGGTGTGTATCATAGTCATTCTTATGTTTCTAGTTATTGGTTAGTCGTATTATGGGAAGTCGTTGGGATTGGGTAGGTGCGCCGCGGACGGTCGCGAGTTTCAATAAAAGTGAATTATCGGATACAAATGATGCGTCGACTAAGGACAGTAGGACTACCACCGAAGAAGCTCATATTTCGAAACAAATAGAATTTCCAAAGTTTCGACTTTTCAATATGGGGAGAGAGGGTCCATCGACCGTTTTTCAGGAGTTAAATAGAGGAAGGGGGTACGCGTGGGTCAGGGTTGATTCGGCATTCTAGTATCGCCAGACTACCACTGACTGATAAACTTGAGTATCCTGTGTTTACCGGATGGGATAGAGGCATCGACTTTGCTATCCTTTCGCTCCGGAATCGTGAGCCTCGCACACGTCATAAAATGGAATCTCCCATCCCAACGTTTTCTACCCCGCTGAGAAATGCCCTTCTCTTGCATAAGACCGTATTCATCCTCATCGCAATTGCATCGATCGCTAGCAACGCCATCGGGTCGGAGAATCTCAAAGCAATTGAAAGCCTAACCCTTAGCCAACTCGAAGACAGACGCGAAGCGATCAATACAGAATTGCTTCAGATAGCTCGCTACAGCTTGCAAAGCGGAGTCGGACCAATCGGATATCGATCCAACCCAAACGCTTCCCCAGACGTTCCCGAATCCATTCAGATCGATCTTGGTAAAGAGACGTTGATCGACATGATTATACTAGCGCCCACCATATGGCGCGGTACTCAAGCCGGTTTCCGAGCAGACGGATTTCCACGCTCCTTTAAGATTGTAGCAGGAACCTCTGACAACCTCACCGGTGTTACGGTGGCATCAATCGAGTCCGACGAACACTCTCCGACTCGGCTCGCCCCGCTTGTAATTCCTTTCGATGATCTAACCGCTTCCTGGGTTCGGATCGAAACGTCGTTCCTGTCTCCTAGAGCATGGGACAATAAGTACATCCTTCAATTATCAGAAATAATGGTGTTCAGCGAAGAGGAGAATGTGGCGCTCGGGAAAACAGTGACTACCTATTCCAACCCAATTTCAAACACCATAGCGTGGAGTCGACGCTATCTCGTCGATGGATCCCTACCCTACCTCATGGATGCTGCCCAAGGTAGCCAAAGCGTTTCATTCGTCAGCACGGAGATTGAAGAAACCTCCGCCATTACAATAGACTTGGAGTCCTCTTATGCTCTCAATCAAATAAACCTACACACAGTCGATCAAAGCGACACAGTCCCACAGGCATACGCTGGAGATTTCGGCTTCCCTAACCATCTGACTATTGAAGGTGCGAATAAGCCTGATTTTTCGGACGCCCACCTGCTCCTCGATTTTCGGCGCGACGGCATTTTCGACATTAGCCCGATTGTGATGAAACAATTGGAACGGATTCCTAGCAGATTCATTCGGCTTACCGCTATCGAGCCCTACTCGTACGAATTCACCTTAGAGAGTGGAGGCGACAACTCAGGCTTACGACTGGGGTTTGCCGAAATCGAACTCTTCTCAAATGGCGACAACGTCGCCCTTCACAAAAAAGCAATTTCCATCCAGGGGCCTAATAGTCCTGATCGCTCTATATCCGCTCTTACAGACGGCAACAATCTTTACGGGGAAATACTCCCTCTGCGAGATTGGATGCTGCAATTATCCAAGCGACACGGTCTAGAAATCGAGCTCCCTCTAGTAGAAGCCGAACTCAATCAACGATACGAACGACAAAAAGCCAATCTGCAGATCCTGAGTTGGATTATCGCCGGTCTCATCGTCGGGGCTGTGATACTTGTCCTAATCGATCGCTTCCTAAGACAACGTGCTGTATTCAGAACTAAAGAACGAATCGCAGCTGACCTCCATGACGAACTCGGAGCCAATCTGCATGCGATCGCCCTTCTGAGCGACCTCGCCCAAGCGGCCAAGGACGCTCCCGAAAAAGCAGCCAAGCATTTAGAGAGAATCCGATCGCTCATCCACAGAACCGGCGAATCCGTAAAGTACGTTACCAACATGTTGGATACACCAGGAATGTACGAAGACCTGATCGGAGAAATGAAAAGAAGTGCCCGACGAGTAACCACCGATTTGAATCATGATCTCAAATTCGAAAACGAAGAGCAAATCAAGAAAATCAAACCACGCAAACGCATAGACCTTTTCCTATTCTACAATGAATGCCTCGTGAACATCATTCGGCATTCCGGAGCAACTCACGTCGAGACCTGCCTTTCCGTAAATACAAGCGAAGTGAATCTCACGGTAAGCGACAACGGGAAAGGCCTTCCTGTAAATTCGAAGCTCATTGTGCCGCCCTCGCTCAAGAGGCGTGCACGGCTTCTTGGTGGCCAGCTATCTGCGACCGCTCCTACATCCGGAGGCACGCTCATCTCTTTACAAATGCGGCTAAAAAAATAGCCCAATCGAAAAATCTTTAATGAATACACCCATTCAAGTCATGCTGGTAGAGGACAACAAGGCCTACCGAGAAGTCGTCAACTTAGCCATAGATGAAGAGAAGAACATCGAGATCATGGACCAGTACGGCACGGCGGAAATCGCCCTGCGCAGTCTCCAGTCTCTATCCTCTCCCAGTCCCGATATTATTTTACTCGATCTGCGGCTCCCCGGCATGGGAGGGCTCGACTCTGTACGCTATTTTCGCGAATATGCCCCAAAAGCCAAAATAATCATCCTCACTCAATCGGATCAAGAAGCCGATGTGCTACGGGCGATTCTGCTTGGAGCCTCTGGTTATTTGCTCAAGTCCGCTCGAGTACAGGAAATCGTGGACGGAATTCGTCTCGTCCACAATGGCGGAGCGACTCTCGACTCAAGCGTAGCGAAATTCCTGTTACAGAACCTCCAATCCCGACTCCCCAAAGAAAATCTCAACCTCGGCCTATCCGAACGGGAATTGGAAATCCTAAAATTGCTCAGCGAAGGCCTAGTCAAAAAGCAAATCGCCGAAAAACTAGAGATTGGCTAC
>JBNMOQ010000153.1:0-12206 GCA_051275055.1 Candidatus Pelagisphaera sp.
TGCCCATCGCCTTGGCGAGTCCTTTGACGAAGGTCGTTTTGCCCGCTCCAAGATCTCCTTCGAGAGTTAGAATGGCCTCGCTTGGAAGCGCTTTGGCGAGAAGGCTTGCAACGGCGATAGTCTCGTCTGGCGAATTCGTGTCGATGCCGTTATTCAGTCGATCTAAAATGCTCATAACCAGAGGATTTTATGGATTGGTTTGTCCCGCTGAAGGACAGAACCGGTTCGTTTGGAGCTCGTTCGATGACGGATCCAATCTTGCTTAAAGTTGTTTCGAACGTTTTCCGCCATTCCGCTTCGAAGGCCGCGCTGTCGGTTGATGGAGCGAGCGCGAAAAGCAGCTCGTAGTCTTCTCCGTCATTGATCGCGTGCTGGAGCGCGGACTTGCCGCTTTGTTCGCTGCGTCGTAACGCTGCGGAACTTATCGGTACGTCGCCCGCTTTGAGAAGTACTCCAAGTCCAGGCTTGAGCAGAGCTGAGCAGTCTTTTCCCAGCCCGTCGCTCAAGTCCATGCAAGCGAGGACTGCAGTTTGCGTGGACAGCCATTGGCCCTCCGCTAGTCGCGGTTCGAAGCTGTAGTGCTTCTCGAGTAGGCTTCCGCCGAGCTCGCCAGTTACGTAGATGGTGGTGCCGAGGGATGCTTTGCCTCGCTCTAAAACGCGCTCGTTGGCAACTCCGATGAGGGTCATAAATGCGCCGAGAAAATCGCTGGTAGAGCTCACGTCGCCTCCGGAGATTTCCGTATCCAATCGTTTCGCTTCAACGGCGAGTCCTTGGTAGAAGCGTTGAAGCCAGGTGATCGAAAGATTTGAAGGTAAGGCGAGCGAGAGCGTGGCGGAGCGAGGGAATCCTCCCATGGCCGCGATATCGCTCGCGTTGCGCTTGAGAAGTTTTCCAGCGACTTGTTCAGGTGTAAGAAAATCGTCGAAGTGTTTATTGTAAACAACAGGATCGGCGGTGACGAGCAGCTTGTTCTCGGAAGACTTAACTGGCAGGACGGAGCAATCGTCGCCAATTCCCCGCGGCGAAGGGGGGGAGGCATCACCAAGCCAAGTCTGTATTCGTTCGATGAGTTCGGTTTCGCCAATCGAGTCGATCCGTTCGTCTTTGTCGCCAGCAAACGGGTTCATACGTCAAGAGGACTAAAGTAGACCATCAATATCAGATTCAATAGATTGAAGCACGCATGCATTGTGATACTGGATACAATGTTGCCGGACAAACGGTAAACGATGCAGAGAGCAGCTCCCAGAATCGTCAGAGGAACAAAGCTGTAGAGGTTTTGGTGAATGGCTGCGAAAAGAATTGCGGTGATCGCAATGGCTGATCCAGGTGGGACTCGGTTATTGAGATAGCGAAATAGAAATCCGCGATAGACGAGTTCCTCGACAACGGGAGCCGCCACTACTACCAGTAGGGCCATTAGGGCCATTTCTATGTTTGTTCCGCCGTTTTGCACGAGTTGAACTGGTAGCTGAACCTTGTATTCGAAATTCAATGCTTCAAGCACGATTTTCCAAATCATCATCGTTGGGATGATTAGAAGGTACGCGGCGATGAATCCAATTAAACCGATTTTGACTGCTTGCCAAAAAGACTCCGGTTTATTGCTGTTTTCGGTTGGTGAAATGATGTGAATACCTCCCAGTGCAGCCACGCAGCCGAGTTGAAGCCCGAATCCCGACACGATGAGAAAGGAAAGGGAGTCAGTGGCAAGTTCCTCACCGCTGAGGTACACATGGGCTTGGGCTAGTAGACCAGTCAAGCCATAGGCGAAAGTCAGAGCCAAGCAGATGAAGAGTACGACGTCGATTGGGCGTATCTCCCACTTGGCGAGTCGTTGGCTATTTCGGATGTTCTTGATGATTTCCATAGAAAACCGAGGCAGTCAAAGGTCGGCCACAGTCTTGGGCGAGTCCAAAAGAGAGGAGGAGGGCCTAGACGTGAACTGTTTACGTGATTTTTGAGCTGCTTCTAAGATTCCATTCGACAATAAGTCCACTGTTCAGGCAAAAGGGAAAAGGATTTAGTAAAATTGCGTGGTTTTGCGCTATCTTGTTTTGCCTATGCGACAGTACCTATCATTTATTTTTGGCGGCCTTGCCCTTGCAGTTTTGTCTTTCGCTCAAGATCGTGTTCCAGAGGATTTGGATCTAGTACGGTTTTCCGGTCCGGATGTAACCCCTTCTCCTGCCTGTTTGTGCGTGGCTCCTACGGGGGAGGTTTTCGTTGGGGTCGATATGAATGGTTCTTTGGGTAAAGGACCCGGAAAGGGAATGATCATTCGCTTGATCGATAGCGATCAAGACGGCGTTGCCGATTCGCATACGGAGTTTGCTAAGGCAGATAGTGCCCGCGGGTTGATATCCGTTGGGGCCGATTTGTACGTCCTGCATACGACCTACGATCTAGCGACTGGCGAGGCGAGCGGAATGGACCTGACTCTCTTTACAGATGCAGATTGGGACGGCGTCGCTGATGGACCGGGTAAGACTTTGGTGAAAGGAATTTGCTCGCCGGAGTCGATTCGCAGTCGGGGAACGGATCATTCGACGAACGGGATTCGTATGGGAATCGATGGTTGGATCTACATCGCGGTGGGCGATTTCGGGTTTTCCAATGCAACGGGTACCGATGGAACGCAGCTCACTTTGTTGGGAGGCGGGATTGTTCGCGTTCGCCCGGATGGTTCGGAAATGGAGCTCTATACGAAGGGGTTGCGCAATATCTACGATGTGGCGATCGACCCGTTCATGAACATTTACACGCGCGGCAATACCAACGACGGCGGCGGCTGGAATGTGCGTTTTATCCATCAAATTCAGTCGGCTAACTACGGGTACCCTTCTTTGTTCATCAATTTCGCGACGGAAATCTTGCCAGCTTTGGAAGATCTTGGCGGTGGCTCTGGTACGGGTGCTCTCTACATGAATGAGCCAAGTTGGGCAGGCACGTACAATAATCAGCCGATGATGTCGGACTGGGGGCGCAACGGCGTTTTTATCCATCGTCTCGAAGTCGATGGGCCAAGTTTCAAGCAAACGCCTGAAGATTTCATCCAACTCTCTCAGGTAAGTGATTTGGATGTGGATGCCTCGGGGCAGCTCTACTTGAGCGCTTGGGCAGGGGCGAGTTATAAGGGCAGTTCGGAAAAGGGATATGTCGTGCGCGTCGTGCCGAAAGGCTGGGAGTACAAGGCTTTCGAATCATTCGATAAGGCTAATTTAAGGGTCATGTTCGAGGGGTTAGATTCTCCGAGCTCGACGATTCGCTTGGCGGCTCAGCAGGAGTTGCTAACGCGCTCGAACAAAAACCTTTCGAGCAAGTTGCGCGATCGGCTTAGCGCGTCAGGGCTTTCTAAAGAAGGTCGAGTGGCCACGCTCTACACTTATGCACAGGTTGCGGGGCCGGAAGGTATCTCGACGTTGCTGGAGTATTTAGATGATTCGGACATGTCGGAATTTGCTATTCGCGCAGCGACCGATCGGCTTCCGTGGTTGCAGAAAGCGGAGATTCCTGTGGAATCGATTGCGGCTTTCATCTCAAGTGGAACCGATCGAGAAAAGGCGGCGGCAACGGTTGCTCTGGGTCGTTTAGGAAATAAGGCTGCAGCGACGGCATTGTTGAAAACGCCTTATTCGTTTCCGGTTGAAGCAGGGGCGACTGCTCCGGTTGGAACGCCAGTCCTTATCAAGGGCGCGAATTCGGTGCAGGGTTTTCAGGCGGACCTAGCTGGCTATCGCGATCTGCATTTGAATTCACTGACTTATAATGTTGGCTCGCCTCGCGACCGTTCGCATTGGCTCAATCCGACAATCGTATTAGAGAATGGAGAAAAAGTGAGCTTGCTGGATCTCGATTGGAAGTCGGCTGATACGACGAATGGATCGATCGAGCGATTCACCGATATTTCTAAGACAGGTTTGGAACTGAAAGCAAAGGCGGCTAAGTCTATAAAGAGTTCTTTGAGCGTTCCGGCGGTTTCGACTGTCGTGTTTAAATTGCCATCAGGCGCTGTTCGTTTCACTGCCAAAGTTTCGATGGAGGATTCGATCGTTGAAGGTGATCGTCCGGGAGCAGAATTCCTCGTGTCGCCTGCTCCGTTAGGTGGAGTTTCGATGCGCTCTCTGAATGCGACTCCGGATTCTGCTCGTGTTTTACCGCATTTGGCGGCCCATGCTTTGGTTCGTTTGGAGGCTGAAGATGCTCTGCTTGCAGCGCTCGGAACTGAGGCATCGGACTTGGCGCATTGGGCGATTCGTTATCAACATACGGATACATTGGCTAAGGGCGTGCTGAAGCATCTTCGGTCGGTCGAGTATCCGTCTGAGCGTAAGAAGACGCTTACGACTCTCGCTCGAATCTATCAGGAAGAAGCGCCGTATGACGGGTCTTGGTGGTGGTCGACGCGTCCGGATACGCGTGGGCCGTACTACAAACCGATTACCTGGTCGGCGAGCTCGAGTATTAAAGATGTGCTCGAAGCGGAATGGGATCGCTCGGATGCAGAAGGCAAGGCGTTGCTTACGACGTTAAATGATAGTCATCGAATGGGTATCGAAAAACTCGGTACGTTTATAATCGAAGAGGAGGAAGTACAGGTGAATGTTGATCTTTCGAAGATCGCTTCGAAAAAGGGAGCGATCGCTACGACAGCGATCGAAGATGTGTTACTTTCGTTGGATAAAATCAAAGGCAATGTGAATCTTGGTGGAAAGATTTTTGAGCAACAGGGCTGCGTAGCCTGTCATACTCTCGATAGTACGCAAATGGCGATTGGTCCGTTTATGGGACAGATCGGTTCGATTATGCAGCGCGACCAAATCGCTGAAGCGATTCTTCGTCCCAATGCCACTATTTCCCAAGGGTTCCAGACGTCCGTCGTTTCCACGAAAGATGGCGGAGCTCACGTCGGTTTTGTTACGAATCGGAATTCCGATGAAATCACTATGCGCGACATGACGGGGAAGATCACGAAAGTCGCGGTTTCCAAAATTAAAAGCGAAGATCATCTACCGACGTCGATGATGCCTCCTGGGTTGGCGAATTCGCTCTCGTTGGAGGAATTCGCTTCGTTGGTAGCTTTCTTGTCAGCTCAAAAATAGTTGTCTGCGAATCGAAGACGGGAAAATCAGTGAGGATGATTGAGGTAGTGTTCCTTTAGCAGGTCTCTACCGAAATCGCCTGTGAAGTCGCGCCAAATAGTATGCACGTGATTGGCCTTGTTTTGAACGTTGTCGTATTCGATGAGGAAAGTGGGACCTTGGATACGATAGTAATGCGGTTCGCCAGCTTCGGTTTCACCAGCCCAGCCAAACCGGATTTTGTCCATGCCGGCTTCGCGTAGTTGATTCATGCGTTCTTCGGCGAGTTCGTTGGGCATCGTCGATGCGTAGGTTTCGATTAAGGATTCCAGCAGCTTTTTTTGCTCTGGAGTCATGCGATTGGCTCGGAGGCCTACATGTCCGAGAGGGCCGACTTCCGTGGCGCGGTTAGTAACGATTTCGCCATAGGCGATGGATTGGAAGTGAGCGACTTTCTGCTGTTTTGCGTCGAAGGACTTGAAGAGTTCCCGGGCCAAGTCTTCTTCTTCACCGAGGGCCCGTAGTCCTTTTCGATCGCCTTCTGTGACTTTCGCTGGGTTCGATCCGAGGAAACGCGGGGCTGTAGCGGTCATGGTACCGTCGACTATTGTGAAGTTCAGAGAAACGTGGTGTCCCTCGAATCGCCAAGACCAGTTGGACTCGATTGAAGGTTCTCCGAAGATCATGATCGAGTAGAGTTCGGGAATGCGAATATCCGATCCGGTGAGTTCTAGCAAAACGCGTTCGAGGTCGATGATGTTAAGGATCTTTTCATTGCCCGATTTACTGAGACCGGTTTCGAGCAAATCGTAGGCGAACATCTTTTGCTTCTTGTCGAGTTCGGTGAGGGCGATGCCTTTGCGCTTGATCATTGCAGCGGGCAAAAATTCCCAACTGACGCGATGCGGGTCGTCGAAATCGAAAGTCGTTTTGTTTCGCTGTTTATCGTTTAGCGAATGGAGGAACGAAGTGGCAGCATTCGACATGGCCATGTTCGCGTGATTGTCGCCGTTATGAGCCGAAAGCTCACGTGGCGCAACAGCGAGAAGGGCAATTAGTGCGAGGCAGCTAAGGTTTGTTGAAAGTCGTTTTAAAAGCATGGTGGGTTGAGTTTTAAAGGGAAAGCGTTTTGGAGTTCAATCTAATCTATGTTTTTATCCGGTTTCAGGCATAAAAGTCGGTAAGACGATTCCTTTTATCTCGGGCGGGGGACCTAAGCTTTGGGCGACATGCAATTCACAGTTACGAGCACCGAGTTGATACATGGCTTTAACGAGTTCTGGGTCGTTCGAAGGAATGAGGAAAAGAGGGCTACGTCCGCGGTGTTGATTTAGTTCGGTTTGTATTAGCAGTTTCGCGACGCTCGAGTCGGTAGCGATTCCTGGGCCCAGCAAATTGCTTCCAGGATGATTGACTGATGCGAGTGCTCCTAACAGGAAACCTTTCGGGGTTTCGGCAATGGTAACGTTCCATATGCTACGCTTGTTCTCAATAAAGTAAGTCCAGTCTTTTTTGCGAGAAGTGCTCCAAATTGTTTGTTCTCGTTGATCGATTGCATCGAGATCGTCGAGAGTGGCAGGTCGGGTAATGACGCCGGCGATTGGATCGATCGGTATTCCTGATTCGGGTACTTTCAGGATCATGTCCTGATAAACTGAGTACGGAGCGAATCCTTGCCGCGTATAGAGCGAGAAGGAATCTAAGTTGAATGCACTGGAGATTAGGCGCAGGGGTTTGTCATTACATTTCGCAATCTCAATGATTTCATTTAGCAGGGCTTTGCCGACTCCTTTGCGTGTGCTGTTTGGATCAGCATTCATGATGCCAAGGGACATGTGGCTTGTTCGCGGGTGATAGAAGCATGAGCCGATTATCGCGTTGGTACCGTTATCAATCGCGATAAGGCAGCAGCCGGGATCAAGATCTTCGTAGACGTCAGGGAAAATGAGGCAATCGTCCGGTTGACCGGAAAAAATAGCTCCAAAGCCTTTTGATTTGTACCAGTGGTTCGTTGACTGGAAAATAAGTTGGGCTACTTTCGCTGCTTCAGAAGACAGCATGGCGCGAATAGAAAATGGTTGGGGCGTAGGCATGTTGGGGGTCTTTCGTAGGGCTGGCGCGACCACCAGGCCTACATTGAGTTTGGACATTGAAGAGCTCCTTTGGGTAATGCGCGACTTTATTTTTCATCAACCGTCAAAATTTGTATTGTACCTTTCCTGACTGGTTGACCTCGCTTGAAATTTTCGATTTAGAGTTGATTATGAAATTGGTATTTACCTTGTTTACTCTGATATCTCTACTTGCGACTAACGTCGCCCTATCGAATGACGCAGAAGATGCGTGGTACGGAATTGCTTCCAAAAAAGGCGAGGCATTCAGCTATGTTGAGAATGATCCAAAATTGCCGAATGTGCTGATTTACGGTGACTCGATATCAATCGCGTATACGCCGACTGTTCGGAGCGAGCTCAAAGGCAAGGCTAATGTCTACCGAATTCAAGTGAATGGAGGAGATTCGTCATCGTTCATTTCGAAAATGAATATCCTGCACAAGACGATGAAAGCGCATTGGACGCATGATTGGGATGTTGTTCATGTCAATGTAGGCTTGCATGACTTGAAGTACGTGGCGGACGGAAAGCTTGATCGTGTGAACGGGAAGCAGGTGTCATTGATTGATGAATACGAATCCAACCTAAGAGGTATCGTTGACTACTTGAAGAAAAACGCTCCAAGGGCTCGGTTGATATTCGTGACTACAACGCCCGTGCCTGAAGGGGAGGCTGGTCGCGTTGCGGGAGATGCTGCAAAGTACAACAAGGTGGTTTTGAAAGTGATGAAAGACTTTCCGAAAATCGTGATCAACGATCTCTATGGATTTACCAAGCCGCATCATTCTGATTGGTGGACGAAACCTGGAAACGTACATTACAATACAGAAGGCAAAACGGCTCAGGGAAAAGAAGTGGCGAGGATCATTGAAAAGCAGTTGCCCTGAAATAGTGAAATTTATTGTCCTGCGAGGAAGCTTAGGTTGGAATTCTATTCATGGCCCATTCTCGTTTTGTTCTCGTCTTGCTAGTTGGTTTTATTCTCTCCGCTTTGGTTCAAGCGGAAGATAAACCGAATATTCTCTGGATCTTCGCTGAAGATACTTCCCCTTGGATGGGTTGCTACGGCGATTCTGTTAATGAAGGCCATACGCCTCATATTGACTCGCTGGCAGACCAGGGAACGTTGTTTTCTCGAGCATACGTGCCGGCTCCGGTTTGTTCGGCTTGCCGGTCTTCGCTCATGGGCGGGCAAAACCAAATCCGATTTGGAGCGCACGAGCATCGGTCTTCACGCGGTCCTAGCAAAAACTATTTGCCGAAAAGAATGAAATTGCTTCCGCAGATTATGAAGGAAGGCGGGTACTACACATTCAATTTAGGTAAGGATGACTACAATTTTGTTTGGGATAAAGAGGCCACATATTCGCTGCAGCAAAAAGGGAGAAGTCCTCTTCCTTGGGATGTGATAAAGGCGAATCAGCCGTTTTACGGTCAGATACAGACGGCGGGTGGAAAGCAGAATGTTAAGGGTTTTCCGGCGGAGCGTAAGACGGATCCAGCTACGGTGACCGTGCCGCCAGATTATCCGCAAAATCAGCTTTATCGCGAGGTGGTTGCGGAGCACTACGATTCGATTCGAAAGGACGATGATTTTATTGGTGAAATTTTGGCTGGTTTGAAGGAATCCGGACTTTGGGAGAATACGATCGTGATATACTTCTCGGACCATGGAGCCAATAATCTAGTGCGTCACAAACAAATGCAAACGGAGGGCGGGTTACATGTGCCATTCATCGTTCGAGCTCCTAAGGGAATGGTGCCCAAATCGCAAATACGCGATGATTTGGTAAACCTTCTTGATTTATCAGCGACGACATTGGCCTGGGCAGGATTGGACCAGCCGGACTGGTACGAAGGGCAGGATTTGTTCGGAGAGGGATTCGAAGAGCGTGATTACGTGGCGAGTGCGAAAGACCGCTTGGACTTTACCATTGATCGTGTGAGAACTCTGCGAACGGACCGCTTCCGTTATACCCGCAACTACAAATTGGATCGGGTTCTCTTGCAGCCGCAGTATCGCGACAATCAGGAGTATACGAAGAATCTGAGAGAGCTTTATGCAAATGGCGAATTGCCGCAGAAGCTTAAGGAGATCTATTTTGGAGAACGGTCAGCGGAGGAACTGTACGATTTGGAAAGCGACCCGCATCAGTTGGAAAATCTTGCGAAAAATCCGAAGTTTTCTAAGGCGCTTGAGCAGCATCGGCAATTGCTCGAAGAGTGGGTTTCGAAAGGCGATATGGGTGCGGTTGAAGAATCGGATGCCGAAATGCTCTTTCAAACCAAGGGACCTGCGAAGTGGAGAGTTGTGAATCCTGAATACGAAGTCGTTCGCGAAGATAGCGATGGCGATGGATTGTCCGATGGTTGGGAAGAATTTAATAACCGTGACCCGAACGACGGGAAATTGCTATTCACTTTTGATTGTGGCGGTTGGCAAACGGAAGGCTGGGAAGGGAATCCAGGACTTTCAAATATTGCAGGTTTCCAAGGGTTTCTCGATTTCGAGCTTCCACGTGGAGAGGGTTCAATTGTTAGGAGTGGACTGGATGCCGATTTTGGGAAGCAAGGTGGTGTGTTCACGATCGATATTCGGGTTTCCGATTCGGCTTTGGTTTGGCTGTCATTTATTAATGGTGACGGTGTTACGCGCAAATTACCTGGTCCTGTAGCTTTGAGTGCGAGTAGCGATTTTGATACGTTGAAGTTTCAGCTCCCGAAGTCTGGATCGGTTAAGGCGTTACGCGTGGATTTCTCGAGCGATCCGGGGGCTCTTGTTGAAATTGATTCGATGAAGGCTCTTTAGGGATCAGGATGCATGCTTGCCTAGGGAGCGATTCTTAGGCTGAATAGCCAAGGCTGGGTCGAATGAATCGATTTCGCCTTTTTTATTACCTAAACTTCGATAAATCACTATGAGCGACGCAAAACGAGCCGGAGACGGACCTATTAAAGTAGAACTTAAAGCGGGCGAAACCTACGCCTATTGTACCTGTGGCCAATCGGCGAACCAACCATTATGCGATGGGTCGCACCGAGGGAGCGAATTTCGTCCTCAGATATTCAAGGCTGAAAAGGATGGAGCGCGCTTTCTTTGCGCATGCAAAAGTACGGGAAATGCCCCGTTTTGCGACGGAAGTCATACTGGGTAACGGTAGGGCGGGTTGGGGATTGGGAACGCTCGCTTGGGCAAGCGGCGATTCTCTAGATTTTGAGTTGCGATTGTAAAATGGGCGCGTATGCCTATGCGCCGCATTAATTTCATGAAGTCATTCTACATTACAACCGCGATTGATTACGCCAATGGAAAGCCTCACCTCGGTCATGCTTACGAGAAGGTTTTGACCGATGTGGTCGCCCGTTTTCGTCGCTTGATGGGCGATGACGTGTATTTCGTCACAGGACTAGACGAGCATGGCCAAAAGGTTCAGCAAGCGGCCAAAGCCCGCGGGATCGAGCCGATCGAATTGTGCAACGAAGCTGCTGAGTCGTTTCAGGGACTCTGCAAGAGCTTGAATATCTCGAATGACGACTTCATTCGCACGACGGAAGCCCGGCATAAGTCAGTAGTTTCGACGGTCTTGCAGAAGCTGTTTGATCAGGGTGACATCTACAAGGCGGAATATACCGGCTATTACAGTCGCCGCGCGGAACAGTTTCTCCAGGAGAAAGATAAGAACGAAGATGGCACATGGCCGGAGATTTTCGGCGAGGTCGAGGAAATCGCCGAGAGCAATTATTTCTTCAAGCTAAGCCGTCACCAAGATTGGTTGGTCGATCATATTAAGACGAATGAGGAGTTCATTTTTCCGCGTTTTCGTGCGAAGCAGGTTCTCGAGTTTCTGAAGGAGCCGATCAACGATTTGTGCATTTCCCGTCCGAAAGAACGATTGGAGTGGGGGATTCCGCTTCCATTTGATGATGGGTACGTGACCTATGTTTGGTTCGACGCGCTGTTCAATTACGTGACTGCGGCTGGATATGGTACGGACGATTTCGAGAAACGCTGGCCGGCCGACTTTCATGTGATCGGTAAGGATATTTTGGTGCCACCTCATGCAGTGTATTGGCCGATCATGCTAAAAGCTGCGGAGATCGAGTTGCCAAAGAGCTTGTTGGTTCATGGCTGGTGGCTGAAGTCTGGCGAGAAAATGTCAAAGAGTACGGGCACGGTTGTTGATCCGCTCGATTTGATTGAGCAGTTCGGTTCCGATGCATTCCGTTATTTCGTTACGCGTGAAATGAACGTAGGTCAGGATAGCGAGTTTTCTTTAGATCGCTACATGGTGCGCTACAACTCGGACTTGGCTAATGATTTGGGTAATCTTCTCAGCCGTGTTCTGACGATGTTGGCGCGTGGTTTCGAAGGAGTGATTCCCGCGCCACAGTTGGAAGAAACTCTTGAACAAGAGTTGTGGAAAGGCTGGGACGAAACGCACGCGAAGGTGCTTGAGCTTTTCGAGGAATTTCAATTTCACACCGGATTGGAGCGTATATTCGCGTTCGTGAGTTCAATCAATCGTTATGCGGAGAAGCGAGCTCCTTGGAAATTGGCTAAGTCGGAAGACCCGCTTGATAAACAGCGATTGGATACGACGCTATTTGCGATGTCAGAGGCGGTGCGACTCGCGGTGGGTTTGTTGGAGCCGGTGATGCCAGAGACTACCGAAAAAGTGTATGCGCTTCTTGGACAGACTCCGGATTCCAATTGGAAGGCGCGTTTGGTTCGAAATGAGAAGTTGGCGGGCTCCACGGTTGGCGCAAAAACTATTCTCTTTCCGAAGCCGCCTGTAGAAGCTTAAGCCAACTGCTTTTGGATACGTTACCTTTAGATCCTTCGCAATCGCCGAGTCGAGAAGCCTTGGAGGCATTTCTCGACGGATGTAAATTGCGAGCAGTCGAGAAGGACCATGCTCAACTGATTAGTATTTCCGTTGAATCGGAACTGCTTGACCCCTTGGCGGTGCTCGAGTCGATTTACGAATCGACGGAACCACACTTTTAT
>JBNMOQ010000154.1:0-12056 GCA_051275055.1 Candidatus Pelagisphaera sp.
GATTTCCAAAAAGTCCATCCTTTACTTCCTCATTATCGCAGTTGCAATCGGATTCTCCGGTTGTAAGAAAAAGCCCCGTCGCCCAAGCCCCATTGATACAGCACATCTTGGCGGAGGAGCAAACGGTCGCAGTGGAGAGCAATTCGAAAACGTCAACGACGACAACCTCTTTGAAAACGCAGGAGATGCGATCGGAGGTCGTGTTATTTCCGACGGACAGGTTGGAGATCCAGACGTGATCCGAGTCATGGTTTACTTCGATTTCGACTCTTCAGGCATTAAAGCTAGCGAACGTGCCAAGATTGCACAAGCCGCCGACTACATGAGAAGTAATCCAGGTCATCTCTTAATACTTGAAGGCCACTGCGACTGGAAAGGCACTCCAGAATACAATCTCGCTCTTGGCGAACGCCGCTCAAACAGCGTTAAGCAATACATGGAAACGCTCGGTATCGCTTCTTCGAGCCTCGAAACCCTTTCGAAAGGCGATCTCAACGCAGTTGAAGGAGCAGCCTCCGCTCAAATGGCAGACGATCGACGAGTAGCATTCCTCGTCGTTCGCTAAACGCTTCCGATCCATTTAAATTTCCCAAACGCCCGCGTCTTAAATGACGCGGGCGTTTTTTTGTGCAACCCCGGCACAGGTCTCTTCATCGCGAATTTAGCGTCAGCGAATGATCGAACTCGACCATTAGGGGTGCTCGAATCTGCCCTATTCTGTCATTACCGAAACGTAACAAATAAAAATGAAGCGATCATTGTAATTTCAAAAAAAAGTGGTATGGAACCAGCTCTCAGGAGATATCATGTTCCCGCGCCACGCGCGTTAACGTGAACTCCCATTACCATTAAACAGAAAATAATCATGGAAAAAGCCACTAAGACAGCAGCTAAGAAGGCAGTAGCCAAACCAGCGGCAAAGAAAGTAGCTAAAAAAGTAGCGGTTAAAAAAACCGTTGCCAAAAAAGCAGTGAAAACGGTAGCGAAGAAGGTAGCGGTTAAGAAAATCGTCGCCAAGAAAACGCCTGCCAAAAAAGTAGTAGCCAAAAAGGTCGCGATTAAAAAAACCGTCGCCCCAAAAGTTCCTGCTAAAAAAACGGTAGCAAAAAAGGTCGCGGTTAAGAAAGCCGTAGCCAAGAAAGCTCCTGTCAAAAAGGCGACATCGATCAAAGCCTCGAAGACGGTCGTCGTTGCAAACGTCGATGTTGGATTCGGCAATATGCTCTACCTTCGTGGAGACGCTCCAGGCTTGTCTTGGAAAAAAGGCGTTCCCATGGATTGCGAGAGTGCCAATTCCTGGAGCATCACGATGTCCGGAGTTAAGGATACCTTTGAGTTCAAGGTATTGATTAACGACATACATTGGGCAATCGGAGGCAATAACTTGGCCAAGCCAGGAGCGACGAATTCGACGGATTCGTCCTTCTAGAAAATCACGCTAAGAAATCAAACCCAAAGAGCCTGCGGCTTCGCGCTGCAGGCTCTTTTTTTTTAACTGCGATAAACCGAAACGTTTCATGAATAGCAAAGGGGCGTCGCTTGCGGCGACCGCGATGGAGGATAGTTATCCCTCTTACGCGGCATGGGGCCAGCGCCAGCCCTACGTTGTAAATGCAATTTATTAAAAGTAGCACAGGCTTCCAGCCTGTTTCTTCACAGGCAAGATGCCTGTGCACCTATTCCGGTTTTAAAAGAAACTTTCAGAGAATCAATGCACCACCTCACAACGAAACGTCCCCTTGGCTTCTTGGGTGATATTCGTCGTGAGCCGTTTTCACGCGATGAGCCTCGACCGAAGTGTAAATCTGAGTCGTCGAGATATCCGCGTGACCCAACAATTCTTGAATAACTCTCAAGTCCGCTCCACCGGTCAAAAGATGCGTTGCAAACGAATGCCTAAGTCCATGCGGTTTGACGGGCTTTTCGATCCCTACCGCTTCCGCATAACGCTTTACCAGAGCCCAAACTGTCTTACGGGAGATCGGAGTGCCACGATTGCTTATGAAACACGCGCTCCCCGTCTTCGGCTTAACCAAGCCCGGCCTACCCTGGTCCAAGTATCCAGATAACGCCAACACCGCCTGAAGCCCCATTGGAACAACACGCTCTTTCGAACCTTTGCCGTAAACCTTGATAGCCCCGTTCGCGATATCGATCTGCTGCAGTAATGCGCCGCACAATTCGCTCACCCGTAATCCCGACGAATAGAGCAATTCGAGAATAGCCCGATCCCTCAATCCTTGCGGAGTCGTCAAATTGGGAGCTTCCAACAAAGTCTCCACCTCCTGAATCGTGAGCGAGCTCGGCATCTTACGCCGGAGTTTCGGGCCGGTTACCAATTCCATGAAGGAACGCTCGATCCGCTCCTCGCTCAATAGAAACTTCGTATGCACGCGCAAAGCGCTCAGTTTGCGACAAAGGGAGGCGTTTGAGAGGTCTTTCTCGCTCAAAGCGTAAATCCAATCCGAAACGTCACTCCCTTCGATTTCGGTCCAATCGGAACGTCCGCATTTCTTGAAAGCGAAGACCGCGAATTGCTCAATGTCGCTTTGGTAGGCCTGAACCGTGTTCTCGGACAGTCCTTTTTCCAATGCGGCAAACGCGAGAAACGCGTCCAAGCCTTCCAGTAATCGATCACTCACTAGAAGCGATCCTTAGAGATCAACCAACGCGCAGCAAGAGTTCATTCTCCAAGCGCCATTCGCGGTGCAGCTACCCAATCGCATCAAAGGGATTGGGCAGTGATGGGAAAACGCCTTAACGTCTGCGACGCGGACCAAAGGAACGAATCGGGGCATTCCTAGGACGAGAGTTGTTTTTCAAACGATATGTGATGCGAGCCTTATTCAAATCGTAAGGGCTCATTTCCATTTTCACCATATCACCTGTAGTGATCTTAATGAAATGCTTCCGAAGCTTGCCTGAAATATGAGCCAAGACACTATGACCGTTTTCCAGCTCTACTCGGAACATTGTCCCGGGGAGAACTGCGACTATCTTGCCTTCTACTTGGATGCCATCGTCAGCCATATAATTCGTATAAATCGTATAAATCGTCTAGAGCGCACTCGCTCTTGATATAAAAGAGCCACGTGTTTTTTCTTATCTCCTCTATTAGTCAAGTATTTTCAATTTTGCCGTATCCTCAATTCCCTCATGAATCACTCTAAAAAGACGGCCCCCGAATGCCCTTTTGAAAAACGGTATCCATCGCAACTGGTACGAGACGACCTTTTTTTCATGTCGCTAGCCTACAATGAGGCCCTGAACGCCTGGAAAGCAAACGAAGTTCCAATCGGAGCCATCATCGCTCACGATGGCCAAACCATAGGCATCGGCCACAACCAAGTCGAAACTTCCAACGACCCCACCGCTCACGCGGAAATGATAGCGATCACCCAAGCCGCCAACGCCATCGACAACTGGCGCTTGAACGACGCCACGCTCTACGTAACCAAAGAACCCTGCCCGATGTGCTCAGGAGCCAGCATCATGTCACGCATAGGACGCGTCGTATTCGCCATACCTGACCCCAAAATGGGAGGACTCGGCGGCGCCTTCAACGTCAACGAGTATCCAGGGATGAACCACACCACCACCATCGAGATGGGGGTCATGCAAGACGAGTGCCTCGAACTCATTCAGACTTTCTTCCGACTCAAGCGAGAAGGATAGTTCAGTCCCTGAAAACAATTCAGAGCTGAAACGCTCTTCTTTCCGACTTGCCAACCATTCCAAGCGTAAAGCGAAGAATGGTAGCCCCGCAGGGATTCGAACCCCGACTAAAGGTACCAGAAACCTTAGTGCTACCATTACACCACGAGGCCATCGGAGGGGCGAACGTAGGAGCGGCATTTGGAAGATCAACTATAAAAAGGCTTCCGGTTGGGATTTATTGAGGCAGCGAAAGATAGCCGAGCCCTAATTCTCCTTGCCGATTCACATCGTTCATAAACACTTGTTATTTCGATGGAATCAGCTCCGAACCACTTTCAATTCTGCCCCGCGTGCGGCGATCCCTCAATCGAACCATCTAAAAACGTCTCCGTTCGGTGCCCAGCTTGTGACTTCGAGCTTTTCATGAGTCCCGCGACTTCAGCCGCCGCGCTGATCGAAGACGATTCGGGAAACCTCCTCGTAATCAAACGGAAGAAAGATCCACGCAAAGGATACTACGGCATGCCCGGCGGATTCGCCAATCCGAACGAGACTCTCCAGGAGACGCTCATTCGCGAAGTGAAAGAAGAAGTGAACTTAGATCTCATTTCCTGGTCTTTTCTTGGAGGTTGGCCAAATCAATACCCGTTCAAATCCGTCATCTATTCAGTTGTGGACACCTATTTCACTGCCAAGGTCGAGAACTTCGACAAAATGCAATCCTGCCAAGAAGAATTAGAGAGTATTCATTTTCTAGATCCCGCTTTAGTTGATCCGAAAGACTGGGCATTTCCTTCCCTCGAAAAAGCGATTCAACTTTTTTTGGAGCAACGAAACGCTCTTAATAACAAAGAAAAACGTTAACACGCCATGATTTACCAAACCGCAAAACGCCTTTTCCCATTATTCAGTGCATTGCTCGCATTTTGCCAATTAGTCAGCGCGGCTGATTGGCCGAAGTGGCTAGGCCCCAATGGCAATAACGTCGTAGCCGCCGAATCAAGCTTCGATCCCGATCTGAACGAATGGAAAAGCGCTTGGCAAAATGAGATCGGATTAGGCTACTCCACAGTCACCGTCGCCCAGGGCCGCGCCTATACGATGGGCCACGATGGCAATTCCCAAGAAACCATCCTCTGCATCGACGCCAACACGGGCGCTACTATCTGGAAATTCTCCTACAAAGGCGAACTCATTCCAAAGATGCACACAGGCGGCCCCAACGCATCCGTTACCATCAGTGGCGACCTGGTCTACGCCCTCAGTAAAGACGGACAGGCATTTTGCCTAAACGCGAAAAATGGCGATGAAATATGGAGAACCCGCCTCACGGAAATAATGGACATGGAGGTCCCCAGCTGGGGATTCGCAAGTTCTCCATTGGAGTACGACAATCAGATTTTGCTGAGCGCCGGAAAAGTGACAGCGCTCAATAAAGAAAACGGCAAAGCCAATTGGACAACAGAACCTGCTCACAAAGCAGGATACGCAACTCCGGTCATCTTTAAATCGGGCTCCAAGGAATATATCGCCGCTTTTGACTCTGCTGGATTTTCTGTCCTCTCCGCCAGCAACGGCGACGAAATTGCCCGCCACCCCGTCACAGCGAAGTACAACCTGACAGCCGCTACTCCAATAGTAAGCAACAACGGACGAAGCATTTTCCTCTCAATTAATACAGGCGCCCTCATGCTCGATTTCGATGGCGAAGAACTCTCGACCAAATGGTCCCGACGCGAAATCCAAAACTACGTTTCCGGAAACCCAGTCGTAAACGGAACTCTCTACGGAATCGATGGACACGTTAAAACCGTCAAATCCGAACTCTACGCAATCGACTTCGATTCCGGCGAGGTTCTCTGGACTCAACCAAATTACGGATACGCATCGTTAATCTCAGTCGGCGAGACCTTACTCATTCTAACCGAAGCAGGCGAACTAGTGACCGCCAACGCAACGCCAGATGGCTACCAGGAAATATCCCGCAAGAAAATGCTCGATTCCATTTGCTGGACCAATCCCGTCTACGCCAACGAACGCATCTACATTCGTGACGAACAAGGAACTCTGATCTGCCTAGAACGAAGCTGAGGGGTTAGAGGCGCACAGCCTTCCAGCCTGTTTATTGTGAATTAAAAGGCGAGATGCCTATTAATTGAGCAACGCGGGACGCTAACGAAACGTCCCCGCATCCACTTCTATCGTTTTCCAGCCGCCGCCATCCGTCGATTGCGGCAGTTGAGTACCGGTAGCGATGATTTGAAGGTCATCGTCCAACACGGACCAAAAGCGTTCTTTTCGTTCCGTATCCAACTCTCCTAAAGCATCGTCGGCAAGCGCCACTGGCAAAAACCCGAATTTGCGTCGCCAGTATTCAATCATCGCAAGTGCCAAGGACAAGGAAACCGACCTCTGCTGCCCTTCCGATGCGAAATCCTCCGCTGCCAAATCATTGATAAAGATTGCGTAGTCATCGCGGTGCGGCCCCTTCCCTGTCGATTGCAGATAGCTATCGCGCTTTCGGGTTTTCTCCAAAACCGCCAAGTAGTCACCTTCCTCGCGCACATTCGCATTGGGGTTGTACTCGATTCTCAATGACTCTTTTGAAATCGACAATTCCGTATGGTAGGACTTTGCGATCGATACCAATTCTTCCAAAATAGCTTCCCGCGTCTTGCAGATTGCTAGTGCAGGCGCGTCCATCTGAACCTCGAATGCCGCAAGCAAACTCGCCCCAGCATTTTTCTTCAAAAGAGCATTACGCTCTTGAAGCAATTTCTGAAAAGTCTGTAAGGATGTAAAATAAGACCGATCTACTCCGCAAATAAACGCATCCAAATAACGGCGACGATTCCCAGGCGATCCTCGCGCGAGCTGCATATCATTCGACGATAGAATAACCGTCGGGAATCGGCCAACGAAATCCGACAAGCGACGAATAGCTTCATCGTCTATCCATACTTCTTTCCCGGTTCTCTTAATACGAGCTCGGAGCTTAGTCTCACCGAGATCCTCATGCTCCATTTCGTAAACGATTTCCGAGAGCTCCCCTTTAGGGCCAATTACCTTTCGATTCTCATGTGTGCGAAAAGGTCGCAGCGCCGTTGCTAGTCCCAACGCCTCGAGCATATTCGTTTTCCCTTGGCCATTCTTTCCGTGGAGAAACACGCGTTGAGCATCCACATCGAGTCGCGCGAACTCGATATTTCGATAATTGCTAACGCTGACCTTCTTGAATTTCATGAGCCGAAGAAATCCACTGGAAAACGAATATTCGAAGGTACTGCAAGCATCCCAAAGCAGCCACTGACAAATCGAGGTGTTCGACAAACCCGCAACCAACGATTGTAAAACCTCTGCTTCAATTCGCACCTTTTATCCGAGCAGCGGATACCTTTTGGCCGAGCGAAGCAAGGACTCAAGTGACCATCCCGCTTTGCGGGAGAGGAACGATGACTATATGTTTTTGTCAACGCTTCGCTTGTTGCTGCAGCGCAGCAAATAGGTGTCTCTGCGAGCCAATAGGTTCGAAATATTTCAGGTAGGAGTTTCACTGCGATTCAATTCGATCTTAAAAACGTTACAGATATTTTCTTATATTTTTAAAATCTACTTAGTGAGATCTTTTTAAACCACTGATGACTAAGTTCGATTCAATAATATCAGTGTTCGTCAGTGCAATCAGTGGTTATCTAATTCTCTAAGATTATTTGATGATCTGTATGTATGAGATTTTTCGACCGATGTACTAATATCCCAAGTCCAAATTGCCTCCCAGCGGAGATGGTTTCGAAGAGTTCGGGTCAAGTAAATCAGCCTTAAAAAACTTATGCGCCTGCAGTCCTGCCCGAAACGGAGCCCCTCTCTTTTTCACAGTCGACGTAATCGATTCCAAAACTCCTGCCTTCTCCCGCTGAGACCATTCTGGATGCAGCCACACTGGAGTTTCACCGATTCCATCGCCAAGCTCATGTATCCATTTTTCAATCGAATCTTCATCTTCCACGATCAGCTTCAACTCACTCGCTAAACCAACATTTTCGGCTAACGGCAATCGCTGCCATTTCGGGCTCAGTGTAATCCAATCGAAGTCACCCTTTATTTCAAACGCTCCGGAAGTTTCCAGGTGAGCCGGGATTTTCTTTTCCCGAAGCGCATCTCTCAAAGGACGCAAATCATGAATTGCCGGCTCGCCTCCCGTTACAACAACAAACTCTGGTCCTGCTTCGGCAGCCGCTTCAGCCAACTCGATTGCGCTTCGCTTTTCGATTTGCTTTGGAATGTATTCAGGATGCCACGTCCCCGCAGAGTCGCACCAAGGGCACTTCACTGGACAACCAAATAAGCGAATAAAGAAGGCGGAACGCCCAAGGTGAACGCCTTCGCCCTGCCACGAATGGAAGGTCTCGTGAATTGGATAGAGCATCAGCGTTCGACCGGTTTATAAGTCGCGCTATTACGCGTGTCTTCGGTCACGACCACTGACAACAAGAACGAACGTCCATTTGTCATCTCGTGTATCATCGGGTCCACCACATCAAACATGTGCTTGGCTAATCCTTCGCTCGAACATTGATCGACAATGTAGGGCTTATAGATTTTGCACCCAGCAGTATCATTGATTTTGAGAATTTCATCCAGCAATGGATCGTCCTGATTAAAAACGCAGGCGTGGTCCAAGTTCTGATCGATCCACTCGCGCAGCGGTTTGAGTTTCCCAAAATCCACGACGAATCCACACTCGTCCAAAGACGAACATCCAAAGACAAAGGTGAAGCTCCAATTATGCCCGTGTATCTGAGCACAATGCCCATCGTGTCTGTGCTGACGATGGGCGAAAGGAATATCCGAATAAGTTTTCTGGCACGTAAACATGAAGAATTTATAAATCCGACAACCTCCACTCGCACTCGATCAGCGTAACGACACTGGGAGCATTCGCCGCATAAACGGTCGGGTCGTCGATTTCCGCCAAGTGAAAAGCCTCCCTGCGCTCAATGCAAGTACCGCATTTGCCGCAGTGCAATGCTCCCCCTTTGTAGCAAGACCATGTTTTCCCCATCGGGGAGCCCAATCGAGCGCCTTCGGCAACTATCAACTGTTTGCTCATATCGACAAAGGGACGATACAGCCAAACTGAACTCCAATCGCAGAGCCTGATCGCATCGTCTAAAGCATCGGCGAATTCTACGCGACAATCCGGATAGATCGCATGATCCCCACTGTGTGCCGCATAAGCGATCGCTTCCGCCTCTTTGGTAATCGCCCAAGCGGTCGCGACCGAAATAAGAATCATGTTTCGATTGGGTACCACAGTTTGCTTCATCGAATCCTCTTCGTAGTGCCCCTCTGGCACCTCAGTCGCTGAATCGGTTAAACCACTATGTCCGAAAAGCTCGGAAATCCCACGCAGATCCGCAATCCGATGCTCGATCCCGAACTCCGCGCAAATATCGGCAGCCGCAACGATTTCCTTCCGATGCTTCTGTCCATAATCGATGCTCAACGCACCCTTAACGTCGATGCCTTGCTCAAGCATCGCGCTTAACATAACCGTCGAATCCATGCCGCCGGAATACACGGCGATCGCGGACGCGGGCGCCTTTTCAGGTGCTCTAGACATGGCTCAATACTTGGCTGGAAACAGAACGATTTTCAAGCGCTGACCCTTGCCAGCGCCAGCATCCCCGGTTTCTTCCGGAACCGCCAAGAGCGAACTTCCATCTGCCTGCAACAACAGGTCGATTCGGCCAGGAGTCGAAAAGCGCATTTCCGGTTTAAAGCGGATTTCGCGAGAAGACTTCTTTCCCCTCGGAACATGCAGTTCCCCAGAGTTCCCTACCAACAAGGTTTTTCCGTTGGGCAATATTACCAGACTACTCAAAGCGGTCAATTCACGCACAATCGTTTGAATTGATCCCTGCTTCTGAAAGTCGCTACTGGCAACCTTGAAAACCGCCCCTTTGGTCGCTCCTACAATATGGTTCGCCAGAAAATAGATAGAATCGTCCGCCGCATGATAACGCATATCGCCAGGAATACTCGAAACCTTCATCACCTGGGCATTCGCAGGAGGTGTTCCATTGAGCATTTCGCCCAAGCTATCGTGATCGATTCGATAAATCGTCGGCTGAGCTTTGACCCGGTTCTTGAACATGAACACGTTTCCACCGATCCCGGTATCGGCAATGTAAAGATTCCCCTGATTATCGAAGTCTAAACTATTCGGCGAAACCAACGAATACTCACCACCAAGTTTCATTGCTGCAGCAGGCCCCAGATCGATCTTTCGCAACGTTTTTCCCGTTAATGGATCGATAACTGAAATACCAATAAAATCCTTCGAAGCGTCTTTCGTTAGGCGACCATCCTCGTTTTCGATCAAAGGCGTACCGGAAACCAAAAACAGCAACCCTTTTGGCAATCCCTCGCCTAGAGCGACAGGAAGAAATGCCATTGCCGATGGAGCAGTCAGTCCAATAACAAATCGCTTACTCGCGAGCTTGTATTGGCCATCGCTGCCTCGATCGAACTTGGTAATCGAACCCATCCCGCGCAGAGCTCCAAGGCTGCCTCGCGAACTATTGGCGACGAATAGCGTTTTGCCCTCGGAACCAAAAGTCGCCGCAACAGGCCTATCCAACCCGGAGAGGATTTGAAGCACTTCAGGCCTAGCGGCTTCAAGCAAAGACAGAGTCGAAACCCAGACGGCGATCGCTAGCAGCGAGCGAAAAAAGACGTTCATCATAAAAAATCGTGTACTATAAAGCATTAAAAGGGGACTAATAAAGATCTTACGCGCCAGACTTCCGCTCTGTCAAAGCAAGGCTGCAGTCTATTTTTTCGATATGGGTATGTTTCTTTCTGCTGCTTGCTATTCGAATGTAGGGCCTGCTTATCCCAAGCAGCCGCGGAAGAAACATCCAAACCGATGCGGTTGTCTAGGGGCAGACAACCCTACCTTATTACTGAACACGCCGAATTTCGAGACGGTATGCCCTTGGAACCGCTATTTCATGAATCCGCTCTTCATACGCTTGAGCCAAACGCAATAACCGATCGAGCTCAGGAGCGATACCCTCCCTAAATCGAGCAAGCGCTTCAGGAGAATCCGCATTCTTCTTCCGAGCGCCTTTCATTCGTCCCTGCAAATTCCGGTAAGGCCGCATAGCTTCGTCGTTTCGCTCGGCATTCAACAGAGCCACTTCAATCGACTGACGATAGGCAGGCGTATTCTCCACGTTTTGCAGACGCAATCCGTGAGCCAGCTCGAAGTGATCCGCTTGAAGGATCCATTCGCCATTCATATAAACGTCATAACGACCTGAATACAGACCAGTAACTTCCAAAATGTCGTCGTTGAGATTCGATCCCTCCAATGCCGCTGCAAAACCCAAACGGGGATCATCCACATGCTTCCAAGGAGCCGGACCCATTTTACCCGTTGCAGCAAGAACCCACGGAAGGGCCCTAGGACGAACGTTCGCCAACAAGCCATCTCCATCGAATTCCTCGATAATTACATCGCCTTCGATCGCTTTCGCATTGGTCTCAGTCACTTCAATCGACACTCTACTCGCCAGATCACGCTCACCCGCAAAAAACGTCGCCATTCGCTCAGCCATAATCGCCATCCCGCTGGGATTCGGGTGGATCGAATCCGGCAAGAACGAAAACGTTTCATCTTCCAGTCGAAATTGGGCTGTCAGGTCATTCATCGCTCCCCAGAAATCAAGATAAGGAAGACCGCGCTCTACAGCCACGCTCCTCAGCCATCCGCCATAGAACGCGAGCTTCGCATTGTATTCAGAATGCGGATTGGTCCGTTTAAACCGAAAATCATCTTCCTGATTCCTCAAATTGTATTGGCGATGATCGAACATCGAAGGCGACAAAATCACGGCATTAGCCCCTATCCTCTCGAAGCGATCCAATGCCCGCGTCATGTCCTTCTGATACAATTCGAAATTCGCTGCGTCGTACCCACGGTAGCGTCCGTCGTTCATTCCCAAAAGAACCGTAGCCCAGTCCGGCTCGAAAAAGGCCACATCTTCATCGAAACGATCCAACAAATCCTTGGCGCTATCGCCTTTGATACCCGCATTGTAAAATCGCAGCCGTTTATCAGAGAACCGCGTATACAGAAAATCCTCCACATACTGAGTATACTTGCATTGATGCGTTATCGAATCGCCCGCCCAGACAATCCGCTCTCCCACTCCAGGATTAAACTCACTCGCAAAAGCACCCCTTGAGAGAACCGCCAACAATACCAAAAAACGTAGCATTCCCTCATTCACACAAGCCTCCCAAATCTCCGCAAGCGACAATTTTGAAATAATCATCATCGCTCCTTAGTAGTCGCTAGAATGTCTCCTGCGTCTCGAAACCATTTTCTC
>JBNMOQ010000155.1:0-12040 GCA_051275055.1 Candidatus Pelagisphaera sp.
TGGATATTGGTTTTAGCTATAGAGTGGTAGGTATCGTTCTTTCAAATACCGAATGAGGCTTTGGGGTGAGAGCTCTTGTCCGGTAGCCTCTAGTGCGAGGGCTTTCAAATCGTAGCGCATGCCGTGGCGGTGGACCTTTTCGCGAAGCCAAGCTAGCAGGGGGGAGAAATCGCCTTTTTCGAAATCTTTATCCAAATTCGGCAATTCGTCTATCGCTGTGTACCAGAGCTGCGCCGCAAGCATATTTCCGAGGCAGTAACTCGGGAAGTAACCGAATGAGCCGTCGGACCAATGAACGTCTTGGAGGACGCCTTGGGCATCGTCTTTGGGATCGATGTCTAGAAGCTCTTTGTAGAGCGCATTCCAGGCTTCGGGTAATTCGTCTATCGATAGACTGCCTTCGAAGAGGCGTTTCTCGATTTCGAAACGGATGACGACGTGTAGATTGTAGGTGACCTCATCGGAATCGACGCGAATTGGATTTTTGGATACAGAATTTATCGCAAGATAGAGCGCGTCGCTCGAGACGCCATCGAGTTGCTTGGGAAACTGTTTGCGAAGTTCAGGTTCGTAGCGTTTCCAGAATGCGCGACTGCGGCATACTTGGTTTTCCCAGAGGCGACTTTGGCTTTCATGGGCACCCATTCCGGCTGCTTGGCCGAGCGCATTGTGGAGCTGGTGGAGTGGTAAACCTTGTTCGTACATGCCGTGACCGGTTTCGTGGATCGCGCTGAATAGGGAGTCGAGTGGGTTGTCCTCGTCGAATCGCGTCGTCATGCGAGTGTCGGCTCCATTGCCGCCGCAGAATGGGTGTATGGAAGTATCGATGCGCCCTCGCTTGTAGTTGAATCCCAATGCTGTGGTGACTTGTTTGAGGAAGTCGGACTGTTCCGCGATGGGAAAGCCTTTGAAGATTTCCGTATTGGCTTTGGTCTTGGAGGCGAAAATCTGGCTGACGATTGGTGCGAGGCCTATTTTGAGTTCGTCGAATAGTTTCGATATAGAGGTGCTGTCCATTCCGGGATCATGCAGGTCTATGAAGCAATCGTAGGGATTGTCGCTTGCGCCCAGGTAGCTGGCGAATTCCTTGGAATGCTCTAGTTGGCGCTGGAGAAAGGGAGCGTAGCTTGCGAAGTTTGCGTTTTTCTTTGCGTCGACCCAGGCGTGATAGGATTCGCTATCGAGGCGGGCTTTGCGGCTGACGAATTCGGCGGGCAGTTTTGCGCTTCGGTCGTATGATTTCCGTGCTTCTTTGATGACGATTTTCTGATCGTCATCGAGCTCGGTTGTTTGGGCCTCTAGTTTAGAGAGAAGCGTATCGATTTCGGGATCAATTGAGGCGACGTGGCAAACCTGAGCCATCGCGGCACATTGTTCTTTTCGTTGGTCGGCGCTGTCTTCGGGTAGATTGACCAGCTCGTCCCAGCCGATTAGGCCGGAAATAGAGTTGAGCGCATTGATGCGTTTTAGTTTCGCATCAAGAAGAGCGTAGGAGTCTTTGGACATTTAGCGTTTTGGGAGCTTGTGTTGTGGGCAATGAAAAGCGGAGTCCCAGTTGTTGGGAACTCCGCTTTCCTGAAATGGAAATTAATTGGTCGAAACTAGAATAGCTTCGGCATTTTAACGCCGGAATTTTTCAATAGCTTGGATGCTTCGCCTATAAGTTTCGTAGCGATATCGTATTCTTTTTGATATTTCGCCTTGAAGGATGCGATCTCCGCAAGACTTTCGGGATTATATTTGGCGACCATGTCTTTGAGTTTTTTAACGCTCGTTTCTAGATCGGGGATTTGCTCTTTGACGACCTTCAGGACTTCTTCTGGCAAGACGCTTTTCAGCGAATCATATTGTTTTTTGAGTCCGGAGACTTGGTTGGTAAGGCTGCTTGTGCTCGCACTGAGTTCCGAGAGGACTTCTTCGCGTTGTTTGGCGAGGGCAGCGGAGACTTCGGCTTTGAGTTTAGCAGCTTCGCTTTCCGCTTTGTTTTGGGCATCTGCGAGACCGCTAGCTAGATCACTTTTAGATGCTGGCGCTGGGGCGGCTGGCGCTTCGGTGGTAGCAGCTGTTTCTTCTGAAGAGCTTGAGCAACCAGCGAACGCGAATAGAAATGCGGACAAAAATGCAATGTGAGTCGTGTGGATAAATCGTTTCATTGTTAGTTATCAAATCAGTATCCTATCGCTTGAGCAATAGAGAATTTGTCAGCTAGCCGCAGCTGATCCGGCGATGTGTCCGGTGGTCCAGGCTGCTTGGAAATTGAAACCGCCAGTGACACCGTCGATATCTAGCGCTTCGCCTGCGAAGTAGAGCTTGGGCTGGAGTTTGCTCTCGAGGTTTTTGAAATCGATTTCCTTCAGGTTGACTCCGCCGCAGGTGACGAACTCTTCTTTGTTCATACTCTTACCGGTTACCTGAAAACGACTGGCGACACAGGTTTCTGCGAGAGCTTGAAGCTGAATGTTAGAAATTTGGGAGTATTGGGTGCGTTGGGGGATTTTCGCGTATTGGACGAGGCGTTCCCAAAGGCGTCTCGGAATTGAAAAGGGAATGAGCGTACCGATTTGCTTGGCCCCGTTTGTCCGTTTGCTTTCGGTGAGGGTGGCGATTGCTTGGGATAATTTGAGCGAACCAGTCCAGTTGATTGTTATTTCGAACCGGTAGTCTCTTTGAGCGAATTCTCGGGCGCCCCAGGCAGAAAGTTTTAAGATGGCGGGTCCGCTGAGCCCCCAGTGCGTTATGAGGATCGGGCCGGATTGTTCGAGTCGTGCATCTTGGCAGGAGACCGCAACTTCGGGGACGGAAAGCCCAGGTAGTCCGTCGAGTCGCTCGTCGCGTATGTGAAAAGTGAAAAGAGACGGAGCGAGTTGGGTGATGGTGTGGCCTAGAGAAGTCGCTACCGCATGGCTCGATGCCGATTTTCCGCCACCTGAGGCGATGATAAGTCGGTCGAATTCTTCCGATTGACCTGTAGAGAGGGTGAGCTCGAAGCGGTTAGATTCGGTTACCTGGACGGAGACGATGCCGGTTCGGGAATGTAGGTCGATTTCATAGTCACGAGCGGTTTCCAAAAAACAATCGATGATCGTTTGCGATGAGTCGGTGATCGGAAACATGCGTCCGTCGCTCTCGGTTTTCAGTTCAACGCCACGGGCTTCCAGCCATTCGATCATGTCGCGCGGCTGCCACTGATAGAAGGGACCCAGAAGAGCTTTGGAGCCTCGTGGATAGCGGGTGACGAGCTCCTTGGGTTCGAAGCAGGAATGCGTTACATTGCAACGACCGCCTCCGGATACTTTTACTTTCGCCAGAAAGTGTGGGGATTTTTCGAATACGGAGATTTTCGCCGTAGCATTCGCTTCAGCTGCGGAAATCGCGGCGAAAAATCCTGCAGCGCCACCACCGATGACGGCAATTCGCATCGGAGCGGTTGGCTGCTGATTCATTTCGGGAACGCTTGTTTAGGCGAAAAGCTGATCGTGCGCTTCTTTTGCTTGGCTAGCGTGCAAACGCGGACCGAATTTGGCGACGACCTGGGAGGAGGCGAGGCTGGCGAGCTTGCCGGCTTCGGCGAACGATTTCCCATTTGTGATTCCGTAGAGAAAGGCGCCTGCGAAGAGATCGCCGGCTCCGTTCGTATCAACGGCTTCGGTTGGAAAAGGGTCGATTTGAATTTCTTCCTGGCCATCGAAAACCAAGGCGCCTTTTGCGCCGAGTGTAATGACGAAGGTTTTTGCGACCGATTTGAGAGCTTCTTTCGCGCTGGCTACGGTTTCCGTATCAGTGAAGAGCATTGCTTCTTCTTCGTTGCAGAAAAGCAGATCGACGCCGGAGCCGACCACTTGGGTCATTGCCTCCTTGAAGTATTTGACCATGCTAGGGTCGGAAAAGGTGAGGGCGGTTTTGACGCCATTGGCTTCGGCGAGGCTCTTGGCTGCCTTCATAGCGTCGCAACTCGAGTCGCCAGTGACGAGGTAACCTTCTATATAGAGGTACTCGGAGTCCTTGAGTGACGATTCGCAGATTTCGCTGGGAGAATAGGTCGCGGTGATGCCGAGGAAAGTATTCATCGTGCGCTCGGCGTCAGGCGTCGTCATCACGAGGCATTTTCCGGTGATGCCTTCTTCGAGCTTGTCGGGTGAGAGATTGGTGCTGACCCCGTTGGAAGTGAGATCTTTATGGTAGAAATCTCCCATCTCGTCGTTGGCCACTTTGCAGGAATAGTAGCAGGAAGCGCCGAATTGAGCGGCTCCGATAATGGTGTTGGCCGCGGAACCGCCGCATTGTCGATCGCTGCTGGGCAAGTGGATCGCATTTACAAGCTGATGTTGACGCTCTTCATCGACGAGCGTCATGAGACCCTTTTCGATCGAATGTTCGCTGACGAACTCATCGGAAACTTCGGTTACGATATCGACGAGCGCGTTGCCCATCCCATAGACGTGATATTTTTTCGGCATGTTGAAATGTTCTTTGGCGCAGAAGCGCTGATCCAGTTCGACGAAAACGCATAGAATCTGGTGCGCAACAAAAATTCGAGATTGAATCGCGTGTCGGAGCTCTCGTAGTGTGCCAGGGAATGACGGCAGCGATCGACGAAATCAGAAAACTATTCGAGCTCTATCCGTCGTGGCTTGTGACGACTTGCTTGATAATCGTCGCTTCCGGCATCCTATACGTCGTTTGGCGAGTTGTGAAATTTGGCATCGTATTGATGGTGACCGCTTTACTGATCGCTTTGGTTATATTTGTCGGTTGGACCTTGTTTGGATCCTAGGAAGGTTTGGCTCTCAGAGCTCGGCTCCGGGCGAGTCATTTTCCATTTTTGGGAACTCCCTAGTTGACCTAGTTGGCGCTTTCACTTTCACATGGCAGACGACGTGCAAAAAGATAAGGCTAAGAAGTATATTTTCGTAACTGGCGGCGTTGTTTCATCGCTGGGTAAAGGACTAACCGCCGCCTCCTTAGGAGCATTGCTCGAGGAACGCGGAGTCATTGTGAGGATTCAGAAATTCGATCCTTACTTAAACGTGGACCCGGGCACGATGAATCCTTTCCAGCATGGAGAGGTGTACGTCTTGGACGATGGCGCGGAAACCGACTTGGATTTGGGGCACTATGAACGCTTCACTTCCGGGAAGTTGAGCCAGTTCAATAATCTTACTTCGGGACAGGTTTACGAATCGGTGATTCAAAAGGAACGCCGCGGCGAGTATCTTGGCGCGACGGTTCAAGTGATTCCTCACGTTACCAACGAGATCAAGAACCGCATCCGATTGGCGAGCGAAGATGTGGATATCCTCATCACCGAAATCGGCGGAACGACGGGCGATATCGAAGGACTTCCGTTCTTGGAAGCGATGCGTCAATTCGCTCTCGAAGCGGGCCGTGAGAACGTAATGTTCATCCACGTCACATTGGTTCCGTTTCTAAAAGCAGCGGGCGAGTTGAAGACGAAGCCAACTCAGCAAAGCGTCGCGAAATTACGCGAAATCGGTATTCAACCAGACATTCTCGTTTGCCGTACCGAGCACCCGATCGATGGAGAAATCCGCGAAAAACTCAGCTTGTTTTGCAATGTTCCGGTTAAGGCGGTCATCGAGGAAATCGATGTGGAGTCGTCGATCTACGAATTGCCGCTCGCTTTACAGCGCGAGGGATTGGACGACTTGGTGGTCGAACGTTTGGATTTGGATGCTCCTCCGATCGTGCACAGCGTTTGGATCGACATCGTGCGTCGATTGAAGTCGCCGTCGGAACGCGTGGATATCGGCGTGGTTGGCAAGTACATCGAGCTGCAGGACGCGTATAAGTCGGTCTACGAATCACTGACTCATGCGGGAATCGCCAATGATTGCGCAGTTAACGTTGTCCGCATCGACGCGGAGGCGCTGGAGATTCCGGGTGGCGTAAATAAGCTCAAAGGGCTCAATGGAATTTTAGTGCCAGGCGGTTTTGGAGACCGTGGCATAGAAGGAAAAATCGCGGCAGTGAAGTTTGCTCGCGAGAATAACATTCCGTATTTCGGATTATGCCTCGGCTTGCAGATTGCAGTCGTCGAGTTCGCTCGAAACGTGCTGGGTCTTGAAAATGCGAGCAGCCATGAGGTAGATGAGAATTCTCCTGATCCGGTCATTTCGATGATGGATGAGCAAAAGGATATCGTCGATAAAGGAGCTACCATGCGATTGGGCTCTTACGAATGTAAGGTAAAGCCGGGTACAAAGGGATTTGCAGCATACGGACAAGAGTTCATCCGCGAACGTCATCGTCACCGCTACGAAGTGAATAACAAATATGTGGAACGCCTCGAGGCGGCCGGCCTAACGGTTAGTGGTGTAAATCCAAAGCGCGATTTGGTGGAAATGGTCGAGCTTGAGGATCATCCTTGGTTTCTCGCGGTCCAATCGCATCCTGAATTCCTCTCCAAGCCGAGCAAGGCGCATCCGTTGTTTCAAGCGTTTGTGGCTGCAAGCCTGGAGCGTAAACGCGTCTAGGCGGGCTCTTCTCGAGCTTTCGTCTTTTAGCAAAATCGATCTACTGATTTTTCGAAACGAAATACCATCATGGCCAAGCTATTGATTGAAGTACCGATCCCTTCGATGGGCGCGACGGTGAATGAGATCACATTGATCGACATACTTTGTGAAGCAGGTGATACTGTCGCGAAAGGCGATAAGATCGCGGAGCTGGAGAGCGACAAGTCGATCTTCGATTTCGAATCGCCCTGCGATGGCGTTATTCGCGAGTTCTGCTGCCGAGCAGGAGATATCTTAGAGGTTGGCGTCCCCTTTTACCGAATTGAGACGGAAGACGAATCGATGAGCCACTTGCAAGTCGATGGCGAATCGGCGAGCACTCCAGCAAAGGCGGAATCGTCGGCTGCGGAGATTGCTCCATTGGCGGCTGTCGAGCGGGTTGCTACTCCAGCAGCCCCGCAAAAAACAGCTTCGGCTCCGTCCGGTGGCGTCCGTTGGACTCCTAGGGCGAAGAAGTTGGCAATCGATCGCGGCCTGAACCCCGATGCGATAACGGATATCGAAGGCACGGGCCCTGGCGGTCGAGTGACTGGCGATGACTTGGAACGCTATCAAGCGAGTGTTTCCGTTCCAGAGGCGAGCAGCGAAGCGGCGCCTACCACGGCAGGATCGCTACCTGACCAAACGGTTTGCGTTGCGGGTATCGGCTATGCCGTTCCGAAAAACGTGCGTTCGAACGAAGATATTTTAAAAGAGTTTCCCGGTAAGACTGCGGAAGAAATCGTAAAGGTTACCGGGATTCAGCAGCGTTATGTGATTAGCGAAGGGGAATCAGCCACGAGTTTGGCAACGGAAGCGACTCATAAAGCTCTCGAAATGGCGGGCTTTTCGGTCGCTGACATCGATGCGGTTATCGTAGCGACATTGCTTCCGGATCAACCGATCCCTGGGGCGGCGAGCGCATTGGCTCGTGAATTGGGAATTGGGCAAGCATTGGCGTTCGATTTGAATGCGGCTTGCTCCGGGTGGCTTTACGCTTTGGAAGTAGGGCGTTCGTTTATCAAAGGAGGAACGGCGAAGAACGCGCTGGTTGTGACCGCGGAAATCCTTTCGAGCATTACGAATGCTAAGGATCATGAAACGGCTTTCCTATTTGGCGATGGAGCTGGAGCGGCGCTTTTGACGCCGCAGTCGGGTGGGCACCGCTTATATCGTCACGAATTGAGCGGCGATTCGCGGTATACGCATGCGATTTGCCGGACCGGTGGCGGAGCGATGAATCCGATCCCAAGACCAGGCGATAGCTTGGATGCATTTTACATCCAGCTCGATGGCGGAGTCGTTTTCAAGCGAGCCGTATTGGCGTTTTCCGATATTATCGAGAAAGCGATGAAGCGTCACAATTTGACCAAGGACGAAGTTTCTTGGATCGTGCCACATCAGGCGAACGCACGTATTCTCAAAGCAGTGAGCAAGCGCGTGGGCATTTCCTACGAAAAGTTCATCGTGACAGTCGGGAAATATGGAAATACTTCCGCGGCGTCAGTCTCGATGGCCTTGGGCTGGGCGGCTGAAGAAGGTATCTTCGAAAAAGACGACAAGATCATCTTTTGCTCGGTTGGAGCTGGATTCACCTATGCGGGTGGATTGATGATCTGGTAGGCGGTTTTTCTTAGGAACTCCATTCGTGGCGAAGGATGCTTAATGCATTCACTGCGGCGGTTTCGCATTTTAGGACGTAAGGGCCGAGGGTGATCGGTTTGAACTGGGCTGACTCGATGTGAGCGTATTCGCGATCGGAGAAATCGCCTTCGGGACCCACCAGAAAAACGCCGCTTGGATTTGAATCCGGTTTGATCGAAGTCGTGGCGATTTTCAGTGAAACGCTGTTTGGCTGGAGCGACGCGATTAGTTTTAACGAAAATAGCTGGGCGGCCTCTTCGAGAAAATGGTCCAAAGCTTGGACGGGATGGATCTTGGGTAGAAAAGGGTTTCCGGATTGCTTGGCTCCTTCGATCGCAGCCGCGAGCCACTTTTCGGATTTCGCGTCTTGTCGGTCGCTTCGAATCTTGGATTCGGTTCGTTCGGAAGTAAGCGGGAAGATGTGTTGGATCCCCATTTCAGTCGCTTTGCGGATAATGCTCTCAAGGCCTTTACCTTTCGGAATCGCCTGGGCGAGAGCGATTTCGTAGGGAAGTGAAGAGTGATCGATAAATCGTTTCCCAGAGAGAATCGCTTTTCGTTTGTTGGCCTCCGTTAGTTCGCATTCCCATTCTTGGCCCTGTCCATTGAATACGATAACAGGATCTCCAGATCGGGCTCGGTTGACGGATACGAGGTGATGAGATTCGTCGCTCGAAAGTTGGATGATTGGATTATCTGGCGAGAGCGCTGGGCAATAGCTCCGGAAGTCAGGCATGAAGCGAAGTTATGAGTGACTGGGCGAGCGGAGCAATTTCAAAAACGAAAGGGCCCCGCTAAGCGGGACCCTTTCTAACTTATCAAACTACAAACCAGAATTAAGAAAAAACTCTAACTTTTTCTTATGCTTAGGATAGGCGCGTCTAATGTGAAAACGTTCAAAGAAAATGATGTTTTTGTGAAAAAACATACAAAAGCCGCTGGATAAGGCCTAAATATGCGGTGGGCACTCATTGGCTACTTATTTCTAGACGCAAAAAAAGGCATCGCTAGGCGATGCCTTTTTCAACTTATCAAACTACAAACTAGATACGAAAATGAACAAACCCCTTTGTTTCTCGTAATGGGATAGGCGCGTTTGGAGCGAAAACGTTCAAAAGAAATGGGCAATTTCTGGATAAGTATTTTTAGAGAAATGGATAGAGCTAGTAAGTTTCTTTTAATCAGCTATTTGTAGGTTTTGAAAAACCAATGTAGGAGCGGGTTTACCCCGCGATTTATCAATGCTCCTCAAATTACGATTTTGAATCGCGGGGTAAACCCGCTCCTACACTGAATTATGCAGATAGATCAAGTTATCGGTCTCGTTGGGGCGCGTGCGTAAATGTGATCCCCTTGAGAGTGTGCAGACCACATTTCTTCTCAATTCGAATGCCTAGACGTAAAAAGGGCCCCGCTAAGCGAGACCCTTTTAACTTATCAAACTACAAACTAGATACTAAAATGAACAAACCCAACTGTTCTGCTTAAGCTAGACGGGTTAGGAAGCAAAGCGTTCAAAATCGGGTAAGCTTTTTTGAAGAAAACTTTGTCTCCTCTCTCACGCGATCGACAGTCGTAGCATGAGGTCAAAAAAAAGACCGCATAGAGCGGTCTTTTTTTCAAGTGGTACCCAGGGGGGGATTGATACGCTTCGCTCAGGACTACGTCCCAAAGCTTCGCATTGCCCTTCTACGCTTCGCTCCGTCTCGATCGCTTCGCTCACTCGGGGGTTCTCGTCCTCTCCACTGTCCACAAAAAAGACCGCATAGAGCGGTCTTTTTTTCAAGTGGTACCCAGGGGGGGACTCGAACCCCCACTTCCGAAGAAAGCGGATTTTGAATCCGCCGCGTCTACCAATTCCGCCACCTGGGCATCCTTTTGAAAGAGGAGAAAGGGGTATGCCTGCCGCAAAGTTGGGAAGCAAGCCAAAATCCCAAATTAGGCATTGGAGCGGAATAATTCTCCAAATCAGAAAAAAGCGTTTGAGTTCTGAGAAACGGCTCCCCATTTTCTCACCCTTTCCTTTTTTAGTCGGGCTATGGCGCAGCCTGGTAGCGCGCTTGTCTGGGGGACAAGAGGTCCCGAGTTCGAACCTCGGTAGCCCGACCATTTTTCATCTTCGATGCGATTCGAGGATGGAGGGAAATTCGAATCACTCTTTTGGAATGAGTACCAACTCAATGTTTTCAGTCAGAAAATTGTGGCCAGTGATTACCTTGGTTCTGTCGCTGGCTTGGGCATCGTCTTACCAGCAAGGCGGGCCGGAGGGGCCAGATATTCCCTATTTCGATAAGATCGCTCACTTCTTCGTATTCGGGCTGATGGGAACGCTTTGTTATCGGTGCATCCCTAGGATGCCTTGGTCGCGTACACGCTGGCTTGCTGCTTTGGCTTTTGTTTTGGCTTACGGAGTGATTGACGAATGGATACAGTCTCATAATCCTAATCGATCTTCCGATGCGCTTGACTGGGTAGCCGATGCTTCGGGAGCTTTTACGGCGATCGTTGTTTATCGTTTCTGGGCATTGTATCGGAGAGTTCTAGAATCGCGTTTCGGGGATTTAGTTCGAGGTCGTTTGACGGAGCTAGACTAGTGTCGCCTCACGGATGCAAGGTAGCGCGGAGCTTCAGCCTGCGTCCACAGCTCAAGGTCGCTGGCTGAAGCTCCGCATCACTCTATGCTACATCGCACGCGTGACGCGTCGCTAGGTGGAATGCCTCATCTTGGCGGCAGTTCCGGCGAAGCTTTTTGGTTTCTCGATCTTGCGTCTGGGAGTTGGCTTGTTTGAATGGATGAGGATGGCTAAGACTGCTGACGAAAAACGAATTGAGAGCTTGCGTGTGGAGATCGCTCGTTTTGACGAGCTTTATTACCGGGAAGCTCAGCCTGAGGTTTCGGATTCGGAGTACGATGAGCTTAAGCGTGAGCTAGAGGGCTTAGAAAAACAGTATCCTGAATTGTCTTCGGCGGATTCTCCTACAAATACCGTTGGAGACGATACTCGTGATGGGTTCGAGTCGTATCAGCATCGGTTGCCGATGAAGAGCTTGGACAACACGTATTCGAAAGATGAATTTTTCGCATTTGTCGAGCGGGTGGAGAAGGGCTTGGAATTGGAGGGGATTGCCTTTGTCGTTGAGCCGAAGATCGATGGAGTTGCAGTGAGCGTGACCTATGAGGATGGGAAGCTTGTTCGAGCGGTCACTCGTGGCAATGGAACTGAAGGAGACGATATTACAGCGAATGTGTTGTTCATCGAAGAACTGCCTCGCGAGCTGAAAGGAAAGAACCTTCCGGAAACGATAGAAATCCGCGGCGAGATTTATATGCGTAACGACGAGTTCGATCGCATCAATGCGGAACGCAATGCAGCGGGTTTGGAAGAGTTTGCTAATCCGAGAAATTTGGCAGCGGGTACAGTGAAGATGCTCGATCGCGATGAAGTGGCGAAACGGAGCTTGAATGTGATTCTTTATGGGCTCGGTTTTTGCGAGCCGCAGATTGTCGCCGCGCAATCCGAATTCCATGCGAGACTCGCGGAGTGGGGTTTTCCGGTAGGGGAGCGTTTTTGGAAGATCTCTGGGGCTGATGAAGCGTGGGCGGGGATTGAGGAGCTTGATTCTATTCGCGAGGCGTTACCGTATCCAACTGATGGAGCCGTTATCAAAACCGATTCGTTGGAGCATCAAGATTTGCTCGGAGCTACTTCGAAAGCGCCGCGTTGGGCGATTGCGTTCAAGTTCGCCGCCGAACAATCGGAAACGATCCTCGAGGACATTACGATCCAAGTCGGCCGAACGGGTGTCCTGACGCCGGTCGCTGAATTGAAGCCGACAAAGCTAGCGGGGACAACGGTCTCTCGAGCCACGCTTCACAATCA
>JBNMOQ010000156.1:0-11970 GCA_051275055.1 Candidatus Pelagisphaera sp.
AGCTGTATGAAATTCCTGAGGAGTAACCAATTCACAAACAAAAGGTGTATCCAGTTGATAGGGGGGATAGTTAACCCCGACCTTCACTGAAGCTTGCTTCGGGTCGAAATACGTTGGATCGTTAAAACGTGCTTTCGACCCGATGCATCAATCGATACTTTTCCCGAGCTAACTTCAGGTTTTACATATGGAGCTTGGTTTTCTTGCTCGCGGGTTGCTCGGAAGAGAAGGTATCGCAGCAAGAGATTTTCGATTCTTTCCAATCGGCCTGGAGAAATGGAGAAACGCATCGAATCGATGATTTGGTTAGCGAAAGTTCCCGAGCCTATTTCAAGGGGATTCAGCCATGGATTATCCGAGGAGATGGAGAAACCATGAAAACGCTCCAGCCATTCGATAGATACATGGTTCTTAAATTGCGTATGTATCTGGATTTCCTGACCGTGGATGATTGGAAGGAATGGAATGCGTCACTTCGATCGGATACGAAAAACCAGGCAATTAGCGGCTATCTAATGGACATGCTGGAAGAGGAGTTTTTCGAGACGTCTATCGGCAAGATCGACTCGATCGGCGGAGTGACCGCAGGGCTTTTGTTGCGATCAGGGCACCCAACAGGATCGAGTGTTCGTTTTTTGAATGAAGGAGGCTGGAAGATAGATCTATCCCGTTTTCTCAAGGACAGCTTCGAGCATCGCATGAAACCATACCTATCGGATCGGTTTAAGAATCGCGATCGCGTTTGGGAAATGCTCAGCGAGCAATATGGCGAGCGAGCCAAGAGATCCTTGTTTGTTTCTCGGGTCGATTAGATTGTTGCGAGACGAGTGCCGTACTTCTTTTAAAGGTCTTCTCGAACGCCTTTACGGAAGGGGTGCGATTAAAAGAGTTCTCTCGTAGGGCTGCTCGACTCGACCAGCCTTGGACGCAACGCAGACCACTGCGGCTGCTAGGGGCGGACAACCCTGCCAACATAAGGTTGAGGAATAAGAGGTGACAGAAATAATCGTGCCTTTGCCAGGAGTCTTTTGTGCACTAAACTTAATCACGTGATTAAGTTTAGTGCGCGAACTGCTTTGTTTCGTTCTTTGCGATTTCAGTTTTTCGCTGCTATGTGGTCTGAACAGTGTAGTCGAGTGTTGCTGGTTCACTATTGCCATCGCTGGGATTGCTCGGTAGTCAGACCTTCCATATGAGCAGTTCTGAAAAGATCCGAGTAGGCGTGATTGGCGCGGGAACAAATACGAAATTGAAACACATTCCGGGACTTCAGGCGATTGATGGAGTGAGCGTCGATGTGGTTTGCAATCGCAGCGAGGAATCGTCGCAGAAAGCGGCAGATGCTTTTGGAATTCCTAGAATCGCTTCCGACTGGAAAGCGGTTGTAGCCGATGATTCGATCGATGCTATTTGCATTGGCACTTGGCCTTATTTGCATGCGGAAATTTCGATCGCCGCTTTGCGTGCGGGTAAGCATGTTCTCACTGAAGCCAGAATGGCGATGAATGCCGTGGAGGGACAGGCAATGATCGATGCGTCTCGCGAACGCCCGGAATTGGTTGCTCAGATAGTTCCTTCACCGTTCACGTTGAAATGGGATGCGACAATCAAGGCGATTCTCGAAGCAGGAGAACTTGGCGATTTGCGAGAAATACGATCGATCAAGACATTGCCAATGAATGTTGATTCCAGCGCTCCGCTCAGTTGGCGCCAGGATATTGAATACAGCGGCAATAATGCGATGATGTTAGGAATTTACTACGAGGTGGTGCAGCGCTGGATTCAGCGTCAACCGAGTCGCGTATGGGCCTTTGGGCAGATCTTTTCCGAGAGTCGGTTCGATCCGGAAACAGGGAGAGACAAATCGGTTCGCATTCCCGAAAGCCTTTCGTATACCGCAGTATACGATGACGGATTGCAGCTTACCGGTTTGATGACCGGAATGGAATTGGGAAGCGGACGCGATGAATATGCGATTTGCGGATCGAAGGGAACGCTTAGGCTCGATCTACAAACCGGAACTCTCTTTCAAACACTCATTGGCGAAACCCAAACCATCATCGATCCGAAGAGCGAAACCATCGGAAGCTGGAACGTAGAAGCGGATTTCATCGATAGCATCCGATCGGGGAGGCCGGTGACTTTAACCTCATTCCAAGACGGATTGGCCTACATGAAGTTCACTGATGCCGTAAAGGCCTCGTTTGATGCTGACGGCGCTTGGCAATCGATTTAGCTTTAAACGGTATCGAAGCAATCAAACTATACAGCCTGTATTAGCGGGTGTTTTTTTTCTGCCACCTCTAGTTTGGCAATAGCAAGATGGCAGGGATCGTTGTCCCAACGAACCGCTGGGTTACTATGGCTGTGTGCGGCTGCTTGGGAAAAGCAGCCCTACCAGGCGACATATTCGGACCCTGTATTAGCTACCCGGTTTAATCGCGGGAATGTCTTTCAGATGAACTGGAAGATTGTCTGGATTGTAGGTTGGAAATCCCATTTCCAAAAGCGATACAAGCGGGTAGTCAAATTTGGCTTTGCCTTGACTGCGATCGACTAGAACAGCGATTCCAGCGACTTTGCCGCCATTGGCTTTTACGATTTCGATCGCTTCATTGACGCGTCCTCCTCGAGTGATCACGTCTTCGACGATCAGGATAGGCTCGTCTGGATCCATCTTAAATCCCCGACGCATCTCCAAAAGATCGTTCACTTTTTCAGCGAAAATATAGCGTGAATCGAATTGGCGTGCCACTTCTTGACCCACTACGAGTCCGCCCATCGCGGGTGCCAGAACGGTCTTAAAATTCAAATCCGCCAATTTCGGGGCTAACAACTCAATGAGTCGAGTAACCGAGGACATGTGCTGGCAGACCTGCGCGCACTGAAAGAAATACTCGCTTCGCAGACCGGATCTGAGGATGAAATGCCCTTGGAGCAAGGCATTCGTTTTGCGGAAAATATCGAGGACTTCTTCGTTGACTGACTGCATTTGTAACCACGTTGCTCAGCTCTTCTTAAGAATCCAGTAAAATATCGCAGTGTAGAGCAATAGTTGCGCTATCTAAACGCTGAGGGATGAATTTCGATCGATCAAAGTGCGTTAACACCCCTGAGAGAGCGAGACCGACGGAACACTCTCAATTTCTAAGGTACTAATCATTCTGTCCGATTTAGGATACAGAGCGTAATTTCCAGGGAGCCAGCCCGTTGAAACGCTCTGACAGAATCAAACGACGTGAATCAAGAATCAACAGTTTTTACCGAAGGATGGGTATGGGGGGCTATTTGGGTTTTCTACGCTTATTTCTACGGTCTGTATTTCGGTCGTATAGCTAATCGCCTCAAGCCGGACCTGAATTTCGTAAAAACGCCAGGTTCACCCGAAAGGCTCCATGCGAAGCAAGCTTGGTGTTATCGATTCGCTGTTTTCATGTTGTTCCCGACGCTGTTGGAATCCATTAGCAGCAGTTGGTTTACCAGCATATTGATTTCCGTTTTACCCTGCTTGTTTGGGATTTGGGTAATGCATGCCGTTTGGAGAGAGGTCTTGCTTTCAAAGCTTCCTCAATCGAAAAGGCCCAAGCAGCCGCAGCGGTAGGCGAACACCCGTCCTTTATTTTGGTAGCGGCCGATCTTCAGGCTCAGCGCATACGCTTCAAATGAAGAGAAATTCGACTGGAAACCATGCCGCCCTGCGACGTGGCTACGCTAGGGATTCGCGTGGGATCTGCAACGACGATTGATCGGATGGACTTAAGTTGATGTCAATGCGCTCAGCGGGACCATTATTACTAGGAAGGTTCCACTGACAAGTCGGGGACAATGTCTGAACGATTTCATCGTTCGGTGGCCGCTCGGAGATCGGTCGCGACCTTTTGAATACCTCGGGACTTCCTCTGACGATCGATTACTCGCTCGGGCTCATACCTAAACGTAATTTCTTTTTGAAGACGACCACCTGAATTTCTACAAATTCTTCAGAAACATTGGCTCTGAGGCGCATGCTGTTTTCTCGAGAGTATTTTTCGAAAAGTACGTTGAGACCCTTGTCTTCGATAATGCGCATTTCCGGGCGATCACATGGGCCGTGAAACTCGAAGATGAATTCCATTCCAGCCGCGTGCGGTTCCATTTCAATCTGCAAGGCTTGGATATCGCGGCAAAAACTCGAAATCTGAAAAAAGTCCTCTGCTAGTTCTAGCAATCGCCGCGAGGCATGCTCATCAGCGTTCTCCTCGTTTTGCTTAGGCTTTAGTCGATTCTTAATTTCGTAGGAGAGCTTCAGAGGCGATAAACGTTCGAATGCCCAACGCTTAACGGACTGGGAGCAGGTGAGGTCATCGAGCGAGTGCTCTTCGATGAAAACTTGATTGGCTTTCTGGTGCTGCTCTAATTCTTCGCTGGCACAAACATAGTTGTCTAGAAATCGAGGGTCGGTTCGAAGCTCTTTCGAAAGTTCGATTATCGAGTCGCCAAGGGCGATGCCACGGTTCGAAGGGACTGGGCTCAGGATAGCGGTTTTGCTGCTCGACGTAAGCGCGAGCTTTTCCACAACCTTGCGCTGCGGTTTAAAATTCGGCTCTGGATTGTTAGATTCCGTCATGGATTCGATTGGCGACCGTTTTTGCCGCTTGGAAAATACTGCTCGTCGAATGAGGAATCCGATTGATTGCCACGCGAATTCGACGCTTATAAATTATACCTGATTGACGGTTGAAAATGCTAGTGAGCTAAACTCAAAAAAACGTCAAAACCTACCTAAAAGAGAGCAATCTCTAGGGGGCTTGGAGCCTGGTCTTCCACTTGAGTTAAAGTCCTTGGTCGCCTTAGGGAAAAATCACGTCAATTTGCTGAATATCCTTTCCTAGTGGGCTAGGGTGTAACGCGTTTCGACTGTCGGCGGAGACTTGAGAATAGACGATTTCGACCTTTTTATTTACTTACCTAGATTGCGTATGCGATTGCCGCCTAAACGCACTGGATTTGAAACTACTGTCGTTCCAACATTTCCGCGACGAGGCCGTACCGCAGATTGTAGCAAGAGAAATGAAGTTCGCTGCAGCCAAGGTAGTCGAGGGCTGTGCATAGTATCGTGGTGGCCGCAGGGAAAATGTCCGCTCGAGATTCCGGCACGTTTAACTGCGTTACACGTTCTGGCTCGTTGATCGAGCATACCTCTCTTTGGAAAGCATGGAGTCGCTCGAAGTTTATTCGGTTCTTAGAATCGGAGTGGCGGGCCGCTAATATTGATGCGGTTCCACCTGTCAAAACGGCTGCTTTCGATGGGCTCGAGTTGGATTCGATGCCTGCGACGGCGAACGTTTCTACAACGTGATTTCGGATGGATTCGGCTTCGTTTGCCGCGAGAGCTCGAGATCGATCGGTGATGAATTTCGATGCGAGGCGAACGGCTCCTAGATTGAGACTGCTGGCAGAGGAAACTGTACCGTCTTTGAACAAAATGCACTCCATGGAGCCGCCCCCTAGATCGAGAAGCGAGTAACTGGAAAGATGAGAGAGTTCCGGGTCGCATCGGAGGCCTTTGCCGATCAATCGAGCTTCTTGACTGCCAGAAAGTACTTCGAGACGAAGACCAGTCGCGTTTTCAACGGACTCAATAAATGCCTCCCGATTGCTGGCATCCCGAACGGCGCTCGTCGCTACGATTCGCAAAGAGGCAAGATCGTGCGTTTTAGCGAGATCGTGAAGCCGTGCAATGGCTTGGGTTCCTTTTTCGACAGCGCAGGCTTCTATGACAGGAGGCGAGCCGGTCATGCCTTCGCCGATTCGGGTTTCCTCAACCTCGAAGAGAAGCGAGGAAATAGGGCCTTCGTTTGATTGCTCGGCGATCAGGAGTTTGATCGAATTGCTGCCGACATCGATGATTCCGACCGGACGATGCGACATTAGAGAGTAAAGGTAGCGGGAGCGATTATGACGACGAATTCGCCTTTTTTGCTTCCGTCTTTGAAAGCTTGGCTGACTTCGCTCAGAGTTCCCGAACGGATCGTCTCGAAACGTTTGGTAATCTCGCGGCCTATACAGACGCACCGGTCGCCATCCAGCAAATCTACCATTTCTGTCATGAGCTTTTCGATCCGGTGACAGGATTCGTAAAGAATGATCGTGTATTGAAAATCAATATGCTCCTGAAGGAATCGTCTCCGAGCAGCTGCCTTAGGAGGCAGGAAACCTACAAAAAGAAACCCATTCGAAGGCAAACCACTCGCGCTAAGAAGCGCGGTTGCAGCGCACGCACCTGGAACTGGCACGACCGTTATGCCGCGTTTGTGGCACTCGCGGGTTAATCGAAACCCAGGATCGCTTATGGCAGGGGTCCCGGCATCGGATATTACAGCGATCGATTCGCCGCCTTCGAGACGATCCGCCAAGGTCGCCGCCATGGATGCTTCGTTGTTGTCATGGTAGGCGACGAGACGGTTTTTTAAACCGATCTTCGACAGCAGGGCACCGCCTACTCGCGTGTCTTCGCAAGCGACCGCGTCGACTCTATCTAAAAGAGTTCGAGCGCGTTCAGTGAGATCCGTCAAATTGCCAATCGGGGTGGCAATTACGTAGAGATGACCCGCTTGAGGGGTCAGCGATGGATTCTCGCCTTCCATCCTAGTGGGATTGGGCAAGGTCGTTTTCAGTTAAGAAAGGTCGCCTAACGGCTCGTGCCTCCCATTCCTGGGACGCCGCCTTCCCAGTCCTTAGGTCGACTCCACGGGATCGTCGATTCATCGACTTCGGTGCAGCCGGTGAAAATCAGGCTCAGTCCGAGGGATGCGATCGCAAGGAAAAGTGAAAGTAGTTTTTTCATAATCTATCGGTTTCCGCTAACAACCGAATCACCCGGCTTGGGGTCGGTTTTAAATGACTCTGGCAAAATTCTGGCGATGCTCAAGTTTTCCTTTACCTCAGTAACCTGTAATTGAGCGATTGTTTTGCCATCTCGCTGGATATTTAGGAGATGATCAAGACGAATTCCATTTGTATAGCCGAGATTGGTGATAACGAAGGAAGATTGCGCTCCAACTGTGAGCACTTCGCCGTTGAGGTCGACCGGAGCGTGTTTAGCTCCAGCGGGCAAAGTGTTTTGAACGGCACTTGCCACGGTGCTTTGGGCGCTTTTCAAGCGAAGGATTTCCGATTCGAGTGAAGCGATTGTCTGTTCGTAAGTTTCCGCCTTCTCGAGGCTAATGGTCGTCGCCCGGAGTTCCGCCATTTCTTTTTTCAGATCCGCAAGGGCTCGCTGTAGAGATTCTTCGTTTTCCGATCTCCGTTCCAACTCATCCGTAAAACGCTGATTATCTCGTTTTAACTGATTCGAGCGGGCTGTGATAACCGTGATGTTCGAGCGAGCTTCCTCCAAGTTTTTGGAAGTTTGGGCGATTTGAGCAGCGTTCGATTCCAGCGTTTCATTTTGTTCTCTGATGATCGCCCGTTCAGCTGCTAGCTGCGTTCCATAAGATTGAACATTCAACTGGAGCTGATTCTTATCCTTCGTATTGAAGAAGAAGAACAATCCAGACGCGATTGCTCCCAAAATCGCGAGAATTGAAAAAAAGTTGGTTAAAGATTTCATCGAAGGAAATTGGACGTATTTGAAAACGGGAAGATAGTGAAATCGAGAATTGAATTTGGAAAGGCTAATCTTAGGCGCTAATTCAGTAATGTTTTCAGCGATTTGTAGACATGTTGGGCAACACGCTTGTGTCCTTCCCGGTTTGGGTGAATGCCATCGGATTGATTCAAAGCTGGATCGCCTCCAACTCCTTCGAGCAGAAAGGGCAACAGAAAGGCGTCAAGCTCATCAGCCACTTCAGGATAGAGGTCGGCAAAAGCAGTGGCATAGCGTTCTCCCAAATTGGGAGGCATTTGCATGCCTGCGATAACGATGCGAGCATCGGGGCTTTTCAATTTCACCCGCTCGGCAATCCCAATCAAGTTACGCTTCGTATCCTCCAGGTCGATACCGCGCAAGCCGTCGTTGCCGCCGAGAGCGAGGACGAATATGTCCACCGGCTTTCGCATAACCCAATCAACGCGGCGTAACCCGCCAGCAGTCGTTTCCCCGCTAACACCTGAAGGCATGACTTTAAAGGAAAGGCCGTCAGCCTTTAGCAGCGATTGCAGAATGCTCGGGTAGGCTTGATCGTAGTCGACTCCGTAGCCGGCGGTTAAGCTGTCACCAAAAATCAGTATCGTTTGTTCGACTGAATCTACCTTCTCTTGTGCGGTCGAAGACGAGACTCCGCAAAGCCAAATCAACCCAAAGCAAACTGCGGCCTTGGTGAGGATCTGATATTTCGATAGTGGTTTCATTTGGCAATCGTGGAGTAAGTCGCGAACGACCCTTCACCGATGTTGATCAATTTAGATGACTGGTTTCATTTGCAGTTCCCGAAAATCGCAACACAAATGGATGAGAGCTGTCCCCTAAGCCTGCTATTTAGAACGTATGAGCGAATCGAATATCCTAGAACTTACTCAAGTGACCAAAACCTTCAACAGCGCCGACCGCACACTTGAAGTGCTCAAAGAGGCGAGCTTCGTCGCGAAACAAGGAGAATCAATCGCGATTGTCGGTCCATCCGGAAGTGGAAAGACAACTCTGCTAGGAATATGCGCTGGCTTGGATTCCCCAAGTTCTGGGGATGTGCGAATCGACAATGAATCGCTTAGCGCGATGTCGGAAGACGATAGGGCGGACGTTCGCAATCGTCTTGTAGGTTTTGTTTTCCAGAACTTCCAATTGCTGCCAACACTCACTGCTCTCGAAAACGTTCAAGTACCGCTTGAGCTCCGAGGAGAAAAATCAAGTGAATCGATAGCCAAAGATCTGCTAAAGAAAGTTGGCCTAGAAGAACGCATGGACCATTATCCAGTTCAATTGTCGGGTGGGGAACAGCAGCGCGTTGCAATCGCTCGGGCATTTATCAATCGACCGAAAATTCTCTTCGCCGACGAGCCTACGGGTAATTTGGATGCGGATACCAGTGCATCGATCGTCGACCTTTTGTTTGAACTGAATCGCGAATCAGGAACCACGTTGGTTTTGGTGACCCATGATTTGGACCTCGCTCGAAAAACGGATAGAATTTTTAGGATCAACTTCGGAAAGGTTACGATCGAACAATGAGCTCTTCTCGTAAGAAGTCAGCTCCACGTCCTTCAGCAAGCTGGATCTGGCTCATGGCTTGGCGGGATACGCGACGCTCGCGGGGAAAGCTGGCACTGTTCGGCTTTTCGGTAATTTTTGGCGTCGCAGCCTTGGTTGCCGTTAACTCGTTGCGTGGCAATTTGGAGGCGGAAGTAGATCGCCAATCACGTTCTCTCTTGGGCTCGGACCTCGAGTTTAACAGCAGAGAGCCCTTTAGCGATGAAATGGAAGCCTATTTCGAGTCGCTTGACTCAACTGGCGAGGCGAGTGAAACGCGGTTGTCGACGATGGCTCTTTTCGAAGGTTCAGGCGGCACACGCCTGGTTTCGCTCCGTGCGATGAAGGGCGGGTTTCCATGGTATGGGAGTCTGGATACACGTCCGGCTGGCCTATCGGTGGGAAACGCGGGCAAGCCAGTCGCACTAGTGGAAGAGTCGCTTTTAATTCAATACGACTTGAAGGTCGGAGATACAATTCAGATAGGGGAAGGGAATTTTGAATTAATAGGAGAGTTCTTGAAATTGCCGGGTGAATCGTCTTTAGGCAGCTCATTCTCGCCTCGGATTTTAATTCCTGAAGCGTATTTGGAGGACACCGAATTACTTGGATTCGGCAGCCGTAAATCGTTCAAAAAGCATTTTGTATTCAAGAATGGCATCAGCGATTCGTTGAACCAGGAGCTTGATGATCGGCGATCGGAGTTCCGGAAGGATAGTGTCGGTTTTGGAACAGTTGAAAGCAGAAAACGGGGTATCGGCAATATGCTGGACGAGATGACGAGCTATTTGAGCCTAGTTGGGTTCGTGGCGCTTTTATTGGGTGGCGTTGGGATCGCGGGAGCCGTTCAAGTCTACTTGAAAGAAAAAGCCGAGTCCATGGCTGTACTTCGTTGCCTGGGATGTCAGGCCCGGACTAGCATGTTCGTTTTCTGTATTCAGATAACAATCATCGGATTTATTGGATGTCTTTTGGGGGCGATCGTTGGGGTAGGGATTCAGGCTGCTTTGCCGCAGGTAATAGGACAGTTTCTCCCATTCGAAATGCCCTTTGAATTAGTTTGGGGAAAGATTGGCGAAGCTTTTGGATTCGCATGGATACTGACCACGCTCTTTGCGTTTCTTCCATTGTTGCCGCTGAGAAACTTGTCGCCAATGCGTGCTATTCGATCATCGGCTGGAGTTTACAACGCTCGGAAGGATTGGCTTGTTTGGTTTACGGTCGGATTAATCGGATCACTGGGACTAGCATTTTCGATATTGCAGACCGAACGATATAGGCACGCTCTTGGATTCTTCGGGGGATTGATTGCAGCGATCCTCGTATTGGCTGGCACCGGAATGGCTCTACGAGCGACTCTGCGATGGCTGACTCCCAAGTCGCTGCCTTTCGTCTGGAAACAAGGTCTTAGCAATCTCTACCGGCCGAATAACCGAAGCGTGTCGCTTATTGTTATGATCGGGATGGGGGCATTTCTAATCTACACGCTTTATCTCTGCGAAGTCAGTATTCTCAAGCGCGGTGAGATGAACGATCAGGATAATAAGCCAAATACCATCTTCTTCGACGTCCAAACTGATCAGATCAATGAGGTCAAAGCAATTGCGGAAAACAATGATGCGAGTCTGCATTTTCACGACCCCATGATTACGATGCGCTTGACCCATCTGCGCTCAGTGCCGGTAGCACGCTTGAGAGAAGATCGTTCTCAGGACTTGGAAAGGTGGGCTTTGATGCGGGAATACCGCTCAACCTATCGTGACCATCTGAGGGAACACGAAGGTTTGGTTGAAGGCGAATTCGTCGCTAACTCTAGTTTAGACGAGGTTGTGCCCGTGCCGGTTTCGGTTGAAGAACGAATCGTCGAAGCTCTCCAACTTAAAATGGGCGACGAGATGACCTGGGACGTGCAAGGATTTCCTGTAACAACTGTCGTAAGCAGTATTCGAAAAGTGGATTGGCGCCAGATGCAGCCAAATTTCTTTGTTGTATTTCCGGCAGGCGTCTTGGAAGCGGCTCCGGCTAATCATTTGATTGCCGTTCGAGCGAATGGACCAGAAACGATTGCTCTCTTACAGCACGATGTAGTGAAGCGTTTTTCCAATATCTCGGCCATCAATCTTTCAATGGTATTGGATAGCTTAAAAGAGATTTTCGACAAAATCGGCTTTGTCGTACGTTTCATGGCGTCCTTTACGATTCTCACAGGATTGATCGCTTTAGTATCCACTGTTTTGACAAGCCGCTATCAGCGCGTTCGAGAAAGCGTGCTTCTGCGATCACTCGGTGCAAGTGTCAGCCAGGTTCGTCGTGTCATGGCCATCGAGTACTTTTTGCTCGGGGGAATCGGCAGCCTGACCGGCGTTATCCTTTCTCTTGGGGGCGCTTGGGCGGTTACGCATTTTGTATTCAAAATCGAGTTATACATTCCTTGGGATATGACGATTGGTACGATCGCGACCATCGGATTATTAACGCTTGGAACCGGAATGCTCAACAGCCTCGGGATAGCAAAACGATCGCCACTGGAAGCACTGCGGTACGAGTAGGGGGCGAGTTTTTGTAGGAGCGGGTTCATCCCGCGATATTGTATGGAGATGTTTGATTATATACGTAAAATCGGGGGATAAACCCGCTCCTAGAGTGATCAATTCCCCGATTACTCAAATCGTCAATTCGCTTATGCTCTTTCGAACATGGTAGACTGCCATGAAGTTTTTGGCGGAAGCCGGATCGGTCAACGGGAGTGAGCCGGATACGATTCGGAGCTTTGTCTCGCTAGTCATTTCAACGGGATTTTGCTC
>JBNMOQ010000157.1:0-11963 GCA_051275055.1 Candidatus Pelagisphaera sp.
GGGGAAGCGCTTAGTTAGCCTGTTTGGATAGCGGTACGATAGACCCTTGGAACACGTTTGGTGACCGAACAAAGGACTTCCCAGGAAATGGTATTGGCCCATTCGCTAAATTCTTGGAGTTCGATTTCGCCATTTCCCTGGCGGCCAATCAGTGTGACGGGATCTCCACTCTGAGCGGAATCTTCAAGATCAGTGACGTCGATCATGGTTTGGTCCATCGTTACTTGACCGAGAATGGGGCAGCGTTGTCCTCTAATGAGCACTTCTCCTCGATTGCTGAGCGGCAAAGGAACGCCGTCTCCGTATCCGGCGCAAACGATCGCGATTGTACTGTCGCGTTCTAAAATGCGTGAGCGTCCATAGCTGATCGATGCGCCGCGCGGGAGCTTTTTGACGATCCCGACTCGTGATTTGAACTGAAATATCGGCGTAGTCTCTACCTGGGCGAAAATAGACGTAGGGTAGGGACGGATACCGAATTGAAGCAGTCCGATCCGAACTGCGTTGTAAACGCTTTCCGGGGCGAATGTGGTTATCCCGGCGCTGTTGTCGGCGTGAATAAGGAGTTCGTTTAGAGGAAGCCAATTGATCCGGTTTATCGCTTCCATGAAAATCTTTCGCTGGTATCGAGTGAAGTCCGGGTCGCTACCAGCTGAGGCGAAATGGGTGTAGATCCCGTCGAGTTGAAGGAATTCAGCTTGTTTGAACGCTTCGAATAATTCGTCGGCATACTCGTGCCAAATGCCGAGACGACCCATTCCTGTATCGATTTTCAAATGCGCCTTGAGCGCCTTGCCGAAGGCTTTCGCTTTTGCGTCCAGTCGATGGACTTCCTCGATTGTTGAGATCGTTGGGATTAGATCGTATTCGAATAAAAAGGACTCTTCGTTTTCGAGAGTCGCACCGAGAACGATAATCGGCCAACCGGTTCCGATTTCGCGAATATTGGCGGCTTCGACGATGTTGGCGACGGCGAACATATCGACGCCGGCTTGCATGAGGCGAGCGACTGTTTGCTGCATTCCGTGGCCATAGGCATCGGCTTTGACTACGGCGATGTATTTGATGCGGTCGGGCAGATTGGCTTGAATCGATTTTAAGTTGCGCTCGAGGGCAGCGAGGTCGATTTCCGCCCAGCAGCGTAGTGGTATGCTAGATGGATCGTTCATGATTCGATGCTGTCGGCGGTACGCGCTTTGGGAATCCATTTCGCGAATTCAAGAGACCGTGTGTTCAAAGGTTCGGTGTCTGGATTTTGTCTCAAGAAGTCCAGAAACGCTAAACTTTGAAAAACGTCCTCAGGGCGATAGGATAGGCGAATGATATTCGCTTGAGTTTGCGTCCAGCTTGGGAATTCGTCGAAGGAGTAAATAGGTTGAGTCGCTTGCTCGAGAGCTTCGTTTTTGATGAGCTCAACTACGCTCGTGTTCTGATTTGCACTGTTGAGGCAATTCCAACTTTGCCGCCGAGCGTCGGTAACGACGAGATAGGAATCTGGCGCGTCTGAAGTATTTGCGATGATTTGCTTTCCAACTTGGAGACTGTTGAATGAAAAGATGGTACAGCCTTTGAGCTGTCCGGTCGCTATCCATGAACGAATTCCCATGATAGCCGTCCGAATGCCTAACATCGAACCGGGCCCCTCGCAAAAAGCGATTGACCGGAGCTGAGGGAGTTTCATTGAACGCTCGTCGAGTAGGCTTTTGATTGTAGGGAAAAGAGATAGGGAAGCTTCTTCGTCGCTGAATTTCGTGGCGGTGTCAGCTTCGGGCGTTTCGATCAAGGCTACGCAGACGCGGCGGGAAGCCGTGTCGATGACAAGCATTGGGAATTCAGCCTTGGATTCGCACATGTAACAGTAGGAGAACGCTTATTGCGCGGGTCTCAAGCGGGAAATGCAAGTTGGCTAAGGAAACCTAGATTGATGTGTCCCTATAATAATGTAGCGCGATTGTGAGCGACATCTGGACGGAATTAATTTCACAGAGGCGTCCTAATGCATTGACCGAAGGGAATTTTGTCATCTACTGTCCGCGCTTTTCTAAGAATTGGCATAACAATTGAACGATCAAGCTGAGTGAAAACCGACCTACAAGACGTCACAGACACACGAAAAACTCTCGCCGTAACGCTAGAGGCTAACGAAGTGGAGGCTGAAGAAAAAAGCCTTCTCGATCAATTTTCGAAAATGGCTAAAATTCCCGGGTTCCGCCCAGGAAAGGCCCCTCTGAGCATCGTGCGTCAGAAACACGCCAAGGATATAGCTGGCGAATTGAAGCAACGCGTGATGGCGAAAGCCTACCAAGATGGTTCGAAGGAAGCTAAGGTTGAGCTGGTCAACGTCATCGATGTCCAGGAAAGCGAGATTGTCGCCGGTCAAGATATAACCGTGACGTTCACGATTGATGTCCGCCCGGAATTCACGGTTGAGAATTTCAAAGGCCTTGAACTGCAAGGACTATCCGAAGCGATCGAGGATAAGGATATTGACGAAGCGATCGATGGAATCCGCAAAGAAAAGGCGGAGTTTTCTCCTGTTGAGCGCGAAGCAGCCGAGGGAGATTACGTTAAATTCTCGCACGAAGGCTCTATTGACGGAGCGCCGATCAGCGAAATCGTCGCTGATAAGCCCGTTTACGCAAAGATGCCTCAAACTTGGGAAGAGATTGGTTCCGACCAAGGACTCATCCCTGGATTGGGAGATCAATTGCAAGGATTGAAGACTGGGGATAAATCCGATTTGGAAGTTGAATTCCCTGCGGATTTCACTGTCGAAGAACTGCAAGGCAAGAAAGCAGTTTACTCAGTTGAGATTCTGGAAGTACGTGAGCGTAAGCTTCCTGAAATGGACGATGCGTTTTTCGAAGCGCAACAAGTTAAGACTCTTGACGAGTTGAAGGAACGCGTAAAGGGCTGGATCGAAGGTCAAAAGAAACAAGAGCGTAAGGCGGATCTTCGCCGTCAGGTTTCCGAAAAATTGACTGCATCGGTCGACTTCTCTCTACCAGAGAGCTTGGTTGAAGCGGAAACTGAAAACTCAATGCGTCAAGTGGTCATGGAAAACATGCAGCGCGGCGTAGCTCAGGATCAGCTCGAAGCGAATAAAGAGGACATTCATGCTCAGTCGCGTCAGACAGCCGAGAGTCGCGTGAAGCTTCAGCTCATCCTTTCTCAGATTGCTGAAAAGGAGTCTGTAGAGGTTTCGGACCAGGATATGTCGCAATTCGTATTTTCTCAGGCCTACCAAAGCGGTCAAAAGCCTGATCAGTTCGTTAAAGAGTTAAAGAAAGATCAAAACCGTCTAAGAATGGCTCAACAGTCTGTTCTTTTCGACAAGACGCTTGAAATGCTTTGCGACGAAGCTAAGGTTTCTGACTCTGACGGCGGCGAGAGCTAAATTCGAAAAGTTAATATTTTAGAGAAAGTTATTAGAATATCGTGTCATACTATCTACCTCAAATTATCGAAAACACCGGACGCGGCGAGCAGTCCATGGATATTTATACCCGGTTGCTTAAAGACCGGATCCTTTTTATCGGAACGCCGATAAACGACGAGATCGCTAGCGCGATTGTCGCCCAATTGCTGTTCTTGCAGATGGACGATCCGAAAAAGGATATCCACATGTACATCAACTCACCTGGTGGAGTTGTGACTGGCGGTATGGCGATATACGACACGATGAATTATCTAAACTGCGATGTGGCGACTTATTGCATCGGCATGGCAGCGAGCATGGGGACAGTCCTTTTGGCAGCCGGAACTAAGGGGAAGCGTTTTGCTTTGCCCAATAGCCGGATCATGATTCACCAGCCCTCTGGTGGAGCGACTGGCCAAGCTTCGGATATTTCGATTGCGGCTAAGGAGATCATTCGCTGGCGCGAGAAGCTAAACGAAGTTTTGGCTGATTGCACGGGGAAGTCGGAAGAGGACATCAAGAAGGATTCCGATCGTGATTTCTACATGAGCGCCGAAGAGGCGAAGGCATATGGCTTGGTTGATCAGGTCATGGACCCTGCTCCCAAAGAGGAGAAAAAAAGTTAGTAGCAGGAGTATTTGAATATGGCAAAATCGTCACGTATGACCCTTTGTTCGTTCTGCGGAAAGTCGCAGTCGGAAGTTCGTAAAATGATTGCGGGCCCGGGCGTCTATATTTGCGACGGTTGCGTTTCTGTCTGCAAGACGATCATCGATCGAGAGCTGGGAGATGCCGAAAATGGCGAAGAGGGAGCAGAAGGTTCGCCTTCGTTCAATCTCATACGTCCTTTGGAAATTAAACAATTTCTCGACGATTACGTTATAGGTCAAGACCACGCCAAAAAGGTACTGTCGGTTGCCGTTTACAATCACTACAAACGCCTCAATTTCGATGCGGAGCAGGTGACCGAAGCGAGTCTTCTGACTCAAGGTTCTGAATACGAAGACGTCGAAGTCGAAAAGAGTAACATCCTGCTGGCTGGTCCAACGGGTTCGGGAAAAACTTTCCTCGCACGTTCGCTGGCTCGAATCTTGGATGTGCCTTTCGCGATTGCGGATGCGACAACTTTGACGGAAGCCGGTTACGTTGGCGACGATGTGGAGAATATCGTATTGCGACTTTTACAAGCGGCCAATTACGACGCGGCGAAGGCTGAATGCGGAATTATCTACGTTGACGAGATCGATAAGATCGGTCGTAAAACGGACAATGTATCCATCACTCGCGACGTATCGGGCGAAGGCGTGCAGCAGGCTCTATTGAAGATTCTAGAAGGAACCGTTTGCAATGTGCCGCCGCAAGGAGGCCGCAAGCATCCGAATCAGGAGTACGTGCAAATCGATACTTCTAAGATCCTTTTTATCTGTGGCGGCGCATTTGTCGGCTTGGATCATATTATCAAAAACCGTTCGGATGGAACGACTCTTGGCTTCGGGGCGGAAACGACTACCGATATGAAGGGCGAGGAAGTGATGAAACGAGTGGAGCCGGAAGATTTGGTGAAATTCGGAATGATTCCAGAGTTCATTGGTCGCCTACCAGTTATCTCGGTTTTGGATCAATTGAGCGTAGACGATTTGGAGAGTATTTTGCTCAGCACTAAAAACTCGTTGGTCAAACAGTACGCGAAACTCTTCGCGATGGATGGCGTTAAGCTCCGGATTACTAAAGACGGAGTTCGAGCGATTGCTGAAAAGGCTATCGAGCTTAAAACAGGAGCTCGCGCTTTGCGTTCCATTATGGAGGGGATTACTTTGGACGTCATGTACGATGTGCCTTCTCGCGATGACGTGAAGGAAGTTATTATCGATCGCGGCGTAGTCGAAGGTCGAAAGAAAGCTCAAATCAAAAAGAAAAGTCCGAAGTCGGAGAAGAAGGACGCTGCGTAGGCAGTTTCAGTAGGGGCTTGCTTGCAAGCGATTGAAGTCCTTTGGTTGTAGTCCAATGACTACCTGTATCTATCGTACTGCTTCTGGCGTTGTGGTTTCTCACGGCGATGTATTCGGCTTCTGGAAAGTCGATTGGGATCAATTATTTCAAGGCGACGCGCTTTGCTCTCAATTGAGCGAATACAATCTCGTTCCTGACGACCGTGCTCGCGATGCAGTTGAACATGAGCTGTTGCCACCGATTGGATCGCAGGAGGTTTGGGCGGCAGGCGTTACTTATTTTTCGAGTCGATTGGCCCGTATGGAAGAATCGAAAACGACTGGAGGTAGCGATTTCTATGCAAACGTCTACAATGCGGATCGGCCTGAGCTTTTCTTTAAGTCTACTGCGCATCGCGTGGTGGGACATGGTCAGAGCGTGCGGATCCGTGAAGATTCCAGCTGGGACGTGCCTGAGCCGGAATTGACTTTAGCATTGTCGACTGACGGAAAGATTATCGGATATACGATTGGTAATGATATGAGCTCTCGCAGTATTGAGGGTGAAAACCCGCTCTACCTTCCTCAGGCGAAAACTTATGAAGGCGCTGCTGGCTTGGGCCCTTGTCTTTGCGTTCTGGATACTGAACTACCTGCATCGACGAAAGTTTCGCTGACGATTCGCCGGGCGAATTTAATTGTATTCGAAGGTGAAACCGAACTCTCGGCGATGAAGCGGAAACCTGCAGAATTGGCTGGTTACTTGTTTCGAGAGCTGAGCTTTCCTCAGGGCTGTTATTTGATGACTGGGACTGGGATTGTTCCAGGAACTGATTTTACTTTGGAATCGGGCGATAGAATCGAGATTTCAATTGAAGGTCTCGGCACGCTGAGGCAGACCGTAGCTTGATTTTCTGAGACAATGAAATTTCTTCAATTCTTCCGTAAAGTAGCTCTATTAGAGGGGCTTTCGCTCATTATCCTAATGGCTATTTGTATGCCATTAAAGTATTACGCGGGTATGCCTGGACCAGTGAAAGTTGTTGGCTGGCTGCACGGACTTCTGTTTGTTATCTATGTTGTGGTCTTGCTTATCGTGTGGTACCAGCGCAAATGGAAATTCAGTAGAGCTTTTATAGCCGGCCTGATGTCTTTCATTCCATTTGGGACGATTGTATTCGATCGTTCTTTAAAGCGCGAAGTCGAGGAAGGCTAGAGGCCGTTGAACGAGTTACTGCGCTATCACTGTGAAATTTCCGAAAGACTGATTTTCGTTTAGCTGTTTGAAAATCGTTCTTTGCTGATCATCCAAAATTTCCGAAATTTTTTCGTTGGATTGAATTTGGGATTCTTGGTATTGCTGGGGGTCAAAGGTGTCAGTTTTCATGTCTAAGGACTGGTCATAGTAGATTCCGTAGGCCTGGTTCTTTTGTTCTTCCGTTAACCCAAGTTGAGGAGCGATTTGGCTTAATTTAGCGGTAGCCATCATTTCACTACGAGATACATTTTCTTGGGCTCGCATTTCTTCGTATTCGGCTAACTGCTCGTCAGAAAGAATTTCGCGTGAGAGGTCGTCAATGTCACTCTGGGTTATTCGAGGAGAGTCATTAGTCTCTCCGCCTCCCTGCATAAATTGTCCACCCATTCTAGGACCCATTTGAGTGAATTGGAGCAGCATTATCTCTTCGAGTTGCGAGCGTTGGCTAGCGGACAGATTTAGGCGAGCGGTGTAAATATCAAGCTGTCGATTTACCTGCGCTTGCATCATGTCTTGAAAGTGTCCGCTAGAAAATGGCATGGCGGTGGTAGAGGTGGCTGTGGCGGAGCTGATTGAGATCGATCCTGAAAGATGCGCTTCTTCTATCATCGCTGGCTGCTCGAGTTGCGTTTGCAACGATGCGTATTCCGATTGGAGTTTGGCGATCTCATTGTTGAGCGAGTCGACCTCTGCTTTTTGGCTGGCCGCAGCAGCGACTGATTTCTCAGAGGTTGGAGACTTGGCCTTAAAAAACAGCCCGTGAGCGAGGAAACCGCTCGCGAACAAGATAATGGAAAAGGCAATTCGGGGGTAGAGAGATTTTTTCATCGTTTGAGGTTTTGTGATGACAAGTTCGTCCCATGGTTGTTTCGCAATAATTTGCGATTTGGATTCAAAGAGAAGCTGCTAAAGCTCAATTCGCGATCGCCTTGCGAATTTCGATCTCCCTGGCTTTCGCTTGAAGCGTGGCGTCTTTCAGGCTCGGGACGGTTTCTTTATTCGGTTTACTATGACCTACATGCTCACGCCAAGCGGCGCTATGAGAATTCTGTCGATCCAAAATGATGGGCATTGCCTTAGCCATAGGACTATCGGAAGGAAGATCGCTGTAGTCGGGGAGAGTGTCGACACCGGGAGCGTTTAGTCCTTCGAGAATTGTCCTCGCGAAGACGAAATGACCTCGCTCGTTGGGGTGAATGCCGTCTCCGTATTCATAAGCTGGATTGGTCAATCGATACTCGGCAATGTCTTTTTCCAACGGAGAGTGGATGTCTATGACGCGATCGACATCGAGTCCTTCTTGAAGAATCCAGTCGGAGTAGTTTTCGAGGACTTGATCGTAGTCTCTATAAGCTGCCTTGTAACTATATTCGGCCATGCCGGGGCCTTGGAGAGGCTTGCCTTTAAGGCGCCTGGTTTCAGCGTCGAATGGAGGTGGGGTAAGTAAAATGATTGGTGAGCCTGTCGGGCGAACTTTTTCGATGAGCCGTGTCATTCCTTCTTTGTAGGCGAGCAGTCGATCTTCCGAAGGCGGGTAGTAGATGCCGTCATTCATGCCGTAGCAGATGAATATGAGATCCGGTTTTGACTCTGCCAGGGCACGGTCAATGCGCGTATGAATGCAGGGCCTTGGGAATGGATGATCGGGTTCGGAAAGTCCGCTAGCGGTTTCGCTGCCGAGTCCGAGGTTGATTAGATTGTATTGACGATCTGGATAGCGGCTCCACAGGTATGCATTTATGTAGGCGATGTAAGTGCCTCCTTGAGTTATGCTGTCACCTAGAAAGACGATATTCGTATCCGGCTTTAGAAAGTCGGGATTATCGTCTGCGGCAGAGGCTGCGTTTCCGAATATGAACGCAAAAAAAATGGCCAAAGCGACCAGTGTATTTTTTACGTTCGGATGCCTAGAGGGGTTGTGGCGAAGGGAGCGTGTCATGAAGGCGAGAGTGTCGCTCGTAAGTTGCTTCGTGTAAATCGAAGAAATGATCCTTGCGCTATTTCCAGGCGGCGGCTCGGCGTTCCATGAGCTCAGGATAGGGTTCATCGAGATCGCCTAAGTCCTGTTTGATCGCAAGAAGCTGCGCCTTCATTGCCTTGACGACGTTCGCGTAGGTGGGGTCGTTGTACACGTTTTGCTGTTCGTAAGGGTCTTTTTCTAGATCGTACAGTTCGAGGCCCGCAGGAGTGGCCTCAGGTTTAGTCGCTCCCCAAGACGAAACTTGGTGTAGGTTCGTTTGGTTGACGTTCTCTCCTGGACCCCTTGCCCAGATTTCGTCCATGCGTGGATGAATCGCGAGTCCGTAGTAGAAGATCATTTTGTATCGTTCGGTGCGGATTGCGTAGTGAGCGGGTACGTCGTGGTGGGCACGATGCATCCAATATCGATAGTAGGTGGCTTGGCGCCAATTTTTGGGAGTGATGCCAGAGAGATTTTTCCGAAACGATCGGCCTTGCATCTTTGAGGGGGCTCGAACACCGGCGAAGTCTAAGATGGTTGGGGCAAAATCGACGTTGTTTATGATGTCTTTGTTGATGCTATTCATTTCGATTTCCTTGGGATAGCGAACGATGAAAGGCATGCGCATTGATTCTTCAAATCCCCAGCGTTTGTCGACGCGATCGTGTTCTCCAAGCATCATGCCTTGGTCGCCCGTATAGATAATAACCGTATCATCTTCTAAGCCTTGCTCTTTAAGGTAGTCCAGAAGTCGGCCAACGTTTTCATCAACGCCTGCCACACATTTCAGATAGTCCTTTAGATAGCGTTGGTAAGCGGCGCGGGTTTGTTCTTTTTCGTTCATTCCCGTAATGTCGAGAGGACCGCCTGGCCACCAATCATTTTGCATCCGGTCTACGCGATTGCGTATTTGATTTGTGGGTCCAACGGTACTGCCGTAGGTTCGGGAGCCTTCAGATCTATCGCTATTGTCTTCGAAAAGGCTATGGGGTTCTGGGATGTCTACGCCATCGTATAGATCGTCGAAACGCGGAGCGGGTTCCCAAAGACCGTGTGGAGCTTTGAAGTGGCACATGAGGAAAAACGGTTTGGAGTCATCCCTTTGGTCTTTGAGCCATTTAAGGGTTTCATTTCCGATGACGTCGCTCGAATGTCCTTCGTAGACTTCGCCTCCGTCGTTGTGATCCTTCCAAGGTTTGCCTTTCTCTTTGAGAAGTGGGTTGAAGTAGAGACCTTGGCCGGGAAGTACTTTGTAGTAGTCGAATCCGACTGGCTCGGAGTGAAGGTGCCATTTTCCGATTATGGCTGTTTCGTATCCGGCTTTTTGGAGCTCGGTCGCCATGTTGGGCTGATGGTCTCGGTCCCATGTATCGACAAGGGTCATGAGTCCGTTTTTATGACTGTATTGACCGCTGAGAATCGTGGCTCGGCTCGGGGTGCAAATTGAGTTGGTGCAGAAGACGTTTTTAAGGAGCATGCCTTCGCTGGCGAGTCGGTCGATATTGGCGGTTGGAACGACCTCCTTTAAGTGACTGCCGTAACTACCGATCGCCTGCCATGTGTGATCGTCAGACATTATGTAGAGAATGTTCGGTTTGGCTGCTTGCACGCAGTTGAACGATAGGGCGACCGAAAGGGCGAAAAGAGTGAAGCGTAGTTTGATTGCGATCATTCAGTAGTGGGCGAAGGGTTGATAACTGGGACGTCCTAGTTTTTAATGCAGACGATTGCTGGGACTGTCGAGTAAAGTCTTTTAGGAGCGTATCTGCTTCATCCGCTGATGCGTTGTGGATGGGAGTAGACGTTCATTTTCGGGTGACGGAGAAAGCCGACAAGCGTTTGGCCGCATTCTCTGGCGAATGAAATCGCTAGAGATGAAGGGGCGGAAACGGCAGCGACAATTGGGATTCTAGCAGCTAGAGCTTTTTGGATGATTTCAAAGGAAACTCGACCGCTAACGAGGAGTATGTGATTGTCCAGAGGCCAGAGATCATTGAGCGCTGCGTAGCCGATGACCTTGTCGAGCGCGTTGTGCCGACCGACGTCCTCCCGCAGGCAGAGAAGATTGCCTTCGCTATCGAAGAGACCTGACGAGTGGAGTCCGCCTGTGCGGTCGAAAATGACTTGGTTTTTCCTAAGAGTATCGGGTAGAGCGAGGAGCGTATTACGATCGATGACACACTTGCTGTCAATTTCTGGATACGCTTGCTTGATCGAATCGATAGACGTTTTACCGCAAACGCCGCAGCTCGAGGAAATGGCTCCGAAACGATTGGATTGGATATCCTCGAGGGGGATTGAATCGTTGAAGCGAATTCGGATCGTGTTCTCGGGGCTCGTGGAAAGTTTACAGCGACTGATTTCTTTGAAATCGCTTTTAGAGCGAGCTATGCCTTCGGTGACCATGAATCCGGCTGCCAGCTCTTCATCGTGTCCGGGAGTTCGCATGGTTACGACGAAGGGATCGTTGCCGATACGGATCTCGAGGGGTTCCTCGATCGCTACATCATCGTTGATCGTGTTGGCGCTTCCGTCCGCGTGGAGGCGAACAACGGCGCTTTGAACAATAGAAGGACTGGTTGGTTTCGGTTCCAAAAGTGGATCATTAATACGAAAGCGGGCTTGTCGGGGTCAATAGCCTAGGAAGGCTTGTTTGCGGCATCGAGCTGAAGACTTGCATTCTTTGGCCCTGATCGAGCATAGTTCGCTATGTTCTACCCCAGAATCGCGTTGTTTTGTTGTCTGTTTAGCTCGTCGATGTTCGCTGCAGGTCGACCGAATATCTTATTAGTCTTTACGGATGATCAGGGAATTAACGATGTCGGTTGCTACGGTAGCGAGATTCCGACGCCGAATATCGATCGCTTGGCCAGTGAAGGGGCTTTATTCGAGAGTTGGTACTCGGCTTCGTCCATTTGTACGCCATCGCGGTTCGGCTTGTTGACAGGAAGAAATCCGAGTCGATCGAAACATCAATTGCTGAGCGCTCTCATGTTTATGGCGGACGAACATAAAATGACCGGTATTCAGTCTGGGGAGACGACGATTGCGGAACGCTTACGCGATTCAGGGTACGATACTTCGTTGATTGGGAAATGGCATTTGGGTCATGGCGATAAGTCGTTGCTTCCAACTCGCCATGGTTTCGATTCGTTTATTGGGCACACCGGTGGTTGTATCGATTTTTTTACGATGACTTATGGAGTGATTCCCGATTGGTATCACCAGGAAGAATATGTTTCGGAAAATGGATACGCGACTGAATTGATAACCGATGAGGCGATCTCGTTTTTGGATTCGCGAGAAAGCGATGCCGATCCTTTTTTCCTTTATCTAGCCTATAATGCGCCGCATTTCGGCAAAGGTTGGAGCCCAAGCACTCAGAGTCCGATTAATATT
>JBNMOQ010000158.1:0-11893 GCA_051275055.1 Candidatus Pelagisphaera sp.
CTTTTAATAACATCGATCCAAACCAAGTGAGCGCGGTACTCTTTCACGGACACGCACCATTTGTATGGGGATCGAGCGGCAAAAAGGCTGTCGAGAATGCCTTCGCTTTGGAGATTATTGCCGAGATGACGATGAAAGCCCAATTGCTGAAACCAAACGCGGGATGGTTGTCGCAGGCCCAATTGGATAAGCACTATTTGCGCAAGCATGGCGCGAACGCGTACTACGGGCAGAAGTAGTAATCAGGCTACGGCGCACCCTGCCTTTAATTTTACAACGTTGTAATTATAAAGGTAAACGGAGTTTTGCATTGCCAATAGGCATTGAGTTTTCGCTTTCCGTGTTTCAGCTTCGGTTGGAATTGGATGGGTCAACCTTCGGATAAAAACGTTTCTTCTTGGTTTTTCGAGCTTTCGGAGTCTTTGGCATCTGGCTTTGAGGCGTCGGAGGCAGTTGGACTGGCTGATGGGATTCCGAAAAAGATGAAGGAATCTTTGGTCGCCCGTTTCGAGGGAGGCTCAAGTTGGAGCGATGCGCTCGCTGCGGAGTGCGGCTTTTTGGAGAGTGGGGAACGATCTATTCTTTACGCTGCGGAGCGGTCTGGTTCGCTTTCTGAAACGTTTAAGGAATTGGCCGGTTTTCGTAAGGAATCCGCGTCTTTCAAGAGTCGAATTCGCCTGGCGTCGATCTACCCCTTTGTTTTGCTGCATTTCGGAGCGTTCATTTTTCCAACTGAGTATCTTTGGAAAGGAGAAATTGAGGCTTACCTTGTGGCGGTTGGGATGATCTTAGTTCCTTTGTGGAGTGTGGGAGCGCTCTTGATGATCGGCTTTAGAATGTCGTCGGGATTTAAGAAAGGGTTTGAGCGCTGCATTCCAATTATTCGAGGATTTTCGATCAATAGAGATCTCGCCCGTTTTTGCCGTACGTTTTTCGTGTGTATCCGTTCGGGCATGTCGATTGATTCGTGTTGGCAGTGGGCCTTGGATGCTGCGAATAACGGACAAATGAATCGCGACGGTGCTGGCGTCATTCGAGCGATAAAAGCGGGTGGCCCAGCAAGTGAAGCGATGCCAGAGAAGGGTGCCTTTCCTCGAGAGTTGCGGCAGCTTTACAAAGTAGGGGAGCGCACGGGTTCGTTGGAGCAGAATATCGAACGCGGAGCGGAGTTGTATTCCAGTCAGGCTCGAAAGAAGCTAACCGTTGCGACGTTCGTTTACCCTCAGATGCTATTTGGGGTTATTGCCCTGTTCGTCGCAGTTAAAGTGATCCTTTTCTACAAAGGATATTTTGACGAAATTCTTAAGATCCTGGAGTAATTAGCGGCAAGATTCGCAGACTCCATAGAGCTCGAGAACATGCGTGACCTCAGAATAGCCCAGGTCGGATGCGAGCTTTTCGAGTTTCAGGACTTCGCAGGTGTTCAGCTTTTCAGTGCGATGGCACTTGCGGCAAATGATGTGATGGTAGTGGTGTTGCTCGGCGTTGAGCTCGAAGAGCGATTTTCCGGATTCGGTTGGGATTCGATTGATGATCCCCGCTTTTTCGAAGGCTTCCAGATTGCGGTAGATGGTGACTAGGTCGAATGCATCGGCTCCCAATAATTCATGAATTTCCTCTGCTGAATGCGGTTTCCCTAGGCCAACAAGCAATCGAAGGAGGGCTTTTCGAGGTTCGGTGATGCGTAGGCGCTCTTTTTTGAGGCTGTCTAGGGCCGAATCGAATTTGCGCTCGGAAGTGGTCATTGTACGTTTAAGATGGGGCGAGTTTGTTGAAGCTCAACATTTTTGCTACTATTTGTCTCCTAGTCTTGAACTCGAACCTTAATTACCTTTTGTGGTGAACCTAAGCCTATGTTTCAAGGAAATCGTATCTTACGCTGGATTTATGTGTTCGTGGTCGCCGCGTTCACGCTTTTTGCGTTTAGCGTAATCTTCAAGAAGTTCATCGCTGGACCTGAGAGTGCCTCGATTATTGCAACTCCATCTGGCGAAATGCCGGGCGATTTACTGGCCTACGAGCGAAATACGATTGATGTGTTTCAACAAGCATCGGCAGCAGTTGTATTCGTCCACAACCTACAAAGTAGGAGGCAGTTCTTTTCCTTTAACGTGACTGAAGTACAGGCGGGGACCGGGTCTGGTTTCCTCTGGGACGACAAAGGGCATATCGTTACGAATTTTCATGTCGTTCAAGGGGCTACTCGAGTTGCGGTTACGCTGATCGATGGAAAGACATACAATGCGGATATCGTTGGGGCCGAGCCACGTAAGGATATGGCGGTTTTGAAAATCGATTTGCGCAAAACCAATGTAGTTCCTTTTAGTGAGAAGGTTTCGAATTCTGCTGAAATATTGGTTGGGCAAAAGGCGATAGCTATTGGTAATCCTTATGGATTGGACCACACGCTGACGGTTGGGAACGTTTCCGCTTTGAGCCGCAGTATGCCGTCGGTGATGGAAGGAGTGACGATTCGCGATATGATTCAAACGGACGCGGCGATAAATCCTGGGAATTCCGGCGGACCGCTTTTGGATAGTCGGGGACGATTGATTGGAATGAATACGATGATTCTGAGAAATTCGACTGGCATCGGTTTTGCGGTCCCTTCCAATACGATCAATCGAATCGTGAATCAGATTATTCAACACGGGAAGCCGGTTCAGTCGGGAATAGGTATCGAGATTTTTGAAGACCGGATAACGCGATCGATTGGAGTTGAAGGCGTGGTTTTGCGGGAAGTGTATTCCAATTCGCCGGCTGAGAAAGCTGGGTTGAAGGGGACGTCTCGAGACCAATACGGACGGATTATTATTGGGGATATTATTGTGTCTATCGATGGAGATCCGATTCGGAATTACGATGACATGTACAATGCCTTCGACGAAAAGAAGCCAGGTTCATCAATCGAGCTCGTTTACCTTCGCGATGGAGAGGAACGCGAGGAGACGATTGAAGTGGTTATCGTGACTGACTAGTCTTTTCCCTTGTCGTAGGGTCTTCGCCTTCGGCGGTTCGTTTTTAAGTGATTTCAACAATCGCTCAGAGCGTTTTGACGTAAGCCCGCCAGCTTCCAAATTGGCTGACTTCTTTGGCGCCTTCGATTGCCCAGTGTTCGCAGATGAATCCTTTAGCATGCGTTCCGTCGTCCAGTTCTACGGTCGCGATTCCGAGAGGATTGGGCACTTGATCGACGAAGGCTCCCCATTGAGAGATCGGCAAGTCCCATACCTCTACTTCTATAGCTACTCCATTCGAGTTATCGCGTATCATGCCAGGCTTTGGAGGTACAGTGTTGGGCAAGGCGAAGAGGCGATAGTTAGGAGCAGTGGAACAGCGCTTTTGAAACGTGGCCCCCAATTCCGTAAGCTGATGATTGAGGGGCAATCCGCTCATGTGAGCGCCGCACACGACGATTGGTCGGGTTTTTGGCCCGTAGTGCTTTATATTGTGGTGACGCTTAACGTTCGATGCCCCAAGGGTCAAGTCGCTGGCTTGGTGCAGTCTATCGGCTATTGTTAGAAGGAATTCATCCTGGAACGCGGGGGCGGCGAGCGTAATCCCGAAAGGCATGCCGTTTTCGAGTTTTGTTGTCGGCGTGGCGATAGCCGACAGATCGAGAAGGTTCATGAAGTTCGTATAGTATCCAAGATTCGAATTTAGAGTGATTGGGTCGTCTATGACCTCGGCGATCGTGTAGTGCGTTCCGACGGTCGGGGTAGCTAGAAAATCGATTTCTTGCATTGCCGCGTCGGCCCGTAATTTGAGAGCTTGCAGCTTGTAGATGGCGTCGAAGGTATCGATCGAGGAGTAGTTGCGACCGTTTTCGATAATCGCTCGCGTGGTCGGGTGGAGGATTTCGGGGGCCTTCTCCATTATGTCCTGAATGGCCCAGTATCGTTCCGCTACCCAAGGGCCTTCGTAGAGCAAACGAGCCGCTTCTAGGAAAGGAGCGAAGTCGACGACCTGCTTTTGGTAACCCAAAGACTCGAGGCGCTCGATTGCTTCAAGGTAGGCTTCCATGTAGCTGTCGTTACCGAAGAATTTGAGCTGAGTGGGTTCGGGGACTCCAAAGGTCAATGGTGCGCCCGACCTCGGAGCGGGATTCGGGGCGCGTCGCGAGTATGGATCGGATGGGTCGAAGTGGGCAGCTGCTCGAAGGATTGTTTGAGCATCGCCCGAATTAAGGGAAAAAATGGATACGCAATCGAGGGATCGACATGCGGGAATGACTCCAGTCGAACTGAGCAATCCGCGGCTGGGTTTCAGACCGACGAGGTTGTTGAAGCATGCGGGGACGCGGCCGGAGCCCGCGGTGTCGGTGCCGAGCGAAAAGCTAACTTGTCCGAGTGCCACGCTGACTGCGGATCCGGCGCTGGACCCTCCTGGAATGTATTCGGGGTCGAAGGCGTTGCCGGGAATTCCGTAGGGGGAGCGGACGCCGACGAGTCCGGTGGCGAATTGGTCGAGGTTGGTTTTGCCGATGGGGATGGCTCCGGCTGTCCGAAGTTGGGAGATGACGCTCGCATCGTTTTGGGGAAAGTATTTGTAGTCGGGACAGGCTGCGGTTGTCGGAAGATTTGCAACGTCGATGTTGTCCTTTACCGCAAATGGAATTCCGTAGAGGGGGAGGGCGTTTGGATCGGTCTTTTCAAGCGCTTCTGCTTGTTTTATGAGATTGGCTTCCGTGTCGACGCTTATCCAGATCTTCGAGTCGCCTTCTTTTATGCGTCTCAAGGATTCGCGAATGATTTCCGAGATCGAAAAAGCGTTATTGGAATAGCCTTCGGATAGCGTTGCGGTATCGAATGAAAGTTCTGTGAGATTCATGTATAATTAGTGCGGCCGATCTCCGAGCGGCCATATCTTTTTAGCTTGCTGTGGCCGCACGGAGATCGGCCGCTACCTTGAAGTCAGGTTCGGACTAAGGCTAGAATTTGACCATTGTTTACCGGTGTTGCTTCGGCGCAGAGGATGTCTTCGATTGAGCCGTCGCAGGTGGCTTCGATATTAATTTCCATTTTCATGGATTCGACAACCACTAGGGTGTCGCCTTTTTTGACTGTATCACCTTTCTGGACGCAGATTTTCCAGACGTTTCCGGGGACGTGAGTCGGAATGACTTGGCATCCTTCGGGGATGGCTTGTTCGGATTCGATTGCTCCTTCAGTAGCCGGATCGGATTCGAAACTGATTTGGCCGGAAGCGACCCAGCGTTCTCGTTCCGCATCGAATGCGTTTTGCTGAGAGGCTTTGAAGGTTCGGATGGAATCCTGGTTTTCGTCGAGGAATGCATTGTAGCGTTTCAGGTCGAAAGTGTCTTCTTCGACTTTTAATTCGAATCGGCCGTGCATAAAATCGTCACGCATTTCCAGCAGCTCGTCTGCTTCGACTTGATAGAACTTTATTTGATCGAAGAAGCGAAGCAACCAAGGTTTGCCTTCTTTGAAATCCTTGGTTTGGCGGTACTTATTCCACATTTGGACGGTGCGGCCTACGAACTGATAACCGCCGGGTCCTTCCATCCCGTAAACGCAGAGATAGGCACCACCGATTCCGACGGCGTTTTCGGGAGTCCAGGTACGGGCGGGATTGTATTTGGTCGTGACCAGTCGGTGACGCGGATCGATCGGCGTCGCGACGGGAGCTCCCAGATAGACGTCGCCGAGTCCCATTACCAAATAGTTCGCGTTGAACACGATGTCCTTCACTTGGTCGATCGAATCCAGTCCGTTGATACGCCGGATAAACTCGATATTGCTTGGGCACCAAGGCGCGTTCTTTCGAACGGATTGTTCGTATTTCCGAATTGCGAGGCGAGTGGCTTCGTCATCCCATGAAAGCGGCAGGTGAACCGTGCGGGTAGGAACGCGCATCTGGTCGATTGGCGGGAGCGCTTCTTCGATTGCTTTAAGCGTATCGATCAATTTGCCTAAAGAAAGAGCGAGACTATCGTAGTGAATCTGGAGCGAACGGATGCCTGGGGTGAGCTCGAGGATGCCTGGCGTTTTGGAATGGAGAATCGCTTCTTTTAGAGCGTGGACCCGAAATCGCAGGTTTAAATCGAGAACCATTTCACCGTATTCGACAAGCAGATACTTGTCGCCAGAGCGTCGATAGCAAACTGCCGGGCGGTTTTCGTTGGTTGAATCGTTGAGCTCTAGAATCGCTTGTTCTGAAGAGAAGTTGCGAGAGTTGGGGCTTGGTTTTTGGGCTACGTGGATTTGTTTTTCGATATCTACAAGGGACGTTTCTCGATCAAGTTCCGCTTGCGTTGCGACGGTTTGATCGACTTTTCGAAACCGAATCGTATCGCCGGGTTTCAGTTGGCCCATCATCCATAGGTCAGCTTGAATAATGGTAGCCGGGCAAACGAATCCTCCAAGGCTCGGGCCGTCTGGTCCGAGGATTACCGGCATGTCGCCGGTGAAGTCTACGGTTCCGATCGCGTAGGCGTTGTCATGAATATTCGATGGATGAAGACCGGCTTCGCCTCCATCGGTTCGCGCCCAATTTGGTTTGGGTCCGATGAGTCTGACGCCGGTGCGGGCGGAATTGTAGTGTACCTCCCAGTTTGTGGCGAAAAAGGTATCAATATCCTCGTTGGTGAAAAAATCCGGAGCGCCATGCGGTCCGTAGAGGACGCGAATGTCCCAATTGCTTTCGTAAACGGGAATGAGTTCCGGATCGATGGATTGAACGAGTTCGTTTTCAGCTTCGTGAAAATGAAGGACATCGCCTGCCATGAGGACGCGTCCGCAATGACCGCCAAACTGGCCTAAGGTGAAGGTTGATTGGCTGCCGAGATATTCCGGAGTATCGAAGCCGCCTTGGATCGCGAGGTAGGAGCGGCAGCCGTTGTTCTCGACCTGTCCACAAACGAGTTCGTCCCCTGCGGAGATCTTGATTGCAGTCCAGAATGGAACGAGTCTCTCGTTTAGCGTGGCGTTCGTTTTCGATCCGGTCAGGCAAATCGTGGTGTCGCGATTGAAGCGTATCCGGGGTCCACGTACGGTGATTTCCAATCCGGATGCTTGGGCAGCGTTCCCTAGAATTTTATTGGCGATTCGAAATGCGTACGAATCGAAAGGGCCTGAAGGTGGAACGCCGATATCCCAATAACCTACGCGCCCTGGATGATCCTGGATCATCGTTTGGGTGCCCGGTTCTAGGATGTCTATGGTGTGGGGGGTATAGGAGAGCGTATTGCAGAATTTGGTAGTGTGTTCCGCTTGGCGGAAAGCGGAAGCGTCTGCGATTTGGGCGAGGTATTCGCGATTGGTTTCGATTCCGTCGATACGAGTTGATTCGAGGGCGGCACGAAGGGAATCGATGGCCTGGTCCCGGTCGTCGGCTCGAACGATGATTTTCGCAAGAAGGGGATCGTAGTAGGCGGAAACTTCAGTTCCCGTATCGATCCAAGTATCGACTCGAGCATCTTCTGGGAAACGAACCTGCGTCAGGAGCCCGGAGGATGGTTGAAAATTCTTATTCGGGTCTTCGGCGTAGAGACGCGCTTGGATAGCGCAGCCTTTGGGCGTTACGGTAAGGGCGTCCAAGTCCTCCATCGTGCCAGTCGCTTGGCGAATCATCCACTCGACCAGATCGACGCCTGTGACCTCTTCGGTGACGCAATGCTCTACTTGTAGACGCGTGTTGACTTCAAGGAAGTAGTATTGGGATTTGTCGACATCGTAAACGAATTCTACGGTTCCAGCCGAACGGTAATTGACGGCCTTTCCTAGTTGGACGGCGGTATCCAGAAGATTTTGACGAAGGGAGTCGCTGATTGCAGGGGCAGGCGTTTCTTCGATGACTTTCTGATTGCGACGTTGGACCGAGCAATCGCGTTCGCCGAGCGCGATGACTTTGCCTTCGCCGTCACCGAAAATTTGGGCTTCGATATGGCGTGCCCGTTGGACGTATTTTTCAAGAAAGAGTCCGCTATTGGCGAAATTGTTCTCGCTCAGCCGCTTTACCGATTCGTAACCGTCTTTCAGCTCCGTTTCGTTCCAGCAAAGGCTCATCCCAATGCCGCCGCCACCGGCAGTAGACTTGAGCATGACGGGATAGCCGATTTCGGCGGCACGGGAACACGCTTCGGTTTCGTTTTCGATTAGGTCGCTCCCGGGGAGGAGTGGGATGTTGTGGGCGATCGCAATTTCGCGAGCCCTGTGCTTGAGCCCGAAAGAGCGCATCTGATCCGGAGTCGGGCCAATAAAAGCGAAACCCTCTCGTTCGCAAGTTTCGGCGAAGTCAGCATTTTCGCTAAGCAATCCGTACCCAGGATGAATGGCCTGCGCTTGAGTGGAGCGGGCGGCTTCTAGGATCGCGTTGATATTCAGGTAGCTCTCTTTGACAGGAGCGGGGCCTAGCCGAACGGATTCCGTAGCCATGGAAACATGGGGAGCGTATCGATCGACATCCGAATAGACGGCGACCGAGTCGATTCCCATTTTGGCGAGCGTGCGAATTACGCGACAGGCGATTTCGCCGCGATTGGCGATTAGAACTTTTGTGAGCATTGGAAAGCGAGTCGCAATTTAGTCCCAAATGAGGACTTGGACGGGAGTGGGATTGTAGGCGTTGCAGGGATTGTTGAGCTGCGGACAGTTTGAGATAAGGGCGATGACGTCCATTTCCGCTCGCATTTCAACATAGCGACCTGGAGCGCTTAATCCATCCTCGAAGGTCAATTTGCCTTCGGGCGTTACAGGAACGTTCATGAAGAAATTGATGTTGCAGGTGATGTCGCGCTTATCGAGGCCGTGGCCCCAGCTTTGCACCCCGCAAAGGAAACTGTCGCGGCAGGCGTGCATGGGTTCATTCTCGGGGGCGTAGCGCATCGTGTTGCTCTCTCGGGAGCAAGCGCCACCGACGGTGTCGTGCCGTCCGCAGGTATCGGCTACGATCGTGAGTAAGGTATTGCCTTCGGTTGAAATGAGACGCGTTCCGACACTTAGGTAAAGATTGGCCTGGCGTTGGATTGTGTCGGACGCGCTGTAGCGATCCGATGGGTCATGAGCATTGAAGAAAAGAGTATCCGCAGCTTGGTTACCTTCTAAATCTAGAATGCGAAAGGTTTGGCCTTTCTTTATTTCTCGCATCCAGTGGTCTCCGGCGAGGACAGTGTTTTGATAGGCGGCTTGAGCCGGATCGAGTGAGCTTTCTTGGAGCATAGGAAATAGTGATTGATCGCCTAAGGAGACTAGCCTCGAAGGGCGTAGTAGTCTTCGGTTGTAGTGAAAGCCCGTTCATTTTCGGGACGCGAAAGTCGGCAGGCATCGTTGGCTGCGGGTGTTTCGCTTTTGAATGCCTCTAGGCGAACGGGTTTGGGGGCGTATTCGGAATTCGAATCGAGCGGGTGCTGGCAGGTATTCAGTATGACTAGGGTATCCATTTCGAATCGAAGATCGATATGCGAACCGGCTTGGGAAGCCCCATCGATATAGCTCAAAGCTCCGTTTTCGTCTGCTACTACTTTAGAGAAAAAATTCAGATTTGGAACGATGTCCTTTTGACCGAGCCCCCATTTTCCGAGTTCTATTAGAAAGTTTTCGCGAGCATTTCGGTGGAAATCGTTTCGAGCATCTTGGTAGTTGAGCTCGCCGTATTTTTCCAAGACGGTGTCGGCGGAGCTGCAACCACAAACCGTATCGTGCCAGCCTGCGGTATCCTCGGTGATGGAGCAAAAGATGCGCCCCATGTCAGAATGGATACAGTAGGGAGCCGTTAGGTAGAAGATGTGCTGCCCCTTCAAGGTGTCCGGCATGTTGTAGCGTTCGATCGGTTGGGCTTCATTGTAGAGGAGCGTTCCTACGTTTGCGCCGCCTTCGATGTCAGTAAGGCGGAGCGTTTTCCCGCGACTGATGACATTGGACCACATGCCGCCGCCAATGACGGTTTTGGTGTATAGGATTTCTTGTGACATAGTAAAGGAAAGGGGAGAAAGCCTTTTTGTTCAGGCTAAGTTCGATCTACTTACTGTGAATAGGAGGAAGGATTGCGGTGCTGAGGTTTAGGCTCCCGGTTTTCACGCCCTTGCAGGTAATGAGCGAGTCGGCGATTTGCCTGAGCTTATTTCCTGGGCCTTGTACGAGAATGACCTCCATTGTATGTTCGTTTTCTAGTTGCACGTGTAGAGAACTGATAACTTCGGAAATATAATCACGCTGGATTTGAGCTAATCTGCCGGCCAATGCGGAGCGCGATTGAGAATAGAAAAGCGTGATCGTACCGGCCATGATAGAGTCGCCAAGCTGGCTGTTATAGGCGACGATTTCCTTATGGATAACTTCCGTTATAGCCTGAGATCGATTTGAGAATCCGCGTTGCTCGATCATGGTGTCAAGCTGCTCCAAGGTTGAGGCCGGGAGGGTCATGCTGATGCGTTCTGCAGTATCTTTTTTCATCGGTATTTGATCGATTGACTCTGACTTCCGCTCGATTCCGCTGTCAATAATAGTATTACAATTAAGGAAAAAAGTATTACTCTATATCATCTCCGCTTTGCGTCATTCGGATCATAGGCAATTCTTGGGGGTCGTCTTGGCTCTTTGGGTGGATGAGTTCTTCGATTCGTTTTTTTGTCGCGAGAAATTCGGGCGAGATAAATTGTTCTGGCGACCTTGGCCGTGGCACGGGAACCTCTATGATTTCCTCTACTTCTCCGGGGTGAGCCTTGAGCACGAGTATCCGGTCGGCGAGGTAGATGGCTTCGTCGAGATCGTGGGTGATGAAGAGAATGGTGATGTCGACGTTTTTCCAAATCTGCAGCAAGTAGGACTGCATTTGGGCTCGTGTCTGGGCGTCGAGCGCTCCGAAGGGCTCATCCATGAGCAGGATGCGCGGTTGATTAGCTAGGGCCCGCGCGATGGCAACTCGTTGCTTCATGCCGCCGGAAAGTTGATTGGGATAGGCGTTGGCGAATTTGCTCAGGCCGACCAGGTCTATCCACTGCATGGCTTGGCTTCCTGCGGAGGTAGACCCGTGTCCAGACATCGTCAGTCCGAACATGACGTTGTCCTTGACGGTGAGCCAGGGAAAGAGCGTGTATCCTTGAAAGACCATTCCACGATCGGGTCCGGGATCGGAAACCGCTTTGCCGTCAAGAAGGACCTGACCCGAGGTTGGCGTCTCGAGGCCTGCTAGTATTCGAATAAAGGTAGATTTTCCGCAGCCAGAGGGGCCGATGACGCAAACGAATTCGCGACGACGAGCTTGAAAGGAAATTTTATTTAGCGCGGTGACTATGCCATCGTTCGATTCAAAGGTTTTAGTGAGGTCCTTGATTTCCAGGATCGTTTCGCGTTGGTTCAGCTTTTCGAAACGAGCTTTAACCTCGGGCGATTGATCTAAGTAGCTGGGAAGCTCTAGCGGTTGCGTCATTTGGATGCGAATACAGTTTGGTTGACGGGACCGAAGAGCCGGTAGATGAAGAGAGAGGTTTTACTTTGCCTGTGGCTGGTCCAAGGAAATAGGTGTTTGCTGAGCCAGGCTAGAAAGAGATCCGTGCTCAGTCCGATTATGCCGATCATCATGATTGCGGCATAGACGTTTTCATAGATACGGTATTTGCCTTGCTGATTGATAAACCAGGTAATTCCGGTGCTGGTGCCCACTACTTCGGCGACGATCAAATAGGTCCAGGCCCAGCCGAGTAGGATGCGCATGTCTTTGTATAGGTCGGGAAGAATTCCTGGAATTACGACCTTGGTAAGCAACCTTATTTTTTTTGCTCCAAGCGTCTGGGCTGCTTCTATTAGTGAAACGTCCAGTTTTCGAGTTGTATTGGCGACAACCAGAACTTGTTGAAAGAACGTACCGATGAAAATAATGGCAACCTTTGGAGCATCGTGTATTCCCATTATGGCGACGGATAACGCGCCAAATG
>JBNMOQ010000159.1:0-11844 GCA_051275055.1 Candidatus Pelagisphaera sp.
CCAAAAACCTAAGGTACTGATTGGTGGACTCGGTTTGGGTTTCACCTTGGAGAGTGTCCTGCAAGCGACGGGGCCACAGGCGACCGTGCACGTCGTGGAGTTGTTTCCGGAGATTGTGGAGTGGAACCGTACGTTTATGGCCGACCTCAACGGCGAGGCGCTCAAAGACCCTCGCGTTGAAGTGCTCGAGGAAGACGTGCGGGCCGTGATTGCGCGATCAGTAGAGACGCCTTATGATGTTATCGCGCTCGATATCGACAACAACACTACCGCCATGGTGAAGGTTGAAAACCATCAGCTTTATGAGAAGCTCGGGATACAAGACATCTTTAATGCGCTGCGCCCTGGCGGTCGTGCGGCGATTTGGTTCGCGTGCGCTGATGTCGCGATTGAAAAAATGCTGAGGAAGGTTGGCTTTACGGTTAAAGCGGTCCCGGCCAAAGTCTACGCATCCTCTAAGCGTGGAGCCTACATGATCTACGTCGCCGACAAGCCGCTGTCGGCGAAGAAGAAATAACCGGCTAGCGACTATCGTCTCACCTTCTTGTATCACAAAAACTATACTAGAGAACGATCTTTTTCAGGACTCAGGTTTTATTCCCCAGAACTGCTTGGCCTCGTTTTCCGCGACCATCTTGAGGTAGTGGCGACGAATGATCGCTTCGGAGTTGCCAGCCTGTCGACCATCGCCTGGCTAAGGAACACGGGATTCTCTATTAAGGAGAAATCCTAAGCTATGCCTAAGAAGAAACGCGCTCAAGCGTTTCGCGGATCGTCGAGGTACCTCCGCCAGCTGTTTTCTGGCTGGAACCCCAGCATCCGCTTGGCCTTGGCGTTAGAATAGAACGTCTCTTGAATCCCATGGCCCTCAGCCAAAGGGACTCGGGCATAGAACTCGGCACGAAGCTCATCGCTTGTCCGGTTCACCGAATGATCGTCGTTCGAGACGTTAAAGACCTCGAACCCCAGTCCATCGGTCTTCAAGCACAAATCCACCATCTGCCCTAAATCGCGGGCGTCGATATAGGCGAAGATATTTCTCAACCGAAGCCGCGGTTCGTCCAGGTAAGCCGGAAATTTCTCGCTGTACTCGTGCGGCTCGATCACATTGTTGATGCGCAGCCCATAGATGTCCGCGCCCGAACGCCGTTGAAACGATCGCGCTGTAGCTTCGTTGACCACCTTCGACATTGCATAGCTATCCATTGGCACGGTAGCGTGCTCCTCGTCGATGGGCAGGTAATCAGGCTTAACTTCGCCATCGGCAAAGCAAATCCCATAGGTCGTTTCGGACGAGGCGAAAACGATCTTCCGGACCCCCATCTTCAAGGCTGCGTCGATCACATTGTAGGTACCCAGCGTGTTGACTCGGTAGCATTCATTATCCGAGGTGAGCAGCATCCGCGGCACGGCCGCGAAGTGCACCACCGCATCGAATTTCGGCACGCCGGTTCCCGGCAGCATCTCGTCGCTGCCAGCATAGGAAGCCATTACGTCGTACATCTGGCCGGCATCGGTAATATCGGCTATCCGGTTGTCGACGCCATCGACCTCCAGCGGTACCTTATCCACATTCAGCACGCGGTGTCCCTGCGCGATAAGGTACGACACAGCATGCCGCCCTGCCTTGCCGCTTCCGCCCGTAAACAAAACCCTCATCGCGATCCTCCCGATCTGACGTCCACGCAATCAATCAAGCAAGTCCGACCGACATAATGGCCAGACCCGACATAGAACAGATCGTAGTAACTCGCCCCACAGGGAAAGCGATATTCCAGAAAGGCGTCGTGCAGCAGCTTCGAGTTGGACAAATTATTCATGGGCTATTCAATTCTTTCAATTAGATTTACGTCATAAATCAAAGATTGGACTCAACCTACTCAAGTTAGAAATCGCGCGTCCTAGCTGCACTCGCAGGTATTACGGATTTGTTGGTCGAGCGGTACGGCTAACGCTTCAATTGAAAACAGCCAATTTGGTCAGTGGTTGAATTTTGAGAGAGTGACCTGCTAGCGACTCCCACGTCATCTTTTTGTCCCGCAAAAAATGAACCAGAGAACGAGCCCTTTAAGAATCCAGAAACAACCAAATGGGTCAGTAAACAACTAAATGGGTCAGTACTTAAAACTTGATATCCAGCTTTTCAGGCAGAAAAATAAACGACAAGGGGCAGGCTGTACTTATTGATATACCTCAATATTTGAATACATTTAATTCGAATAAGGATTAACACTCTATATCCATTATTCCCTCGCCTCAGCGACGTCACGCACTACTCTGAGAGCTCCCAAATTAACTGGGCCCACCAAGCCTAACGAACAGCGACGACGTTGCACGTCTCGCTTTCAGTATCATATACGATCCGAGCACTTCCGTCTTCGAGCTGAAGTTGAACTGCGGCAATTTTTTCATCGAGAGAAAAAACCCGGTCACCATAATCCGTGCCCTCGCGGGTCACAAACTCCACGATAACCGCGCGAAGTATTTCAGTTTCAAGTTTTTGATAAGGAATATCCATAGGGTTAGGTTTTTCGAGAAGCGTAAGAGATCAGATCGCCCATCAACCCTCAGTTGGCAATGAATCTCGAGAGGCTGTATGGAAAATCCTGCGACGCTTCGAGGGAGTGCTTGCCTCACCTCTCGCGGTTTCGAGCGGCAACTCGAGAGGCTTGCGAGGAACATAGTCCACCCGGCGATTCTCTTCGGCACATTTCACCTGAAATTCCTGCATTCTCATAAAATGAGTGAGGAGTTGCTCCGGCATCGAATAATGATCTAAGCCACTTCGGTCCAAAGCTAGAAGCAATTCATGCGTAGCTTCCAAAGTTGAGAGGCACTCCGGTTCCGGTTGGCGCTTGATAACGTAGCGACTCGGCGTCGCATTCGAAAACATAATCTTCGGCAACTGCTGCAAGCTATGGCTTAAGCGCAGCATAGGACGGACAAGTCGCCAAGTGGCATCGAGCAGAAAAACGACGAGTCGTCGACCGGAGAAGTCCGAGGCATGCAGTTCACCTTTCGACAGATCCCGGGCGCCTTTCCCTGGATAAAGTAGAACGGGATAGTTACCAGGATCATTGATCAAAGCCTGCACCGCCTTGTGCTCATCGAAGCTTTCCCCAACATACAGCTCGCTGTCAGCTAAGCAAAAATGGGTAAGTCGCCCGGTGTTCAACTTGATCTGCCGGTTCTCATACGGGTGCATAAGAATTACAAATTTCGTGCGAGTAGCCATCGGTGTGATCTGTCCGCACCAGCAAAGCTGCTGCGGCCTGTTACACTTGTAGCACATCTCTCGACCCATAATCGGCGGACCATTACTCCCAGTCCGACTCATGACCAGAACGAAAAGCCGAACAGTCAAAATTAACATCGCTCCTACGTCGCTGGATCCGCTGGTACAACGATTATCGCTACACTGCGTTGCGCGGAAGGTTCGTTTTTATACATCTAAAATTCAAATACATGTGTTCTGAATCAAAACCATTTCTCGCTTCTTCCGCGAAGAGCTTCATCAGTCACCCAAACTCGAAACGTTATCAAATGCCTCTTCACAGACCTTGTGCTGAACTGGGGTGAAGGGATAACTTCGGCAAACGCTGGGTCTCGCTTCATAGACGCTACAGACTTTATTCCCCGCAGCCTCTCTGAGAAATACGCAGCTTCCACTCTTCTGATGCTTCAGGAAACGGCGAGGGGATGATCCTCTGTCTGAATCCAAAAACGCATCCGCATCCAAACCTGTAAATTTGCTCAAGGCTCCGATCTCGTCCGTCGACAACACGACAAAAGGAAAATTGCTGCAACACCCAGCGCACTTCACACACATCTCACTCGTTATCGCCCTGCCCATAAACCATCACTCGCAAGCTATTTCAAATAAGCAACTAAAGACTAAGGCGGGACGATATTCAATTATCAACTACTAGCCAGAGATCTAATAGGATTAGGGATTGTTAAATAGAGAGCATTTTCAATGTAGGACTGGCGCTACAGGTGTTTACGCCTTCGGAGGAGTGACGTTATTCATTACCCTCCCCCATTTGACAAATCGCTTGACCCATTATTTACTGAATTTCTAGGCAGATAAGAAGGTCCGGCGCCTCCGTGCTAAATCTAAAAAAGAACGACCGCCTCGAAACGGTCGTTCTCTGTATGCTACTTAAGGTCAGCCAAGGCAGCGCCGAAATTAATGTGTAGCGTGTCCATGCCCAAGACTAAGGCGGGGACCGATTCAACGCCGGCACTTTCAGCGTTTCAATGCACTGAGGTTGTTCACCCAGATGAATGATCTCCAGGTCGATTTTTCCCGGATCGAGAACTGTGGTGAGCGATTGTTCGGCGCTAACGCAGACAGGGCAGCCGGCATGGTAGAAGGTGGCTTTTGTTTTCATGATTCTAATAATGGATTTTAGGTTTAGTCGTATGCGGATGTTTCCGCAACAAGCAGCATCGTGCTCTTGTATTTTTAGACTATCATGGTTCTGGAAAAGCGAAAGAGGGCACAAAACGGTGGCCACTTACCATTTTGTTCCCACTGGACAGGATGTTCGTTTTTGCTAAACTAAAAGGATTATGGAGAAAAAACACCTGACGCTTGATGAGCGCCGAGCATATCGAAGCCTAGAGGATGTGGTTGGCTGTAAATGGTCTGCTGCAGTGGTTAGCGCGATCCATCAGGGCGTGAGTCGCCCGGGAAAACTTGAGCGCTATATTCCAGGCATTTCGACGAAGGTCTTAAATGAGCGCCTCCGCCAACTGTTGGATTACAAGTTGATTTCCCGTGAAGAATTTGAAGAAAACATTCCACATGTTGAATACACTCTAACGCATAGTGGAGAGAAGTTGGCGCATGTGATCGAACAACTATATGAACTCCAGAGCGAGCATAGCTCTATGCTGGAAGCAGATGAATGATCATTTGAGGTCAGTGGCGTTAATTCTTGAGGTTCTCTTTTGTCAGCAACCAATGAACTAGTATAGGGAAATAAAAACCCATCCTCCGTTTTGGCGCCTTCGGAAGGTGACGTTGTTCGTTGCTCCTAAAACCATGCAAGTACGGAACTGCTGAGAAAATTAAAGGAAATACAATGTCACGTCAGAAAACAACCGAAAGCGGGAGCCTTGACCGTTCCTACAGGCTCAACAAAGCACGAAAGTTTGCTGTCGCTCTAGGACTAGCATTCGTCGTAAGTCATTCTTCGATTATGCTGAAGGCAACTACGATCGCCTCTTTCGAAGATCCCAACGTCTTTCAAGATTGGGCAGTCGTAAACGATTCCGTCATGGGCGGAGTTTCCCAAAGCGCCTTCGAACAAACGAGCGACGGGAATCTGCTATTTTCCGGTAAACTGTCACTTGCCAATAATGGAGGCTTCGTCTCTATCCGCAACCGTGCGAGTAAACTGAACCTCGGAGAAGCGACGGGAATCGAGCTGCGTGTACGCGGCGATGGCCGGACCTATAACCTCGATCTGCGCTCTAGTAGACAACAGATGGCCGGCTCCTTCCGCGCCTCATTCACAACTGTCGAAAACGAATGGAAAGCGGTTTTCCTACCGTTGAACAAATTCGTTGCCCAATCCTTCGGGCGCTCCCTGCGAAGCGCGAAATTGGCCCCCTCAACCATCACCTCAATCGGCTTCACTCTCTCTGATAAAAAGCCTGGACGCTTCCGACTAGAAGTCGAATATGTGAAAAGCGTTGAGGACGTGTCGCGGAATGAGTCCGCGAAAGAGCCTTCCCTTTCCCCTGCAAACGACCTCGTGGAGCAACCGCTAAGGCTCATCGAACTCGCGATAGCGAAGGGCGTTCCCCTTTTCAACCAAGGGAGTCCTGCTGCCTGTGCCGCCATCTACGAGGTCGCCTGCACTGGTCTTATTGCCATGCCCGGTACGCCGGCTCCTGCTGTAGAGATGCTTCGCCGTGCCCTAAACGAAATCGATACAACCAACAACGATACACAAAAAGCCTGGATTCTTCGCGACGTCCTCGACAAAACACTCGCGCTATTGCGTCAATAAAGCATCCCCGGAGCACACTCCGAGGTATTCAAAAGGTACCGGCCGATCTTCGAGCGGCTATTTTCGTTGAAGGCGCTAAACAATTACATCGTTCAGTGACCGCTACTAAAATAAGCCCAGACACGCAGAAGCCACTTCCCTCAGGTCGGCCAATATTCCATCAGTAATGTTCGTATTCAGACTTTGGTCAGCCTATGACAAACTGCCTTACGAGCTCTACTTCAGGCGCGATGAAGACGCTCTCGTTACGGTTCACAGATCGATCTCGCGCCGTTCGGCTGCGGATTGTTCGCTGGCTTCGATGATTCGCTGAGCAGTGATGGCGTCGTCGATTGTCGAAAGCGGCGTCGCGCCTTTGCCGAGGCATTCCTCTACTAAGTGACGGACTTCTTCGCGGATGTGCCAGCCATAGGCGGACCAGGTATGGGAATGGACGACACCTGGTTTGTTCTCGACCCAGTCACGATAACTGAAACGGGTCGCTCCATCGGTACCGATGACTTTGACGACAAACGTCCAGGGATCAGAAGAATTATCGTCGGCGGCGAAATCGGCGCAAAAATGAGCCAGGGCTCCGGACTTCAATCGTAGGTTCACCATGGTGAGGTCTTCCCCTTGAAATTCGTCGTAGTGGACGACGGATTTCATCGCAGACACGGCGACCGGCGTGTTATCGGGCTCGACGAGATAGCCCAGAATATAGCCATGATGGGTAAGGATGTGCCGGATAACACCGGGATAGCGACGAGCTACTTCCTCGGGGTGATGGATGTGATAGTGGATGTAGATGGCGACAAGCTTACCAAGTCGACCACTTTGGAGGAGCTCGCGAGTGCGGTGCAGGGACGGCTCATGGATGTAGTTGTGACCGGGACATAGGATGACGTCGTTTTTCTCTGCACAGGCTTTGAGTCCCTCCAACTCAGAGATATTGGGAGCCACGGGCTTTTCGATCAGCACAGCTTTCCCGGCGTTCATGGCGAGAGTGGCGTAGCCGGTGTGAGTCTCGAGATTGGTTAGGATGAAGACGGCGTCTAGCGATGGGTCTGCCACTAAAGCTTCCGCCGATTCATAAATCGAACATCCGAATCGCTCGGCTTTTTCCTCGTTCAACTTGGCATCGATGGACCACAACCCCGCCAGCTCTGCGCCCGGGCAGGCGGCAATGGCTTCGGCATGAAGGAGCGAAATGTCGCCAGCACCGATAAAGGCGATACGCTTCGGATCGGAATTCGTCATAGACCGCGATCATCGCCGATAGGCAGGGGAAGAGTCAACGCCAGGCCAACTTTATACAGGGCAATTCGTCTCAGAGAAAAAAGCAGGGGCCAGCCCTTTTTATTTAATACGGTAGGGCGAGATCGTCCCGACCCGCTGTGGATGCACATCCTCAAGCCGACCCATTGGCGCAGCTCGAAAGACGCGGCGGATCAGGATGATCTCGGCCTACCACCAAAAAGTTCGTTCCAGATTTTGTCCATCCCGCCCTAGAGCGAACGGGATCGAATCTATATCCTAAATTCAAATACAGGCGAGATGCAGATATCAGCCTATCTTCATCCACCTGCTTAGAGACTGTTTAAGAAGTCCAATTGCTTCGAGCAGCTAAACTGTAGGGAGGGTCGCTGACCCGCCTATTAGGATGAGATGTCGCCTCAGCGAGACGACCTACAAAACGAATTAACCGTATTGGAGTTCAATTGTAGTGTTTATTCCGATTTATTTAATAGGCTCTTAGAGTTCCGAGTAAAGTTTTGGCGTAAGGAAACGAGCTGTATTGCGCGAAGTACTGTTTGCCCATTTGGGATCGCTTTTCATTTTCTGCCAGCCAGCTGAGGGTCCGAATTTTCCCCAGTTAGCGAGATGAGTTTCCAGATCAGGCCCACCTAGGTATTGACGGCGCAACACGCTGGGCCGAAAAACTAAACGAACAAATAAAGGACCTCCTCTAGCCGCATCTCCCCTCTCTACGAAAACACGATGAAACATCTCAAAAAGCTCTTCCTCTGCACCATCTCCTTTGTTTTGCCCTACACCGTATTCGGCGATGTCAAACCCGCTTCCGTCTTTACCGACCACATGGTTTTGCAACGCAACAAAGCAGTCCCAGTTTGGGGCGAAGCCGCTCCAGGTGAAAAAGTGATCGTTAAATTCGCCGGGCAGACTCGCCGAGCCAAAGCCGACAATAACGGCTCCTGGCGTGTCCAGCTCAAACCGCTAGCCCTGAATAAAACCCCTCAGAGCATGGAATTTTCTGGCACCAACACAGTCACTCTCAGCGACATTCTCGTTGGCGACGTCTGGATCTGTTCCGGTCAGTCCAACATGAAATTCGGTCTCAAAGGAACCACCGAATCCGAACAAATCATCGCAAACAGCCAGCATCCGAATCTTCGCCTTCTTTCAATACCGCTACGCGTCCAAACCGAACTCGCTAGTAGCTTCAAAGCCGCCTGGGCTCCCAGCTCTCCAAAAACCACGCCAAATTTCACCGCCGTCGGCTATCTCTTCGGACAACGTATTCATAAGGAAACCGATATTCCAATCGGCCTCATCATGTGCGCCCAAGGCAGCACCAGCGTCGAATGCTGGGTTTCCAACCAAACCCTCCAAAGCTCCCAATTCTCCCCAACCGTAAAACTATGGAAAGAAGTTGAAGCCAACTGGGGCGATTCCTCCGTACGAGAAAAGCATCTACACAAATCACTAAAAGGTGACACAAGTGCCATACCCTCCAATGCTCGTACGTATCCAGGCGGATGTTACAACGGCATGCTTGCGCCTCTCTTTCCATTCGCCTTCAAAGGAGTCGTTTGGTACCAAGGAGAAGCGAACATGGATCGAGGCCACCAGTACCGGTCGCTCTTTCCCGCCATGGTCGCCGAATGGCGTAAACGCTTCGAGCAAGACGATTTCAAATTCTACCAAGTCCAATTGCCCGACCTCAGAAAAAGCCAAGCCACTCCAGGCGACAGTGCCATAGCCGAGCTTCGCGAAGCCCAAACCCTCTCTGCCCAAAACGATCTGTTCATCGAAGTCGCGGTCATCATCGATACCAACCAAGACGGCAATGTTCATCCGAAAAACAAACAGCTCCCTGGCGAGCGCCTCGCCCAAATCGCACTCGCCCAAGACTACAGCCGCGACATCGAATACAGTGGACCCACCTTCCGCCAATTGAAAATCGAAGGGCAAAGCATCCGCCTCTCCTTCAATCACATCGGCGGTGGACTACTCAGTGCCAAACGTGTCGGCGACGCCGACCTCAATACCAAAGCCACAAACGCCCCACTCAACAACTTCGCCCTAGCAGGCGAAGACCGGATTTTCCACTGGGCCCAAGCCACTATCGAAGGCGACCAAGTAATCCTCCGCTGCGACGCCGTCGGGAAGCCCGTCGCCGTACGTTACGCCTGGGCCGACAACCCCGCCGACTGCAATTTCTACAACCAAGCCGGACTCCCAGCTACCCCATTCCGCACCGACGACTGGCCCTGCATCTCCGAAGGCAAACTCGCAGGCAAAGTACTCGTTATCAGGTAGCTCAACATTCATACCAGTAGGCGACCACTTTGAAACGGTAAGATTCACCTACTAGGGACGGAAAGAACACGAACTTAATATACGCGCAGAACACTCCTAAGCGTACGAATAAAAACTCTCGCATGAAGTCGCTAGGACACACCTAATAGGAGGTCTAGATTAGCTCTCTCGACTTTTGCGCAATTCCGCCCTGAGCTCCTTTAGCAACTCAGAGAAGCCGTATAGCTCAAGCGATCGAAGAGCGATAATGATACCGCCAGCCACGATGAACAGGCCAAGAATATCTTTAGATTCGATGTACTCTATTAGACCAATTGCAACAAAAGCCAAAGCTCCTATTGCAAACGTCCAAACCTGAAAGAGAGTCGCCCTCTTTTCTCGATACATTGCCCATTTAATTGCGAATTTTCTCATAATACTTTAGTTACCACCAAGAGTGGGAATTGCACTTAACTTAACACGTATTCTTGTATCCATTACAAAAAACCGACCCATGTCCCACCATCAAAGTAGACGAGCTATCAATTATCAAGCTCGCTTTCGGCAGCCCCGCTTCTGAAGGACGGACTGGGGCTCAGTACAACGCGCGCAAATGGGTAATACGTTCCCCTATCACCTACCCCGCGGCACTACCCTACGCTCATTCGAGCCACGTAGACTGCGCCGGTAGATGTACCGCCAGTTATGGGGTTATCAAATTCAATAATGTGAGATTCGGCACTGGCGAATACCTTGGCCAAGCGATCGGTGAAAAACGATTCGGGCAGGCCGTCCGCCCAGATGGCGAAAACGCCCTTAGGCTTCAAATGCCGGGCAAGTTCTGCCAGACCCTCCTCAGTGTAGAAACGAGCATTGGTCTGGCAAAGCACATTCGTTGGCGTGTGATCGATGTCCAATAAAATGGAATCGTACTTTTTATCTGGATACTTTGACTCGAAGCTTTTCTCTACACTACGAGACAATGCGAAAAAATCAGCCTGTTCCAAGCGGCAGCGAGGATCGTTCGACAATGTCTCGCCTAGAGGAACCAATCCATTCCGGTGCCACGCGATCACGCCCTCAAGGTATTCCACGACGACGAGAGAGGATACCCGAGCATCCTCCAAAGCGGAAACGGCGGTGTACCCCAAGCCGAGGCCGCCTACAACTACGTCGAGGTCTTCTCCTTCCAAAGCGGCCAAGCCCAGTTTAGCAAGTTGACGCTCCGCTTCGTAAAACAAACTCGACATCAGGAAATCGTCGCCAAGTTTCACTTCGTAGATATCGCGATCTGGCAATTGGGGGATCCGACGTCGTCGCAACACAAGATCACCGATCGGAGTTGGACGAAAGTCCAGTTCTTGGAAGACGATGCTCATTCCGAAGTTTGCCCTGAAGCGAAGGCTCCAGTCAAATTGTTAAAAAACAATAACTTCATACGCCAAAAAACTGCTTTCAACCTACCCCGCGAACCGGAATGACTAAATAGCGAAAAGGGTCAGTGCTTGACGGCCTGTTGCCCAAACGCCCTAAATCTCCCCCCAAAGCACCATGTTTCCCGGCTGAGTAGTAGAATAAGAGGAATCCATTTGTCAGGTTCGGGACTCGAGTAATCGTCAAACCCGCTTCTTCTAGCTAGCAATCGCCGCAAAAGACGCTCGCAAGCGGACTGTGATCGGCAAAAGATGACAGGGAAGGCCTCCAGCAAAACGGAACCCGCTCCGGAGTCACGATCCTTGCCGGAACGCTCGATCAAAATCTTCACGTATTGAACGGCCGCTATAAGATGGTCTTGGATACGCTGCCGCCACAGTCTACGCCAGCGCGTGAAGGTTCGCCCCCTGCGCAGGGCTGCCTTCCATCATCCATTTGCGACGTCGCCTGCCTACGCGCCCCTCCTGGGTTTCGGACTCGGCCATGCCGCGATCAATCAATTCCTGACCCCATCTTTCTCTCTCCCCGGTTATGCCGTAAATGCCCATAATGCAAACATAACGGAATGACCCCGTCCAGATCTTCCTTTTTAGATGTTAAGATTTACGAGCTGACCCTCTATGGATTAGCATAAAAACTGAACACATTTGGAATTTCTCGAGGTGCAAAGAGCAAGGATTGATACTTTATGTGGTCGTATCAAGACCAGGCTTGATTCGCGTTAGCAATTAGCTGAATGCTGTTTTCCGATTATGTGGGGTGTTTTTCATGCACTGTCAGTTCTTGAGGTCTAGGCCGACCTGGCAACTCCCATGTCATCTTTGGAGAAAATCACAGTACGGATTAAATTTATTAGACAAAAAGG
>JBNMOQ010000160.1:0-11757 GCA_051275055.1 Candidatus Pelagisphaera sp.
ATCGATATCAAAGCGAGGAGAAAGAGTGTGTGATGCATGTTAGATATATTGTTGCTAGGAAATTCAATTGTTCCGATTCGCGGGTTAAATTGAAGGCTGGCTCTTGAAAAGACAAGCTGACTCTAGCATCGAGGGTGTATCGGTCTAGGTTCTCTGTATTTTATCTGTACGTAAAAAATCGAATACAAAACCTAAACGAGTTCCTTCATCGGAGCGAAGGGCGGAGGGGCATTTGATGAAATGACCGCTTGCGTAACACAATAGGGAAGATTAAGAAGGAATAATAACTAGAGAGGTCTACCCGCAGATCAGACAGATAACTTTATGAATTATGTTTTGGATACGAGTTAAGCAAATCACCGCGAAAGACGCGAAAGCGCTCGTGGAAGAGGAAGGCGGCACTATGATTGATGTCCGTCGAACGGAGGACTACGAAAAGTCTCATGTCGACGGGGCGATCTCCGCTGATAAAAACAAGGTGCATGAAAGCGAGATGATTCCATCGCCCAATCTCCATTCCCTATTAGGGGGGGCAAATGAGGGACGATTAGGCTCTATTGATGCTTTCCGATTCGATTCGGAGTGCTGATAGAAAATTCAATTGTGTTGATAGGAAAATCATCAGCTTTGCCTCAAAAACCGGAGACTTCGCGATAACTGAAGACCTGGCATTAAAGAATGCCTTAGTCGGCCAATTGGAAAGAACAGACACCGCAGTTAAATTGAAGAGCTGCTCGAGCTACTCGCTACACACTTCGAGCTACGCTTCCCGAAGGACACGCATTTCGTCTGCTCCGCACTGCCGTGGACCCAATACTAATCCGTCGCAGGTTCATAACGCGCCAATCCTTTACCTTTTATTACTGACGTTCTGATCTTCTATCTTACTTTAGGAACATGTTCAGCCTACCTCGCGACGTCAGTCCGGCGTAGCTGAAAGCGAAGCCTGGAATCAAATCGGAATAATTGAATTTCCTATCAACAAACTCGAAGACTTCCTCGCAGCTCTAGAGGAATACGAATAGCCGATCACCAAGCTCCCTCAACCTCTTGAGCAATACCCCCGCCGGCGTACTGTAATAATCGCTACCAAAACCTCCTTTCGGCTCTCCAGGAATTTCCCAAAGGGGCCGGTTTGATCAAAGCGCTCAGCTCCACAGCCAACTACCGCGATTTGCAATGGGCGTTTCATAACGCGCATCGATTTACTTCAACTAATTTGCCGCCAAGAACGACTGGGCGCGTTGCAAGCGGGGTTGTTCGGGGTCTGCATCCTTAGCCAACTCAATCAACAGCCTGTAGTACCGAGCAGCCTTCACAGTATCTCCAAGCCCTTCGGCTGCACGTCCAATACCATACAAACTGTGGAATCGATTCGCGCTTCTTTCCAGGACGGTTTGATAGGCAGACACGGCTTCTTCGTAAAGCTGCATGTCCACCAACATGTCGCCAAGAAGCTCGCCTGCAGGAATAATCTCTCCAGGTGTGACTGCTTCCTTGTCAGTCGCAGCCTCCAATTTTGCCGCCTTCCGCATTATCGGCAAGGCCTCGTCACTGCGACCCTCGGCAAACGCCAACCACGCTCGAGCGGCCAACTGTTGAGTATTTGCCTGTTTGTCCCAATAGGTATCGGGGAAATCGATCGCAATCTGACCAGCTAGTTCCTTGTGCGATTCAATATCTCTGCGAGCCGCATCCAAGTTACCACTACGAATCGATCCGATTGCTCGCGCAAAATACACCATTGACTCCTGAGGAGAGAAACGTCCATCCCAGGGAAACCAATCCTGTGCTCTGGGTTCGATTTGCGCTGCCTCCTCCCATCGTTGTCCTTCTAAAGCGCACCGAGCGGGCATAGCAGCCAGCGCGAATGCCCCGCCGACTTTGTTTACCGGACGATAGGGACCTTTGAGGGCAGATACTTGATCGCGAATCTTTATAGCCTCTGCGTGCTGACCTTTCTGCAAGTACGCATAAACCATATAGTCCAGAGCGTGCAAATCGCCGCCGATCCCGTCTCCGGAAATCTCGTCCAGTTTTCGTGCAGCCTCCGCAGAGCGCAAATTCAGTTCGATCGATTTGCCCCATAAGCCAGCTCGCGTGTAAATGTGAGTAGGCATATGCAAGGCATGCGGCACATCGGGCGCCACCTCGCCATAAAGTCCACACATTTCCAAAGCTCGATCCGCTAGAGCTGGAAAATCATAAGCATGTATTTGATAATGCAATGCTCCCGGATGATCGGGAATCTGCTGCAATACATTTTCAACGATAAGGCCAGAAGTTCTCTGAATGCGATATGATTTGTCCGGAACGAGAAATCGAGCCGGAGCCAAATGAAACAGCGCGAAAAAGCAGGCTGCTTCCAAGTCATCCGGAAGCTTCATTCGAAGCTTCTCCCAGGCTTTATCTAAATCGATCAGGCGGTCCTTCTCCTCGCGTTCCCAACCATTTTCGAAATACACCGCTAAGGTTTCAATATAGAGGTTCTCCCGCGGCGTCTTGGAGCTTCGCGATCTCGCTTCTTCGATCAACTCCCATCCATCCCTCAACCGCGCTTCATTCGGTATATCTGGCCACACGGGATGCACTATGGTCATGGCTCTCGCCCAATACCCCATTGCGCAATCGGGATCGGTCTCAATGAGGGCAGCGAAAACCTTGTCCGCCTCGGTATAAGTCATGTGATGTAGGAGCTTGATGCCGCGCTCCATGAGTCTCTGCGAATTCTCGCTACCGGAAACCGGGAAGTGAACCGTTCCTAAGATATCTCCGATTCCCGATTCTGGGTCGTTTTCGTTTTGCTGGCTGCATGCGCAGAAAATAAACGCGCAAAGAAAGATTGGGGTATACTTCATATGGATTGGGGTAAATCAATTTGAAGGATACCTATATTCAGCCGAAAGACAAGCATCGATCATGATTGACCGCCATCGAAACCGGTACCTATCAACAATCACCTACTCTACTACGCTAGCTTCCCTAACCTCCTATCGAACTCTCGGAATTCCCATAAACGAGAAGAGGAGGAATGCGTTTGGGTTGGTCTCTCGCCCCGCCCGCCCGCCTCTTAGTAAATAGACAAAACACAGCTGCTGATATACCCAGAAAGCGTTTCTCCGTGGAAACAGGAGAAAGCAAGAGGGAAGAATCAGGTGAACTTGTATGTGTCGGTACTTTGTCCCTCGGTACCCTGCGGTTGTTTTCGCTTCGCTGTCGTCCAAGGCCATATTGACGCAGCGTATCCATGGGTTTCCTGAGCGATAGGATTTCACTTCGCATTTTGATGCGGGGATAGGCAACTCATGAGAAGTAAAGAGTAATTGACCTTAGAATAAATTTCTATTTAATATTATGTGCAGCTCCATTGAGCCTTATGACCTACCCCCCCCCCCCGTATGACGCTTTCTAATACCCTGAGCTTCGCTGTATTGTTATCGATCTCCATTGAAACTCATTTGATCGGTCAAACGCATCCTGCCGATACGGATTCTGACATGCATGTTTCATTGGTAGAATTAACGTCGTATGGAAGAGCCTGGGCTGAAGGGACTGAATGGGCTACCGGCCCTTCACCGGTGACTGAACCCTATTACAAGCAAGCAGAGTATATTTGGAAGAAAGGTGAACGTTACCGACTAATGGAATTGCTTTCGCTTTCGCTACCCCAAGCCTGGGTCCCAGATCCTGAAGATGGTACTATTTTTGTCGCGCCAGCTGAGTTATTTGTGCTTCCTCTCAATGTAGTGGAGATTCTAGGGCTTCCCGCTGGGCAAACCGATGTGTTCGCCGAATTCCATTCGCTAGACAATCCGGAATCACAACTCAGTTTGGTTATGGAGCTTGATCCTGGAAAAATGGGAGTAGTGATTCCCTTGATACCAGATGCACCGGGAGGCGCTGGTCCCTTCGAAATGACCATCTTTAGCAATGAGGGCACCTACCCTATGGGGCCGGTGTATCCCCAGCCATTGCCTCCCGCACCAGGAATAGGAAGCGCTGCCGCAGTTGCCCTGGGTGAAATCATTGACCAGCTGAGCGCCTTATTTCAGGAGAGTCTGGGAACCTATACAAATTCACCGGTCGATCAAATTCCAGAGGAGATGAGAATCCCCGTTCTGGTCGATAGGATTTTTCGTGATCCGGGAAATCCAAACAACCTTGAAAATGTATTGAATGGCACCGCTCCGATCCTCCAGCAGTACAATATTGATGGTGATCTCTTGGACCGCATTCATAGGAAGTTAGGTACTCTAGATCAGTTGACAGCCTATCAAAGTTCACTGAATGCGTTCCCGATAAATCCACCGGTCCAGGCAAATTCTACGGACGGATTGACCTCTTTTAGGACGCTGTCTCAACCGTTATCTGAAAGCCTTCTCGTTCCCATTGGCAGCCTCTCCGATCTGGCAGCTGCCATGCAGAAACAATGTACGCATCAGGAGAGATCAACCCCTGGCCCCAATGAAAAGGCCTTGAGAGATCAGCTATCGGTTGTCAGTAGTGCGGTATCCATTGTTGGTGGACCCGTAGGCGCTGCCGGAGCTGTCTCGTTCAACACGACCTTGTGGGTGTTGGATACCGCTAGTCAAATTGTCGCAAACCAATGGCCTTCCGATGTTTCCGATTTTCAAGTTCTGCCGTCACAAGAATTTTTTCTGGAAGATTTGTGTGAGGACGGAACCTGGGAGGCCAAAATCACTGCATCTAGTAAAGGATGGTCCCTCGATAAAACACTGGTAACAGGACTGCTGAATGTCTTGGGGGGCCTGCAGGCTGCTAACGCCACTGAGGCGGCCTCCAAAGCCGCACGCAGCGGTTTAACTGCAGGTGAAAAGGTTGTTGTCGATGTATCCATGGAAGTCAGCGGCTTTGCCGTTGGTAAGACCTTTCCTCAGAATGGGATTATCAACGTTCCACCGAGTGTCTGGAGCGGTATTCCCATAAATGATGGAGACTTGGGCCTTGTTGATATCACTTATGAAGGCCAGTCAGTCAAACAAGCTACTGGCTCTTCTTTCAATTACACACTCAATGAGGAAACTGGAACCACTATATTGCGCGTGGTTACCAAAGATGGCGCTTTAGGAAGTTGCGGTGCCGCTCAAGGGGGCGCCGTTATTATAGAGGTAAAGCAAAACAAAGTCTCCCTTAGTCCCCTCGGCGGAGAAGTAGAACCGGACGAAGAAAAAGAATTCACCGCGATTATGTCGGATGCGGACCATACCGAGATCGAATTTTTTGTGTCCCATGGAGAAATTCTGGAGCAAAATCAAGTCGGAGGATCGGATGAATATAAGCTACGTTGGAAAGCACCCTCTGAAGATGAAATGCCGGAAGGTGGTATTACGATTACAGCAAGAAGCATGACGCAGGAATGTCTGCGTGCGAACGTGGTTCGCGAGCGGTCAACCAACCTTACGCCTAAACGATCCAATCTCGTTCTTGACCCTTCCACTACCTGCCTCGAACTAGGATCGACCCTTACCTTTAAGGTTATCGATACAAGAGGGGGTGACGTTCCGCAGATTACCTGGGAATTGATCGGGCAAGGCATTTTAGCTCCTAACGGCGTTCAAGCAATCTATAGTACAACCGTGGAAACTGGACTGGTGACCATAAAAGCTACTACGGTGGAAGATGAGCCGCAAGTATTGGAACAAAGCTTTAGCGTAGGCGGTTGTATTCAAGTAACCATGATATTTGAGCTGCTTCGAAGCTCGTTATCTTCTCCCCCGGTTACTGTGCCGATGGACTTGGGACAGCTCATAGTGACGGACCTTCGCGCCCAAGAAGAAGGGTCTCTAGATCCAATTGAAATCTATCATTTAGGAGGAAGCGCTTCCATTGAGCAAATAAACGGCGGCACTATAAACGGTACCCTGAATGGTCACGGAGCTGCACTCAAATTCTTTGGCGAGCCGGATCTTGAGAATGGAAAAGAAACCTTTCTGGGGCCCAATGATTCGGAGATTACTCTGTTTGCTGGGGTTGCATTCGATTTTGATGAAGATAACTTGGAACCAGTATCGCTGGGGAGCCAACCAGGAGTAATCAATGTAAAGTTTGCCGCCGATGCGTCTATGTCTGGTAACTGGGGTGGAACTCTTTCTTCCGAATTAGAATTTGTTGCTTGGCATTGGGACTTCAGTGACGGCACGAGCGAAGTTGGCGAGAAAATTTCCCGTAACTTTTCTACGAACAATCCTTATGATCAGTTCGTTGTACTCACCGCTACCAACAACCTTGGACAATATGTAAGCTTTATCCAGCATTTGAGATTTATAGATTTTAGTGCTGAGTTCCAGGGCCCCTACAATGAGGCGCTACCTACAAATTGCCTGAGTTTATTACAAGATTGTCCGGGAGATATTATTCTGGCTGGTCCAAGGGCAGGAGTTCTTAGTCAGGTCATATTTGCTGCAGTACCGAATCCGGAACATCCCGGTAAACAGTTAATAAACATTTCTTACTAAGCCATGAATGAATATAAGCAGTGTTCCCTAATTAGCCTTCGTCAGATTGTTCGGTTCATTGTGTCGTTGCTAATGGTTTATTCGGCGTCTGCCTCATCCTTGATTCGAACTTTCGATGATGGGCTAGTAACCCTGGAGGCTGTGCCAGATCCAGATACAGTGGTGTATGCCATGGAGGAGCAATTACCAGAAGATGCGTATCCGCGTACCGTTTCCCATAACGGAGCTTATGATCCGTATTTAAATAAAGTGAAATGGGGGCCGTTCTTCGATGATGCGGCTCGAATTCTTAGCTACCAAATCGTTAGCTCGGAAGAAATAGAAATTCCCCTGACAGGAATTGTGAGTTGGGATGGCGCGCAAGCCCAAGCTGCCGAAGGCCCTGCGTTGGGTATCATACCTGGAGGTGGATTTTATGGGTGGATATTGGAACAACTTGGAGCTGAAGCATTGTTGAACTCTGAGTCCGATCCGGCAGGTGATTTGGACGATGACTCTGTAGGATTGTTGGGAGAGTTTGTGTTTGGGTTGGATCCACTCAAATCAGACCAGGCGAACATTCATCTTCAGTTTGATCCGATTGGTCCAACGCTGGAGTTGAGCTTGCAGAGAAGGATCAATTTAGGAGAGGTAAGCGTGGGTATCTGGCGTAGCTCAGACCTGCAGGACTGGGCTGAATTCGATCCTGGAATAGTTACTATGGAAGACCTGGGTGAAGGCCTGCAATCTTTGGACTATGCATGGCCGTTTTCCGGAATGCCGGAGTTTATACAATTTAGATACGAACTGCCTGAGTAATTCCAACTGGGAGCCGCAGCTCAGAACCTCAATCTACCGATCAGGCGCGTCTAAAAGCCAGAACCAAACCTCGAATATTGACGCTATTCAAACCCTTGCTGAAAACACACGAGGTAAAATTCAAATGGATAAAGGGTCATACTAGCAACGAGTGGAATAATCGATGCGATGAGCTAGGCAGCAGTTCATAGGAAATATCACGATTTCGTATTTTATATGGGTCGGTCTTATTTGAGACTCATTGGGACTGTGTAACCGTTTTAGAAATATGCCGAAAAGAACTTCACGATTTTCAAAGAGAAAAACGTCTCTCAAATCCTCAGTTGCTCCGCTGGCGTATTCTCAACCCGGCGTATACGTTGAGGAAGTTTCCAGCTTACCGCGAACAATCGAGGGCGTTCCCACTTCGACTACTGCCTTTGTGGGCAAGGCAACAAGTGGTCCCTTCAACGAACCGACAACGCTACGGAGTTTCGTCGAATTCGAAACCGAGTTTAGTGGCCTCTCGCTAGACAGCTTTCTAGGCTATTCCGTTATGCAATTTTTCAAGAATGGGGGTACGCGGGCAATCGTAGTTAGAATCGGCACGAACGAAGCCGCTCTTGGCGCGAATGATTTCAATGGTCCTGGAACTCAGTCGAACAAGGAGGGGCTCTATGCGCTCGATAAGGTCGACCTTTTCAATCTACTCGTAATCCCGCCCTATCTTTCCGGCGGCGATGTGGATGCGTCCGTTCGCTCGGCGGCAGCCAGTTATTGCGAACAACGGAGAGCGTTCTACATAGCGGATCCACCGGCAAACTGGACAGATGCTCCGACTGCAGAGACAGGTATTGGTACCATTGGCACGAACAGCAAGAATGCGGCTGTATACTTTCCACGAATACATCAGTCGGATCCGTTGCGCGGCAATCAGATTTCAACGTTTGCGCCTAGCGGAGCAATGGCAGGTATATATGCGCGAATCGATGAAGCCCGCGGCATCTGGAAAGCCCCGGCTGGATTGAAAGCAAACCTGACTGGAGTGAACGGCTTTAATATTGCGATATCTTCCACGGAAAACGGAAGACTGAGTCAGAAAGGAATCAATTGCCTGAGGACACAGTCTGGAACTGGCCCGGTGTGTTGGGGTTCGAGAACGCTACACCCAAACGTGGACCCTAGATCAGAATGGAAATACATTCCCGTTCGCCGCACCGCATTATTCATAGAAGAGAGCCTTGATCGCGGCACCCGATGGGCTGTCTTCGAACCGAACGACGAACCCCTGTGGGCGCAAATCAGATCATCTGTAGGAGCGTTTATGAATGACCTTTTTAGGCAAGGAGCTTTCCAAGGTGCGACCCCGAAAGATGCCTATTTCGTGAAATGCGATCGAGAGACGATGTCCCAGAGCGATATAGCCAATCGTCGGTTAAAATTCCTTATTGGATTTGCTCCGCTCAAACCAGCCGAATTTGTCGTTCTGAAATTCGAGCATCGGATAGCGTAAACGTCGTTATCAAATAGAGACGAACAGACCATTGACAGGCACGGCTCTTTGTCCCAAACACCCTCCTCAACCTCCACGGTTCGCTGGAAACAACGATCCCTACCGTCTTACCGTTGCGAAAATCGACGGCGAACCCCTTCCTATCGCTTAAAGAGATCTTGGGCTTCTAAAGCTAGCTCGACTTTTCAATCCTCAAGCAACTTCCTTGGGTTTCTTCCAGAAATTATGCGACCACATCACCCATTGCCCTGGGTGGTCTGTGATGTCTTCAGAGATTTGATTCATTACCTGCTGCAATGCATACTGTACTGTATTTGAATTCGAAGTACAGATTTCTGGTAAGATTGATATTTTTCGAAATGATATTTCTGTACGACCGTTTCTGATCAAAGTTTTTGCAACGACGACTGGTATGTTTTGCTTTAATGCAATTCGTACGGAAATGGGAGAGATTGAAGTGGGACGATTTAGGAAATTTACTTCGACTCCTTTTTTGAAAGGTTTTTGGTCAACGCCAAAGAGCGCGAATATCTTTTTCCCATTGGACTGCTTGAATTTCTTGGAGATTCCGTATCCAGAACAGTATTGGTTTATTCCTCGAAATCTATGCAAAAAACGGTCGGCGATTTTGCAGTTTGGTTTTCGATACAAATTACAGGTATCGAAATCAGTGCGTCCCTTGAAGTATTGGACTAGGTTTTCCCAATCGCCTTGATGAGATGTGATAATCACGGCGCCTTTTTCGTTTCCGGAAACGATCTCGTTGATAACGGATTCGTTTGTAACAAATCGGGTATTGGCCGCGGAATTTTTCGAGAAGAGATTACGTAGTAAGAATTGCCAGATATGGTCAACGCTTTGCTCGAGTATATCTACGTACTCTTGTTCGGTTTTGCCGGGGAGCCCCAGTCTCATATTTTCAAGCATAAAGGCCCCTTTTCGTCTAATGAGCCTTCGTTGAGCTAAACGTATGACTGGGCTAAAAAGGGTATCGCCTATCCTTGGCCCACATCTTGTAGACAAATGAAACAGTGAGTTGAGGAAGTGGTACCGGACGTTAAATGGAGTCATACGAAGGGGTATGTGGGCAGGAGAATCTCATACTCTCATATTGAAGGATAGGGATCTGTCAATAGGGGGGTGACGAATCAATGATCCTCTTTTCCTGTTCCCTACTCGATCCGCCTTCGTTCTACGGACCCTGGCGAAATTTCTCTCGGTACATGAGGTTTTTGGTCTCACCACACGACGAAACAACCATCTCCAGTCCCTAGGCAGGGCTGTTTTCCGCGCACAACCTATTTCAACTCCACAGTTCGTTAGGGACAATAAACCTTCCATCTTAACCATTTTGGCATGGGACTCTTCTCGATATCAAAAATCCCAATACACCTTATGTTAATTCTTGATGAAAACGATTAGGCGAACAGGCATTTGATGCGTTTAACGACATCGATATTGCCACTCTCGCAACAATGGTATTTTAAAATTCAGCTTGTATGCCTATACTTCCTTCTGAGCATCTAGCCATTCTTGAACACCTGGATGATTCGTACGTCCTTCTCGACGACTCCTGCGAACCCGTTTGGTTGAATTCAACAGCCCAGGACTTTTGCCAAAATCATTCCGAGGTGTCGAAAGCAAATGAGTTTTTCCGAAAATTGGGATACCAGCTCCTAGAGTCAGCTAATCAGCCAGCAAAGCGAATTTGCAAATACGGCACAAAGGATCAGGAGCATTTTATCGAATGGAAGCTTGAATCGACCAACGCGTCGATCTCAACGGGTGAGTATCTTTTGATCGGAAGAGGCGTAACTGATTCCCAACGCGAATTGCTGAGCACAAAATCCAAGCTCAAGCATCTCGCTACGATCATAAATTCGGAGCCTTCTTGCGTTAAGACTATTGGCCGAGATGGGGAGCTCATTGAGATGAATCCAGCAGGTCTCGATCTGATAGAAGCTCCAGATATGAATTCCGTAAGAGGTGTGTCGGTCTACGAACTCATGGAAGGCGAATCGCTAGAGAATTTCAAGGAGTTCAATCGGCGGATTTTCGAGGGTGAGTCCGGTTCCTTGGATTTCGAGATCATGAGTCTAAAAGGCAACAAAAGGCACATGAGAACCCATGCGTCTCCACTCAAGGACGACAACGGAAACGTCATTTTGCACGTTGCAGTAACGAATGACGTCACGGAGGAAATTGAAAAAACCCGACAACTAAGGGACAGCATGGAGAAAGCCCAAGCTGCTGCGATCGCCAAAGGGCAGTTTCTTGCAAATATGAGTCACGAAATACGGACTCCAATGAACGCTGTAATAGGTTTGTCCGACCTCCTGCTCGACACTCCTCTCAATGAGGATCAGCGCGTGTTTGCCGAAGGTGTCCACTCCTCAGGAGGCAGTTTGCTAAAACTAATAGACGACATCCTGGATTTCTCTAAGATCCAAGCGGGTAAACTAGAAATACATCCACGGCCATCGAGCATTCGAATCGAACTCGCATCTCTTGAACATATATTCAGGAACCAGGCTGAAACAAAAGGGTTGAATCTTCAACTCGATGTTTCGCCAAACGTCCCTAATTCTGTGGTCATCGATCCCGATCGATTCAAACAGATCGTCATCAACCTTCTTGGCAATGCCATCAAATTTACCAAGAAAGGTGAAGTCGGCGCCAAGATCGATTACATTGACCACGGATCTTCCGATTCAGGAAAAATTATAGTGAGCGTCGTTGATTCGGGAATTGGAATTTCCGAGGAAAACAAAGAAAGGATCTTCGAGTCATTCATACAGGGCAGTGCTGGCATCAATCGCGATTATGGCGGGACAGGGCTGGGGTTGAGCATATCAAACCAGCTTATTGAATTGATGGATGGAGAACTGGAAATGGAAAGTGAACTCGGGAAAGGAACCTCCTTTCAGATTACAATTCCAGCTCAAGTGTCCAAAGACTTGATCGACCCTATGAGCGCCCGAACGACAAGAA
>JBNMOQ010000161.1:0-11738 GCA_051275055.1 Candidatus Pelagisphaera sp.
AGCGTCACCCAGTTGCTAAAGGCATCGGCTTCCAAATTCGCGAAAAAGTAGTCATGTCCCCTGTCGGTCGCGCGGCGTATGAAATCGACAGGAGTTTGGGCTATGGCTTCTTGGTATACGCCAGCTGCAACAAATAGATCTGAACCGAGGCCAAACGAAGCTTCCCCATCCCCGATAGCGAGCCGAGCGGAGTTTTGGGAAGCGAGGGTTCGGGCCTTGGCAAGCAGCGGCTGAAATTGAGCGCGACGCGTATCGAGCTTTCCCAGACCCGGCACGTCGTCGGGCAAGTCCTGAAAAATGACAGTCGCTCCATCTTCGGCAAGTTTTAGTATGTGTTGTAGCGTTTCGACGGCCATTCGATCGGCAGGAGGTACGACGAGAACCTTGTATGCATTTCCTGGTGTTACTAGTTCCCCGTCTTTTACGCTGGTTTGGCCCAGTTGAGCGTCTGAAACGTAGTCGAAAGCATAGCCCGCGTCGTCTAAGGCTTGGGCGGCATTGCCAAAGGGCGTTCCGACTACGAAATCCACACGATGCACCGTAAGCAGTTGCATCAATCCTTCGGGGTCATCCCATATGTCATGGATTGGCCAATACAAAAGCACATCATTATCTGGCTGCCCTCCCTGGAGGACGGTTTGCACCCTCTCGACATATTGATTGAGGGCGGAGAAGTCGTCCCACCACGGATTGCTGGGATTGAACTGCGTCGACGCATAGAAGAGCCAGCCTGGCCATGGCGCGTCCTGGGGTGAAAAAACTGTGCCATGATAGAAGATGTGATTAATGCCATCTAGCAATATACGGTCTAGCTCAGGTTTAGCATACGCCAGGGTCACCTTCCAGTGGTCACGCAGCCATGTGCAGCTCTCGCTCGACGCTAGCGGCTTGCCCATGACATGAGCGGCAGAAGATGCCATACGAGTCACGAGCGGCTCAGGGACATCCTGATCATGGCGAATCGCATTGTCGTCTCGACGCAATCCAGGAATCGGATACGGAGAGGAACCGAATACTTCGGTTTCCGGGATGTCTGCGATTCCATAGAGATCGAGCAGATTGGCGGGCGCTCCGTGCGACTGGTTGCGGGCTTGGAAACCCTTCTCGTTCGACCACCCTACCCAGGTACGCAAGTATTCCATATGCAGTTCGGAAAGCGCCTCGCGATAGTCGCTTTTGACGCGACCGAGTGTATCGGCATCCATTTCTTTTTCGCCCATCAGTTCCTCAGCGTATTGCTGCAAGTCGTAGCCATGCATTTGCTGGAACACTCCGGGAAAGGTATCTACCCAGCTAGCATTGTAGTATTCGAATGAGTCGTGAAACTGTCCGCGAATCAGCTCAAGAGGAAAGTCTTCGAAGGCGCGGTCGAAAGGCTCGAGGTATTGCTTCATCGCTTCCGACGAGTAGGGATTGGCAACCAGTCCCTCGCCGCCGGGCGCCGCCCGCTTCACCTTTTGCAACTCGGGTTTGCCTGTAATCTGGCCGTCCACTAGCACGGCTCGCGTGTTTCCATTTTCCTCCGAGATCCAAGGTCCGCCGAACGGCCAACCGGTACCGGTCGCCATATCGACGCCCAAGCCTAGTCGTTTCGCTTCATGGCCAACGTGCTCTAGCATTTCGATCCACTCAGGCGTGAGAAAGTCTATGTAGCGGTCTTCGTAGCCTTGAGCGCCGTAGATCGGCGTGATTTCTACGCCTCCCACTCCAACGCGGGCGAGTTCTTCGAGCTGCTGGGTTATGCTCTCCTTGTCTACCGCGCTGCCCGGCCACCACCAACGTGTCCAAGGCTTGGCCACACTTACTTGAGGCTCACTTGCCGTTTTCGACCCATCCGTCTCGTCCGGAGACTGGGAACAGCCCATGAGACAGAGCGCTGACAGGCATAGTGTGGCAATTAGAATTCTTGGACTGGTATTCATTCGATTAGATGAGGCTGGCGGGGTATTCATTCGGTATAGGATGGCGAGGATATAGTATAAGATGGCCCCATATGTAATCAAGTTTCAGTTTTTCGTTACGTCTGAATTTCTTACGATTTGACCAAGAGGAGCGAAAGTCAGTGGCTGTGATCGGGTATTCGGCTTTTGCTCTCTTCTTTGGACTGATTAATGGGTTCAGATTCACCGACGTCCTCAGTCAAGATTTGGTAGCGGTCGATCTACTCTGAATGAGTGTCTAATTAATCGGAGTCCGTAGGGCTGTTGCTTGCGACATGGCGCGTATGAAGATCAGGAGTTTTCAACGCAGTACTTCGCAACACTCTTCGCCCGGACTTGAGCGAAGGCCCTACCGTAAATATGCTCTTCAAAATGAATACATAAAGACTTATGGGTAAGTCTCTGAAAGAATGGTATCAAAATTATCGGATGGCAAATACGGAATCTGACTGTATGAAATAGAAATTTCCGAATTAGTTGCCTAACAGGAGAGCTTCGCACAGTCTCCACAGAGGGTCAGGCGTCTTCTTTTCGTTGGCGCCATGGTCCAACATTATACCCGTTATTTATATAGGCGCAGAGTCCAATGGAGTATTTCTGGGTATTGATGCACGTATATAATGTATCCCAAAAACATAAACAATTACGTAGTTAAACGATCTATGAAAGGATTCTCATGCTAACTAGACGCCAATTATTGAAAGCGATGGGGGGAGCGTCTACTGGAGCGCTGCTTCCTCGACTCGCGTTGGGGCAATCGGCTGCATCGCCGGCGATACCCGACTACGAAAAACCGCTATTCGATCTGCCGGGAAAGATTCCCGACCCTGTCAGGATTGAGTCGATTGAATTGCTGCGAAAAGGGAATTTATATTTTGTGAGGGTTCGCTCGACGGATGGCGCGACCGGGGTAGTCAATACCAAGAATATCGCGCAGTTCATCCCGATTTTCGAACGATTGGTGGCTCCTCGTTTCATAGGCCGCGATGCCCGCGATCTTGAAGCGCTGGTCGACGAAGTCTATGTTGCCAACTACAAGCTGGCGGGCCAGTCCCTCTATTGTCCTCTGGCCTACATCGATCAGAGTCTACTAGATATGCTAGGACGTATCGCGGGTAAGCCGGTTGGGGCGCTATTAGGGAGCGTGGTACGCACGGAAATTCCGGTCTATCTTTCCGGTTCCGCTCGAGAATTGAGCGCAGAGGAAGAGGTGGATCTTTACGTGCGTGGCGTTGAAGCGACGGGCGCCCGAGCAGTGAAATTCAAGATTGGCGGTCGTATGAGCCGGAATCGCGATACGTATCCTGGTCGCACCGAAACGCTCATCAAGCTTGCTCGTGAAAAGCTAGGCGACGAGATGATTCTCTACGCCGATGCCAATGGGTCCTATAATGCGGAAAAGGCGATTCAGATCGGCCGCATGCTCGAGGAGCAAGGCTTTCTTTTTTTCGAAGAACCCTGTCCTTGGGAAGAGCTTACGGAAACTCAAGCGGTTACCAAGGCCCTTAAGGTGGCCGTAGCTGCAGGCGAGCAAGACTCAAGCCTTTGGCGCTTCCAATGGATGATAGACAATAAGGTAATGGATATCGTCCAGCCCGACCTGAATTATCATGGCGGCTTTATCCGGGAACTACGCGTCGCTCGTATGGCCGCAGAGCGAGGCATGCTTATTACGCCGCACAACACGCAAACGGGTCCGGCATCCGTCAATATTCTACAATTTGCCTCCTGCGTCCCCAATGCCGGTCCTTTTATGGAATACCCTTGGCGTAAACCGCAGCAAACTGCGAGTTGGTACACGCCCAATTTTATTATTAAGAAGGGAGTCCTAAAGGTTCCGACGACTCCCGGTCTCGGTGTAGATTTTGATCCGAGCTGGTTGGCGGAGGCGGAAGTGGTATCGAGTATCGCTTAGGCGGCTGTATTCAATTTCAGAATTAAACTGATTGTATCCATAATACTAATATGAATAAATTTTCGTTTTTGAAACTAAGGGGGTTATTGGCTGTGATTATTTGGATCCCGCTTTCGTCCTCTTTTGCTGAGCCTCAGTTGGAGAATCTGTCTCGCGGTGTCGTAGCGACGCATCAATCCAATGGCAGCGTATTCGTAAGTTGGCGATTGCTCGCCTCCGATCCTGGTGGGGTTTCGTTTAATCTGTACCGACACACTACTCCCGTCGCCACGAGACCTGGCTTTGCAGGCCGCCGCAGAGATCCCGTACCCGCTACGGTCAAGCTCAACGAGAAACCGATTACGGGAGTGACGTGGTTTCTGGATAAAGAAGCGGATTTGAGTCGCGAGACTTCCTACTTCGTGCGTACGGTCGTCAACGGCGAAGAAATCGCGGGCGACAGCGCATCGTTCGTACTTTCAGCTGGATCGCTAGCGCTTCCCTATGTGTCCGTTCCGCTTCAGACGCCAGATGGATTTCTGCCCAATGACGCGTCAGTCGGCGATTTGGATGGCGATGGTGAATACGAGATTGTGGTGCATCAAGTGGGTCGTGGGGCGGACAACTCGCGTTCCGGCATTACCACAGAGCCGGTTTTGCAGGCTTACGAACTGGATGGCACTTTGCTGTGGTCGATCAATTTAGGGAAAAACATCCGCGAGGGAGCTCACTACACGCAATTTCTCGTCTATGATTTCGACGGAGATGGTAGGGCGGAGATGGTTTGCAAGACGGCGGATGGCACTATTGACGGCCAGGGGAAGGTAATTGGAGACCCCGATGCCGACTGGCGGACGCCGGCAGGGAGCACTGCGTCCTGGACCCGACGGAATGGAGAGGTGAGCGAAATGCAAATAGGCGGCTATATTCTGGCTGGACCTGAGTTTCTAACGGTTTTTGACGGGCGGACGGGCGCCGCTCTGGCGACGACAGATTATATACCCTCTAGACATCCTGAAAAGCGCGATCCTTCCCCAGAGGAACTGAATGAAGAGTGGGGTGACCCCTACGGAAATCGCGTTGACCGCTTTCTGGCCTGCGTGGCCTATCTGGACGGCGATCGTCCGAGCCTTGTGATGTGCCGGGGCTACTATACGCGAACAGTTTTGGCCGCTTGGAACTGGCGGGGCGGCGCTTTGACGAACCTATGGACCTTCGACAGCACCGATGGAACGCCCGGCAATGAAGAATATGCGGGTCAAGGGAATCATGGCCTTTCCGTTGCCGATGTTGACGGAGACGGTCGTGACGAAATCGTTTATGGAGCGTGTGTTATCGACGATGATGGAACAGGTCTTTACTCGACGGGATTGGGCCATGGAGACGCCATGCATGTCTCTGATATGGATCCGGATCGGCCAGGCTTGGAGATTTTCGATATTCATGAAAACGCCCGCCATCCATTTGGAGTGGAATTTCGCGATGCGGGATCAGGCGAAATGATATGGGGCCAGCCAGGAGGGACGGAACGAGCTCCTGATGTAGGCCGAGGCATCGCTATCGATATTGATCCAAGATACAAAGGTTATGAGATGTGGGCTTCGGGCGAAGGAATGAATGGCGTGTGGAACGTTAGCGGAGAGCTCATTTCAGAGACCAAACCCCGTTCGACGAATTTTGCCGTTTGGTGGGATGGCGATTTGCTTCGCGAGCTCCTCGACAGCAATCACATCTCGAAATGGAATTGGAAGACAGGAGAAACTGAGCGGATACTGGTGGCTCAAAACAGCGCGTCGAACAACAGTACCAAAGCCAATCCGACCCTAAGTGTCGATCTCTACGGCGATTGGCGAGAGGAAGTTATTTGGCGGACAGCCGATGGCCAGGAATTGAGAATCTATACGACTACCATTCCGACGGAGTATCGCTTTCCGACATTGATGCATGATTTGCAGTACCGGTTGGCGATCGCTTGGCAAAATGTGGCTTATAATCAACCCCCCCACCCAAGTTTCTATCTGGGCCCGGGCATGGATCTTCCTTCACAACGTTAGACCTGTACCCATCGTCATCGGCGCCAATATTGAGTTTGCAGGTCTTTGTAGGGACTCTTTTCGATTCGATCTGAAGAGTAGCGAAAGCGAAGGTGTATCGCGGATCACAAAAGATTATAAGTCTGTTCTACTTTCGGGAAAGCGTGTTTCCAGACTTAACGCTTCATCCAAAGTTCCTTAGCGCCATCTTTGGTCCAGAAGCCATTTACGATGCCTAAGCTGTGAGCAAACGTGATTGAAGCGTCGGCTTCGACGACGAGTGATTTATGGAATGCGGTGGACCATGCAAGACAAGGCATACTTGGCCGGTGAAACCAGTGAAGCTCGTACGGCGGATTTTCTGTAATGTCCTCACAGAGGAGGAGGGCGCCATTTAGAGAAGTGTCAAAGGCACCCTGGTAGGCCAGACGTCTTTTTTTCCATCCGTTAATTGCCTCAGCGGATTCGATGATCGAATCGTCATCGTGGTAGTCGTCCCATACAGTCTTTCCATCATGAAATGTTTGTTCAGGTATTTTGTTGTACCCTCGACTCATTCTGAGGAAGAGGCCGGTGTATCCAGATCCCTCCAAACCTTCGCCGGAACAATAAGAGTTGATCGACAGTTTCTCGCCAAGGACATTGACTAATGAGGATTTCCAAATGAGTCGCCATAGGCCAATCTCGGTATCGATGTCGGTTACGGTCAGTGTTCGGGTTTCCGTGAAAACGTGTTCATCATTCGGGCCGGTCCAGTCGAGCGTTTCAATCCAGGAATGGCTCTTTTCTGAATGACATCCGGTTTTCCAATCGCGATGGATTTGTTTCCCCACATTTGGGTAGTCTGCATACTGACCTGTCTCGCGCGTATATGTGGGACCACCCCAGAAGTTCATCCCGTTTACATTATTCAATGTCATGCTCAATCCATTGTGCCAGGGGTGATCACTAGGACGGGAATTTGTCAGTACATCGCCAGCGAGCGTACGAATCGGATGCATGAAGGGGCGCGGGCAGTAACTCCTGTTTGTATCAGCCTTGTATGTGTAATCGAATAGCACAACATCTCCAAAGCTGACTCGAAGAAGTTCTCCACCTATGTATTCAGACTTTAAGGGCATAGGATTATAGATAGTTTGAGCCGAGAATTATATGAGCTCCAATGGAATTGCCGGCCAATCGAGCTATTCGTAGGTTCTGTCGAGCAGTTCCTGAGGCAGGTAAACGACACATATATTCATGGAGCGATCATCTTCTGAAAGCATGGCCGACTGAATCTGCACCTTTGTGCCGTCCCGACTGAAGGTAGGATGGACGTGATCCCGAGCGGAGCGCTTGTGACCCGCCGATAGAAGAATCAACTCGCTGTTATTACGATCGACCAGATAGAGGCTTCTCTCAAAGTCGTCACCCACCGCCCAGCGACCGTCCTGGGAGCCGTGGACGTGCCAGAGACCGCTTCCGCTCGGGGTTTGGCCTACGATGAGCATTTCGCGAGTACGAAGGTTTACGATTCCTAAGCCTGTGGGTTTCTCGCGGGTCGCAGAGATGCCCCAATCGTCGTCCGTACCAATTTTACGGTGCCCCATGATGGCAATGGCTACTTCGTCCGGACTGATGACGGCTTCGTGCGTAACCCACTCGTAATCAGATTCGGGATATAATGGTCGCAGGCCTGTGCCATCCGCCAATACGGTCCAGGTGCGTTGAGGAGCCTTGCCACCTGTTTCCCAACAAAAAACCATTTCGCCCGGTACCCAGGGATTGGTCTGAAGGTGCCCCATTTGAAACGGAACCGCGACAACGAATTTAATTTTACCCGTCTTGATATCCATACTGGAAATACTCGATGGACCGGCACCCATTCCTCGCGGACCAAAATCTTTTTCCAGAACGGTATCCGGTTTTAGGTGTTTGGCTGCGTATTCACGGCCGGTGCGAAAATAGATAACCTCTTCATCCGCATCGAGAGCGATGTCGCCACCCGCGCCCATTTCCTCTGGGATGATGCCGCACATGCGTTGGTAGGCGGAGGCTTTCTTCAACTGCCCCGACTGGCTATCGGCAAAAAGTTTTTCCAGGTCTATTTCAACCAATTGGCGAGGACCCGGATCAGGACGGCGGCGACTTTCGCCCGGTTGACGCGGTTTCCAATTCGGATCCTGCACAACGTAAAGCTTCATCGATTTCTCCGCTATTGTCAGCATACCCATATAGCCGCCCTCGGTCACCTGTACGAGGTCTCCGGTTTTTTCGTTTACCGCCATCGCTTCGCCAGGTACGCGATCGGAGCGAAAGATCAACCATTCGCCATCGGAGGTCCATTGCGGATGGGTCTGATAAATTTTCGAATCTCCGGCTTGCTTACTGGTCAAAAAGGCTAGCTTGGCTCCCGTAATTGGATCTTTAATCACCTTCTTTTCGGAAGGGAATCGCGTGCCAATTTGAGCTAATCCTGCAGTTCCTAAAACGAAAAAGGCAGTAAATACATACAGACAAAGAATGCGTTTCATAACGCTTTGTTTATTAGGGAATCTGATTGAGGTCAAAGATGGTGCGTGATTAAAAAACCTTACAGTCAGATTACGAAGGATCACTTTTTGGGTTTTCAACAGTGGCCTACAACTTAGAGTCCTCTCTGTGTTCGACCGATAGGTTTACGATACGCGGGAAATCGGTTCGATTGGGAAAAGTAAGGTCTTTGCTAACGGGCAAATCGTATTAACCGAGACTCAATAAATAGCTTCCGACTGTCAGATCCTTTGAATCTTGTGGCGAACTCGGGTCACGGAGATGCTATTTAGTATTCCTCGATGATACGTTTGGTTTTTAATCTATGAATAACTTTCTGCTCCTGATTCCGCTTGCCGCCTCCTTTCTCCCTTCAATTTCAGGGGGCGATCGTTTCGATGAGATCCCAAGATCGGTCCAGGCATTCGTAGAAAGCCATGAGATATCCGGCGCCGTGATGTTATTGGCCGAAAATGAGAAACTACTTCATTTATCTGCGGTTGGGGTCAGCGATATCGCCTCGGGGCGGACTATGCAGCCGGACGATCTGTTTTGGATTGCTTCGATGACCAAGCCAATAACCGCAGTTGCCATCGCGATTCTGGCTGACGAAGGAAAATTGGGCTTCGATGATCCTATGGAAAAATTCCTGCCGGAGTTTGCTGACCAATGGGTTATGGAGGAAACTACGGGCGACTATCGAAAACTGATTAAGTCCCCAAGACCGATCACCATTCGCGATGCGCTTACCCACACCAGTGGCTTAGGGGAGTATCCTGTGAGAGGAAAACATTGGAGCCTAGAAGAATTCAGTAAGTCCATTGCCCACGAACCACTTCGTTTTTCTCCTGGCAGCCGTTGGCGCTATTCGACAGCGGGTATAGACGCTCTGGGTAGAGTGGTTGAGGTGGTGAGCGGCGAGTCCTTCGTCCAGTTTCTCCAGAAGCGTTTATTCGATCCTCTGGATATGAATGACACGACCTTTTGGCTGAACGCGGAAGATGAAGTCCGTTTTGCGCGTAATTACGAATTCGATGAAAAGGCCAAGCGACTTAAGGAAATCGAAATCTATTATATGAACGGTGGGGCCGTGACAGACCGGGAACGCGCGCCTTCAGGTGGAGCGGGTCTATTTTCAACGGCGGAAGATTTGGCAATCTTCTATCGAATGATGTTGAATAAAGGCGCTTGGAACGGGCGTCGTATTCTAAAATCTAGTACGGTAGCCGAAATGACACGTATCCAGACCGGCGATCTTCAGGCCCGCCCGGGCATGCCCTGGGGTCTAGGGTTTTGTGTGATCGAGGATCCCTCCCAGATGGAAGCCAATCGCCACTACACACCCGGAACGTTTGGCCATGGTGGCGCTCACGGTACCAGTAGTTGGGTGGACCCCTCTACGGGAATCATTTATGTGTTTATGATTCAACGAGGGAGATTGCGCCCCAATCCCGATAATTCGAGCATGCTTATTGCCTTTCAGAATGCGGCGGCGAAAGCCTTGGGTCGCTAGTAGAGTTTGGTGCTCTGCCATAACTCCCTACAGGTCTCGATCGCCGAGCGAGCCGCTGTGGGTTCGGGAGAATTTCTAAAACGAATCCGTTTCAACGTGTTTAAGATAGCGGTCTGCGACTTCCTCGACGCGGAACGTCGAGAAGTCGCTCACATTGAAAAGTTTGAATACAGACGCTTCGCCGCTGGTTTGGGCCGAAAAGTTTTCGAAGGCGATGTCTGCAACATCGTCAAGAACCACCGCCGAACGTTCATCCGCGTTTGCCAAGGTGAATTCCACGTCTTTGACTTTAATGTTTTCCGCATGGCGGACGTAGAGTCCGTAGGCGGGAAGCAAGCCGAATATGCTGGGTTCCGGATAGCCCTTTTCGTGTTCGGGAACATGGAAAGGATCTCTCGGACCGGCGCTGCCGGGACTCTCGCGGCGGGAAAAGAAGTCGTTCAGCAATTCCGCGGGTTGGGCAGCGACCTGCGCCATGGTGAAGCCACCTTTGTATAGTATGCGGATGTTGCTCAAACGTACGTCCTCTATGTTGTGCCCTGGCAATCCTGAGATTAGAGAGGCGTAGCGCGAGTCCGCATCGTAGACGTTGATGTCGCTGATGTTGATGCGTCGAATAGAACCAACCGGTGTTCCATCGGGACCTCTTCCACGGTTCCCAAGGCGAATAAATAGGGGGCAGTTCACTATATCGCGCATGGTGATATTCGTGATGCTGACGTCTTCCATGACGCCGCCATCGACGATTTCGAGGGCAAGTCCGCGACATCTATCGAAAACGCAGTTCGAGATGACGATATTCTTAAACCCGCCGTTGGATTCCGTGCCGAACTTAATGCGGCCGGTCGGGCCATCGCCGTCGGGAGCTCGTTCTACGGATCGATCAAAGGTTCCGTCGAGGAGCGATCCTATTCCGTAGCCGCTGACTTGGCAGTTGGTGAGGGTAACATTTTCCGTGGCGCGGGCTTCCCCCAACGCATAGGAGCTTTTGAATACGATGGCGTCGTCATGCGGCGAGTTGACGTGGCAGTTCGAGATTCTAACGTTGCGGCAGCAATCGATGTCGAATCCGTCGCGGTTGGTGTCCACTCGCACGTTATCGATCGTCAGGTTGTCGACTCCTGTAGCGAGCAAGGCAAAGTGTCCGCCGCGGAAGATCGAAAAGTCGCGCAGGGTAACATTGCGGCAACCTTTGAGCGCGATCGCCTTGTTGCCAACACCTGGATCGCTATCGCGAACTCGTTCGCCGCTTTGGGCGAATGATTCGCCAGGTAAAATGACTTGCCTCGCTCCTCGAAGGGCCCGTCCGTCGATCCTTCCAGATCCGATGATGCTCACGTTTTCCAGGTTTTCTCCCCAGATAAGACTGTTGCGCCAGTGGCTGTGCCCGAAATCCTGATACCTGTGTTCGTCTCCCCAAACATTGGGTTCGGCGGGGTCGTATCCTTGCTTTCCGTCTGGAGAGCGGTAAGCCGCAAGCAACGTAGCGCCAGCGTCGAGGTGTAGCGTTATGTTGCTTTTCAGCCGAATAGAGTAACTGGCGTAGATGCCTGCCGGAAACCAAACGGTTCCTCCGCCCGAAGCTGCCGCTTCTTGTATGGCCTCGTTAATCGCGTTCGAGTCGATGGTAACCCCATCGCCTATCGCTCCGTAGTCGCGAATATTGAATACGGGATTGGTCGCAAAGGAAGGAAGGGATAGGAGAAGGCTCGTTACCAAACCGCAGATAAGGTGGCGTCGGATCATGGTTTTCAAATTAACTATGCTGGCCTAACGAAAATGATAACTGAGTTGCGGCGGATAGAAATAGCCCATGGATTGCTGGGCGGCGTCATTTCGATAGAGCG
>JBNMOQ010000162.1:0-11713 GCA_051275055.1 Candidatus Pelagisphaera sp.
CTGTTTCCAAAACGCCCATTTCCGACAGCATTAACGGGTATGCTATGGATTCGCTCTCATTGTAATCGCCCCCCACGTAACTAATTCGAGTCAAGCTTCCCGAATTGTTAGCGAACTTTTTCTGATCTCGCCACCGCGTATTCCGATTCAATACCCAAATAGATCCATCGGGTGAAGCCTCTATCGCCACAGGCGAATCAAAGTCGCTCCCGAAATCCAACGCCTCTTTCGGATTATCAACGTCGATCGCCTTTATCCAGTTGCTTGCCCAGTCCACGAAAAAGAATTTTCCTTTCCAAGGATCCGGAAATTTGCCCGAACTCGGATAAAACATGCTCCCGCAAATACATCTACCGATTGCTGGAGGATAAGCGTGAACTGGGTTCGTGAACGTTTCGTCGTTCGACATCCCTTCTGCAAGAGGCCACCCGTAGTTCCGTCCCGCCTTAATCTCATTAATTTCGTCAAACGAGCTCTTTCCGATATCCGCTTCAAACAAACGTCCCGTACCCGGTTGAAAAGCTAAGCCAAATGGATTGCGAATCCCCAAAGCGTAAATCGAGCGATACTTGCCTTTTGCAGTTTCATAAAATGGATTGTCCTCAGGAATCGAACCATCGGGATTTAGCCGCAGTATCTTGCCCTGCAGCGTTTCCATTGATTGAGCCGCGAGATCTTCAGTTTGCTCTCCTAGCCCAATGTAGAGCTTTCCGTCTGGCCCAAAACGCATGGGACCGCCCTGATGAGCGCTTGGCTGCGACCCGCCAAGCATCGCCTGATCATCGCCTTCGAAAATAATTCGCTCACTACCAAGGTCCGCCACATCATTCTCGACGGTAAAACGACTGACTACGTGGTGCACGTAGGGCAACTTCATCACGTATAAGACATACAAATACGGCTTTTCAGGATAATGAGGATCGAATTCCATTCCAACTAATCCGCGCTCCCAGAACGTATCGACCCGAGCCGAAATATCTAGCAACGGGCGCTCTAGTAAAAGCCCATCTCGGACAATTCGTATATGCCCCGTCTGCTCTGCAAAGTAGACCGATCCGTCTGGAACGATGGTCAATGCAGTCCCCGCGTTGACCCCCTCCGCAATCGTTTCAGTCTTGAAACCAGCGGGGACCGTTCCTCCATAAACAACAACGCTCAAAATCCAGAACGTGTAAACCAAACCGAGAAAGTACTTCATATCGAAAACGAAAACCGAACGCTGTCAGAATGATCGGACTGGTGCAAGACTAGCCAAATGGATCAATTCATTTCATTTCACTCTTCAATAGTAGGACCGGCGCTTGTGCCGTGCCGCGTATACGAAGAAGCATCATGCCCTGACCACGCGGCGGGAGCGCCGGCCCTACGCAAAACAGGCGATTCGACTAAAGCTTCAGTTCAGTCTTAATTTTCTCGAATCCCGATGGATCGATTTTAGTCTCCCCTTCGTTTTGCTGATTCGGCCCAGGCGTGCTGCGCCCATTATCGACATAACCCTGAAGGAGAGCATAGAGCTCTCGTGTCTTGTCAGGGTTCGACTGATACACATTATTCGTTTCCGACGGATCGGCTTTCAAATTGAATAACTGCAATGGCGGAAGATCCAAATTTTTCATATCAGACGGCCGAGGATAACTCCATCCGCCTGAACCAGGACACAACGCCAATTTCCAATCACCTTTTCGAATGGCAAAAGAACCATTAATCGAGTGGTGAACAGTCGCCTCACGGTTCTGTCCAGACTTGCCTTTCAGTGTCGCAAGAAAACTCACGCTATCTTCGGCTGCATTTACCGGAGTCTCTGCTCCGGTAATATCTGCTACTGTCGCAAACAAATCCGTTAGGCATACCGTCGCGTTCGACTTACCCGATTTCCGGATTCCTTCGGGCCAATGGACTACGAATGGTACGCGGTGACCGGCCTCGTAGATATCCGCCTTATGTCCGCGGTAAATCGCGCCTGGCTTGTGGCCTACCGCATCTAGCTCTTCGAAGACTGCCCGAGGTGAGCAACCATTGTCGCTCGTGAAAATTAGAAGCGTATTATCAGCGATCCCATTACGCTTCAAAGCGGCCATGACTTGACCAACATGCCAGTCTACCTGCTGTACGAAATCGCCGTAACCATTGGTGCCGCTCTTACCCTGAAACTCCCTCAATGGGAGAATTGGAGTGTGAGGGCTTGGAAGAGGCAAATACAGAAAGAACGGTTCCCCTGTTTGGGAACGCTCATCGATATAATCAACCGCGCGATTAACGAAATTCGGAGTCACCTGAAGATGCTCGAAATCAGCTCCTGTAGGACCTTCGCGCCAAAAGCCTTTGTAGTCCTTATTGACGGTAATTCGATTCGGGGCGGCCGTAACCTTGCCGTTTTCAACGTATACATACGGATCCATATCAAGCGATCCACAGTGACCATAATAATAGTCGAAACCTAAAGTATCTGGACCGTTCCCCACTCGTTTCGAATAGTCGATTTGGCGCTTCGTCTTTTTGCCGACACCCACGATACCGTCGTTCGCCGCTCCTTCTTTGAATTGAAAATCCCAGCCCAAATGCCACTTGCCGATCATCGCAGTGTGATACCCCTGCCCCTTCATCAAGTCGGCTACCGTGTAGCGTTCCGTATTGATCAAGTGATCCGACGATCCGCCAAGAACGCCGCGCTTTAATCGACTACGCCAACTATACCGTCCCGTAACGACTCCGTATCGAGTCGGCGTGCAAACAGCGGAACCCGAATGCGCATCCGTAAATAACATGCCCGTTGAGGCAATGCTATCGAGGTTAGGCGTTTGGATCTTCCCATCCGCGTTCAAGCAACTCAAATCGCCATAACCGAGATCATCGGCCAAAATGAATACTACGTTGGGCTTGGCAGCGTTCAGAGATAGAGCCGCTCCTAGCCCCAGCAACGACAGCAGAATTGATCTAGAGGTAACTCGCATTCATGCACACAAACGCATTTTGGGGTTTGGCCAAGCGAGAAACGAAAGAATCACTCGCCAACCCTCAACAACCAATCACGACAAAGATCTTTCCATCCGGAAACCGGGTAAGCCGATGGCCGCAATCCATAACCATGACCGCCGGTTGGAAACGTATGAAGCTCCGATGCAATATTCGCCTTCAGCAATGCTGTATTATAAGCGATGGCGCTAGGAAAATGCTTCTTATCGTCCTGAGTCTGCACGATAAACGCAGGTGGTGCTGCGGAGTCGAACTCGAACGATTCTACCATCTCGAAATTGGTATCGCCGATGTATGCAGGATAAACCAGCACCGTAAAATCCGGTCGACAAGATACTTCATCGACGAAGTCGACTTTCGGATACGTACGCTTCCGCCAATGATTACTAAGGCTAGCCGAGAGGTGACCACCCGCAGAAAAACCAAGAACGCCGATCCGATTAGGGTCAATATTCCATTCATTCGCATTGCTACGTAATATCCCCAGAGCGCGCTGAGCATCCTGCAATGCCCCCTCTCGATTCTGATTAACGCGATACTTCAGCACCGCAGCGGACACTCCGATCGAATTAAGCCACTCGGCAATCTCTGACCCCTCCAAATCCCAAGCCAATATACCGTATCCACCACCCGGACACACTAGAACCGTTTGAACAGGCCTTCTACTTTTTACCGGATAGAACGCGATACTCGGATCCGTCACATTCGATAAACGAATAATAGTATCTCCCAAATCTCGCGTTTTAATTTCTCTGGTCTCCACTAAACGTGAATCATGAGGAGACGGCACTCCATTAGGCCAAAGTTGAACAACCCGAGGCTCCCCGCCTCTTTCCCCGCCAAAGTGACGCGAAAGCGCGGGCGCCAAACCCACAGCCCAAAGCTTATATCCAGCCGCATTCGGATGCAGTAAATCAGGCATTATATTCCGAGGTAATGTTTCATCTAACTCGAGAAAGAATCTATTTATATCCAAATACTCCGCCCCCTTCGCCTTGGCGACCGCGGGAAGCGCTTCATTTATCTCATCATTCACTAGGCGCAATCGATCATCAGCTTTCGCTCCTCGCGGGAAAACCGCGTGTAGTATCACTTTCGTATTCGGCAAACGTTCATTGATCTCATCGAGAATTGCTTCAATACCTCGAACTGTATCCGCAGCTGGTTGACCTTTGCCATGACCCGTATTGTTAGTGCCGATCATCAGAACCGTCACCTTCGGAGCCAAGTTCTTAAACGCGCCATGCTGGATACGCCATAATACATGCTCCGTACGATCGCCGCTGAATCCCAGATTGAACGCGTTGTGTTGTCCAAAATTCTCTGCCCACAATCCTTCATCCCAATAATGGGTTATCGAATCGCCGACGAAAAGCAGATCCGCTTCCTTCCCTCGTTGCTTGGCTTCGGCGAGCTTGTCCTCGTGCCGCGGCATCCACCAGCCCACTGCCCAAGAAGCATCTTGTTGAATCGGCTTTAGCGAAGCGGGTAATTCTGACTGTCCCCACGCCAATGGAAGCGTGAGGAGAATTGAAAACATCAGTGAACGAACGAGGCAGAGCGAAGTATTCATAATTCAAAAACAAGATCGAATAAAGATCGCCACTATTTCGCTTAGACCCCAAAGGGCAACCTCATAAAAACTCTCGTGTAAATGCCGTAAACTGTTCCCAATCGGTCCTTCTCCTCATTTGGAAGAATGCGCTGAAACCTTGCCATTTTAATAAAATCCGCACTTCATTTTTAAAAACTGCCCTAAATCCTATGAAACGCCGTCATTTCTTAAAAACCGCCCTCGTCTCATCACTAGCCTCATCAACCGCTTTTCAGGCTTTAGCTCTAAGTAAAAACAATCGCTACCGCAAAGAAATCGGGATTCAGCTCTATACGCTGCGTAACGAACTCAAGGCAGACACCGTCGGCACCATCAAAGCCGTCGCAGATGCCGGATACAAGCAAGTGGAGCCCTACGGGTTCCCTAATGCCGGCCCAATGATTCAGGCCGCTAAGGACAACGGGATGGCCGTCAACTCATCTCATTTCGACTGGGAGTCCGTAACCAATCCGAGCAAGGAAGGTACCACGCCATTTCCTAAGATTCTCGAAGAAGCCAAAAAGACAGGACTCACCCATCTCGTAGTTCCCTATATCCATGAGCCCAACCGACAGAATCTCGACGACTACAAACGCCTCGCCGAGAACTGCAATCGCGCTGCCCAATTATCCAAACAAGCAGGAATACAACTTGCCTACCACAACCATGCATTTGAATTCCAACCGTATAAAGGCGGAAAAACGGGCTACGATATCCTAATGAAAGAGTTCTCTCCGGAAATGAAATTCGAAATGGACGTTTTCTGGATAGTCGTTGGTGGCGCCGACCCAGTGAAACTTATCAAAAAGCTAAATGGCCGCGTCTCCCAATTGCACCTCAAAGATGTAAAAAAGGGCATGACCCTTCCAAACTATGGAAGTATCCCGAAGGACGCATTCAAAGAATTAGGCAACGGTTCGATCAATATGGAACCTATCATCAATGCTGCAGGCAAGGCGGGCGTCGCCCACTGTCATGTCGAACAAGACCAATCGCCAAACCCAATCAAAAGCATCCAGAAAAGCATCCAATATCTGGGTACTCTCTAGTAGTTTTGTATTCGTTTTTCCATTAAGGTCGCATTTATCCATTGCGAGCCTGCAACAAACAAACCGCCATTTTCTAATACGCATTTTTTTCAAACACCAAACTAGGTAAGTCTAAAGTCGCTCTATAGTACAAACACCGAGAGCGGGAAACAGATCTCCAACGAATTGTCGTTTTCATCCAATACATTCAGTCGACAACCTGACAAACTATTAACCATGGAAACCAATGACTCTAGCTCGAAGGATCCTCATGAATTTGCGAAGCACTCGAGTCTTTACCAGGAATTCCTTGCAGAAAGAGACGAAATCCTAAGGCACAAATGGATTGAGTCCGAACGATTGGGATCAGACATTGGGTTTGAAAGGGCATTACTCGAATGGACACGTAAGCATCGAGATGACTGGCGTGCTCAAAGACGGGCGATAGCATAATAAGGCCGAAAGCCCGCCGCAAAGTATTCTCGCCTCGCTGAAACGAAACGAGGCCTATTTGCTCTAGACCATGAGCATAATGTTCAGGCCCTCGCAGCCAGATGAAGCCGCCGTCCTAAGCGATATTGCTATAGAATCAAAAGGGCACTGGGGTTATTCCCGCGAGCAACTTGAAGTCTGGAGAAAAGATCTCCGAATTCTGCCCAGCTACATAAAGGCCAACACGATCGAAACCATTTGGCAGGATGAACTTAAAGTCGGTTTTTTTGCGATTAAGCTAAATCCTAAGCCCATCCTTGATCACCTTTGGCTACTACCCAAAGCAATCGGTCACGGAATTGGGAAATTGGCTTTTCAAAGACCGGTTGCCATCGCCGAGAAAACGGGGTCAAGGCTTTCACTATCATCTCCGACCCAGCCGCGGAAGGGTTCTATTTTCACATGGGAGCTCAACGCATCGGAGAAGTCCCCAGTATCCCGCAGAATCGAATGCTGCCAAAATTACTCTACCGGATCCAAATCCAATAAAATATGCCCTCAAACATTGGCATAAGTCTGTGAACCACTGATGACACTGATAAGCCTAAACCATGAACCTAACTAGCGACCATAGGCCCCCTAGCCCTACATCCTCTTCATCCCCAGGTTGATATCAGTGTCATCAGTGTCATCAGTGGATCAAAAACCCTCCGTCCATTCATCTCACCATTTTCATCCTCACAAGTTCGATTTTTTCAGTTTTTCTGTAATATTTGTTAGAGCTCGCATATGTTAAGAAAGACTCACCTCTCTCGTTGCGTAAAACCTCCAAAAACCTCCCTTGAACTCAAACGCCCAACCCATCGACTTCTACGAAGAGCTGCTCGGTCGACTTCAGCCCCGACTCTACGGCTACATTCTCTCGATGACCGCCAGTCCCACCGACGCCAAAGACGTCCTCCAAGAAAGCAACCGCGTCATCATCAACAAAATCGGCGAATTTCAGCAGCCTAACAAATTTGATGCCTGGGCCTACAAAATAGCCTACTACCAAAGCCTCTCGTTCCTCCAAAAGCGAAAACGGGCGAAACTCACGTTCAACGACGATTTACTCCAAAACATCGCCGACGAAACCGAGTCTGCCGACACCCGCATCGAGGGTCGATTAAACCAACTCGAAACCTGCCTCGCCCAACTCCAAGACCGAACACGAGTCATCGTAAGCGACTACTACTACCGCAATCTCTCGATCAAGCAAATCGCGGAAGAACGAACTTTAAAAACGAATCACATAGCGCAAGTGCTTTTCCGGGCCCGCAAAGCCTTATTTCAGTGCATGACCAAACAGGAGACTGACACCCATGAATGAACTGCATCAATTAATCGCCCTAATGCTGGAAGACCAGCTTTCCGCAACCGACGCCAAACGCTTGGAATCCCTCCTCGCCAACGATCCCGAAGCTCGACGCATCTACGCCGAACAATGCCAGCTGCACGCCCGGTTCGAAATGGATGCAACGCTCAGCGAAAAGGTCAAAGCGCCCCTCCCAATCGATTTGGATGAAGCTGACACTCCCGCTGCCAAAACGCGTTCAGACTCTATCCTAAAACGTTTTCCTTCATATGCCGGAATCGTTGCGGCCTCAGCAGCAATCAGTATCGTCGGTGTTCTCACCGTACTGAACCTGTCCTCCGATCAAACCTCGCAGGACGCACCTGTATCCGATATCGAACTACTCTCACCACAAGAAGTTTATGAGCAAGCCGATTTCCCCCAATCCGGAAACCTAAAACGCCCACCGACAAACTTCGCGACAATCACCTCGATCTCGGGCGAAAAGACAATCAGCTTCAATCGCGACATACGGCCGATTTTCTCCGAAAACTGCTACAATTGCCACGGCCCGGACGCAAACTCGAGAGAAGCCGAACTCCGACTCGACATAGAAGCCAACGCCTTTGCCGCTCACGGAGATTTCGATCCCGCGATCAAACGCGGAGATCCGGAAAACAGCCCTTTATATAAACGCATAACGAGCACGCTCAAAAGCGACATCATGCCCCCGCCTGATTCGCATAAACAACTAAGCGACGATCAAAAAAAGCAAATCCGCCAATGGATTGAAGAAGGAGCCGAGTGGGAAGCTCACTGGGCTTTCATGCAACCGAAGAACCATCCGGTTCCCGAGTCCAACTGGGGCTCAGGACCTATCGATTCGTTTTTGCTAGCAACGATGGAAGAACAGGGTCTCAAGCCCAACCCCGAAGCCGATCGCGCGACCTTAGCCAGACGCTTGTCACTCGATCTCACCGGACTTCCACTAGACCCGCGAGAAGTCGATCGCTTTATTAACGACACTTCGCCGAATGCCTATGAAAAGCTGGTTGATCGATTGCTTGCCAGCCCAGCATTCGGTGAAAACCAAGGTCGCTACTGGCTAGACGCCGCACGCTACTCCGACACTCACGGACTTCACCTCGACAACTACAGAGAAATCTGGCCCTACCGCGATTGGGTTATCGACGCATTTAACGACAACAAACCGTACGACACTTTCATAGTCGAGCAACTCGCTGGCGACCTCCTGCCCAACTCCAGCATGGAACAGCGAATCGCCACAGGCTTCAATCGTTGCAATCCATCCACGAGCGAAGGCGGCGCGATTGACGACGAGTACCGAGCGATTTACGCCAAAGATCGCGTCGAAACAACCGCCACCGTTTTCCTCGGCCTCACGATGGGATGCGCATCTTGCCACGACCACAAATTCGATCCGCTTACCCAAACTGACTTTTACCAGTTCGCAGCGTTCTTCAACAATATCGACGGCCCGATCATGGACGGAAACGCCTACGATACTAAGCCCGTCGCCGTAATGCCTCAACCTCAACACAAAGCCGCTTGGAAACAGGTCCAACCGCAATACGAGGCAATTGAGAAAGAACTCAAACAGCTTACGAAAGACCGAAAAAGCCAATACGAGTCTTGGTTGGAATCAGACGATCCTCAATTCCCAAATGACTTGGATATCCCCAGTTACAGCCTTTCACTTGCGAAGGAAAAAGAATCGAAACAGGACGAACCGACCAAGAGCGATGCGACCTTTGAAATGGGAGAGTCCATTGAATTGCCAAGTGAATACAACCAACTCGCCGAGGCCTTCACAGTCGCATTCACCTACAAGACGCCAACCCTCGAAGTCGGCGCAATCCAACCGATCGTTTCCAAATTCGATGGTGATCGCGGATGGCGCGTCTCGCTCCTTGGCGGCGACAACAGCCAACGTGGCCGCTATCGCGTAAAGTTCGAACTGATCAACTCCCTCAAAAAAGGAGACCTGATCTCGCTCACAACGAAAAGCACCCGTAGAGGCGCTCCTCCAACTCCAGGCAAAACACTCAAATTCTCTATCTCATACGATGGTTCCGGTTCAGCATCTGGCATCACGATCGCTTCGCCAGGTCGCCAAGCCATTGAAAAACGATTCACCACAGACAATCTCAGCGCCAACTTCCAAACGAACGCGCCTCTCAGTTTTCACGATGCCTACAAAGCGGAAGACGACTCAGCCGATACCGGCCTAGTGACTCAACTCAACCTATATACTAGGTATGTTCCGACCTACCAGTTTTCGCAAATCGCCAATGCTTCAACTCTAAAAGAGACATTCGAAAAACCCGAAGATGAACGGAAAAAGAACGAAAAGAAGAACCTTGAAGAATATTTCTTCAGCATGGTCGATCCCGAAACCAGTAAACTTAGAGGCGAAACGGCGTCACTAGAAAGCCAATACAAATACATATACGATCAATCGACTATCTCGCTCGTCATGAAAGAGAAAGACGAAGACGCTTTCGCTCACATGCTTGAACGTGGCGAGTACGATAGAGTAGGCGAAAAAGTTTTTCCCGAACTACCGGAAGCCTTAGGAACCTTGCCTTCTAATGCACCCAAAAACCGAATGAGCCTAGCTCAATGGCTTATCGACCCGAAGAACCCCCTCACCGCTCGCGTAACCGTCAATCGCATCTGGCAAAACTTCTTCGGAACGGGACTCGTCAAAACCTCCGAAGACTTTGGAGCGACTGGTGAAAACCCGTCTCATCCAGAATTGCTCGATTGGCTCGCCATCAATTTTCAAGAGAATGGCTGGGACAACAAAGCATTCATTAAACAATTGGTTACCTCCGCCGCCTACCGACAAGATTCTAAGATCGCTAAGGAATCCCTAACAATCGACCCAGAGAATCGTTTGCTCGCCCGCGGTCCTCGCTATCGCCTCGACGGCGAAACCCTGCGAGATCAAGCCCTCTACGTCAGCGGATCCCTCAGAGACGACCTCGGAGGCCCTCCAGTCAAGCCCTACCAACCGAACGGTATTTGGGATGCCGTTGCCTACTCTGGCAGCAACACTCGCTACTACAAGGCCGACACCGGAGACGCCCTTTATCGTCGCAGCCTGTATACCTTCTGGAAACGCACCGCCCCTCCACCGAACATGGTCGTATTCGACGCGCCTTCGCGTGAGAATTGTTCCGTGCGTCGCGACCGCACCAATACACCCCTTCAGGCTTTAACTCTCATGAATGACCCGCAGTACGTCGAGGCCGCTCGAAATTTGGCGCAACGAGCTTTCTCGGAAGGCAAAGGTTCCTCAGACGAGTCGATCACAACAATGTATCGTCTAGCGCTTGGAATGACTCCGCCTGAAAAACACCAAGATATTCTCGAACGGTCGTATTCGAAATTCCATGAATCGTTCAAGAAAACTCCATCGAATGCAAGCGACCTTATAGCCTTAGGTGAGTCGAAACCGAACCCGTCCTCTGACCCCATAACGCTAGCCTCCCTAACGATGGTAGCTAATCAGATCATGAATCTCGATAGCTTCATCAACAAATACTAGAGCCCTGTATCAACCTTTTAACCCAGATTCGATGAATCCATTAGATCAATACGTAAACCTCGAAACGCGCCGGCAATTTCTCGGCAAAGCGGCCAAGGGCCTCGGGATGGCCGCTCTCTCGTCTATCGTCGGAGGATCCGCCGCTTCCAATGCCGCTACCGGAAACCCATTATCCGGCCTCGGTCCAGGCGCGCTCGGGTCATCGCACTTTCCCGCCAAAGCAAAACGCGGTATCTACCTTTTCATGTCGGGAGCTCCGTCCCAACTCGACATGTACGACTACAAGCCGAAGATGAAGACGCTCTTCGACAAAGACTTGCCCGAGTCCATTCGTAATGGGCAGCGGCTGACAACGATGACTTCCGGTCAATCGCGCTTCCCCATCGCTCCAACCATTTACGATTTCAAGCAATACGGAAAGTCAGGCGCATGGGTTAGTGAACTGCTTCCTCATACGTCGAAAATCGTCGATGACATCGCCATCATCAAATCGATGTGGACCGAGGCGATCAATCACGACCCGGCAATCACTTACATCCAAACAGGAAACCAAATCCCCGGTCGCCCAAGTCTCGGCGCATGGCTCAGCTACGGTCTAGGCAGCCTAAACGACAACCTACCGACCTTCGTCATCCTCAACTCCACGTGGACTGGCCGCAAAGAAGCGCAAGCCCTCTACTCCAGACTTTGGGGTTCCGGCCCATTGCCTTCGCAACATCAAGGCGTTGCGATGCGTTCGGATGGCGATCCCGTACTCTACCTTTCCGATCCTCACGGAG
>JBNMOQ010000163.1:0-11649 GCA_051275055.1 Candidatus Pelagisphaera sp.
CGATTTCCTTGCGTCCAAATTCCGCAAGCGAAATGTCCGCTACTTTATAATCATTTTCTAATTTCGTTTCACTCATATTGAAATAGGTGTTTAGGTGGTAGGGGTTTAGGATTTTGAGATTTTTCTATGGGACCGCAAAAGCGCTCCCAATACTTTCTCGCACTCATCGACTAGCGGCCCTACCTTTCGCACTAGAGATGTATCCAAATAATTTAGCCGTTTAGCCAATGAAAACTGATAGTTAAGTTCGCGAAGAGAAGCGAAGGCTATGTCCAAAAAACGAATATATTCCAATTCGCTTTCTCGAGCGCACCCTTCAACAATATTCGAAGGGACTGAAACCGCAGCTCTCCTCATTTGAGAGGTAAGGCCATAGAGCTCGTCTTTAGGAAATCCTTTCGTAACTCCGTACACCTCAAGAGCAATGGCATCTGCCAACTCAAACGCGCGAAGTTTCGTATGATCTCTCATCCTAAATACCTAAAACCCTACAGCCTAATAACCTCGAACTAAGCGCCAAGCTTAGCGACGGCGCGCTTCAGCGCGACAGCCTTGTTCGTCTGCTCCCATGAAAGATCATCCTTACCGAAGTGACCGTAGTTCGTAGTGGAACGGTAAATCGCTCTCTTTAGCTTCAGCTGCCTAACGATGGCTGCTGGCTTGAAATCGAATACTTGCGAAACTGCTGCCTCGATAAGTTCCTCGTCAATTTTTCCCGTTCCGAATGTATCCACAGATATGGATACAGGCTCAGGATGTCCGATTGCGTAAGCAACTTGAAGCTCCGCGCGATCCGCCAATCCGGCAGATACGATATTCTTAGCTACCCAACGGCACATGTAAGCTGCGGAACGATCGACCTTCGATGGATCCTTTCCAGAAAAAGCGCCACCACCGTGGCGACCAGCCCCACCGTAAGTATCAACGATAATCTTGCGGCCAGTTAGTCCAGCATCGCCTTGCGGTCCCCCGATGACGAAACGTCCGGTTGGGTTGATCAAGAACTGCGTGTTCTTAGTGATCAGTTTCTTGGGCAGACATTTCTTGATGATCTTCTCGACCATGAATTTCTCGATTTCCTTGCGACTAACGTCGTCCGTGTGCTGCGTGGAAACGACTACTGCGGTGATTTCGATCGCCTTGTCACCTTCGTAGCGAATGGAAACCTGCGACTTACAATCAGGACGCAACCACTTAGCCTGACGACCTGCATGGCGGACCTTCGCGATTTCCCGACCGATACGATGAGCGAACATTACTGCCGCTGGCATGAGCTCTTTGGTTTCATTCGACGCGTAGCCGAACATGATTCCCTGGTCGCCCGCGCCTTGCTCGGCTGTGTCCTTATCCTTGGCCTTTTTCGCATCAACGCCTTGAGCGATGTCCGCTGACTGGCTCGTCAGGTTGTTCGTGATGAAAACTTTGTCCGCGTGAAAGACGTCATCATCGTTAATGTAACCGATCTCGCGAATCGCTTGGCGAACGATTTCCTCGTAGTTAAGCTTAGCTTTCGTGGAGATTTCACCGGCGAGAACAACCTGATTGCTCTTAACGAGCGTCTCGCACGCAACGCGACTGTTCGGATCCTGCTCTAAGCATGCATCCAAAACGCTGTCGGAAATATAGTCGGAAACCTTGTCTGGATGCCCCTCGGCAACGGACTCGGAGGAAAAAACGTATTTCTTAGCCATATGTCTCTTATGTTCGTGGTCGTGTATTCGCGCTGAGTACGCAAAACATCAACATATCCGGATTTATTGATATGTTCTCTGGAAACTCAAGCCCATAATACCCATTTCACCGCAAACAAGCGTCGTTTTTAGGCTCAACAAGAAAGAGTGAGGTTCCATAGTTGAAGTCTGACCTCAACACTTCAGGCCAAGTGTACGCCAAACAGCCTATTTCGAGCCGCTTCTCGACTTGGCCAAACGTTCTTCGCGCTCTCTGCGATAGCGTTCGCGCTGGACCAGGCTGCTAGCTAACAAATCGCTGACAAACATGCGGGATTCCTCCTCTTTTTTCAGCGTTTCAGGATCCTTCACTCGCACCGGCTTCTTCGGCTTCGCGTTAACTACACTCTTTGCAACCTCTGGCCTCTGGGGCTTCGCCCGAGCAGGAGAACCTCGTTTAAGCGTCACTATCTCGTTCTCGTTGATCACGATATTTCGAGATTGCCCATCAATATTTACTGTAATAGTCCCACCCTCTTCGTCGAAATTTCCTATTGAAACACCCTCTTCCGAGCCATCCAAAGGTACCCAAACACTTTGTTTGGTTTGCGGATCGTAAAGGCTGAATGTCACCTCGCTACCCACTGCGAGTAAGCCCGTGAACTCTAGGCCGTCCAAACGGGTTGGAACGGTCTTACTAACTGGAGCTTTAACCACTGGCTTCTTATCCAAAGTACCGAAAACTGATTTATGCTGCCCCATCGCCGAAACGCAGGCAAAACTAAGAACGGCCCAGCATACTGCTAGCCTCCCCCAATTCGCTTCCATAAATTTAGCTTTCATACCTCTTCTTCTATACGTAACGGCATCATACACTAGGTCCGTTACAACAAAATTATCCAAACTAACGCTACCATAGCAAAACCAAAACCGGCTCCCCCCGAAGGAAGAGCCGATCCCCATAATCACAAAGCCATGCGGCTCTGAGAAATCTATAGCCTATTCAACTTCCGTTACATCAACGAGCACATCGCCCGATCCGCCGTCAGCCGAACCAACCACAACCGTGTAAACGCCTGTTCCTAGCGTAATGAGCGCAGCAGCGCTTTTTACATCATCAGTCGGCAATGCGTTGCCCTGAAAATCATCGATTGGGGTGAATGGGAAAAGCCCTGAGTGTTGAGCGGCGGCAGATATCACAGCGACATTTCCTTCAGTCCAATCATCAACGGTCGCAATCTCAGTAGGAGGGCTGCCATCGAAATTCATCTGGTAAAGCGTCATCGCCGGGTCCGCCATTGAATTTGATACGCCCAAGTCGGCAAGCTTTGCCCCTACAGCTCGAATGAGAACGGTTTTAGTGCCAATCACTGTGAATCCAGGAATCAGAGACTCACCCGCGTCGAGATTTGCGCGCGCCGATACATTTACAATCTCGCTGCTCGAAGCTTGAGCTTGGGCGAGATACCCGGCTTCCGAAAGGTAGGTCCAACCTTGCATCCAATTGTTGTCTTTCGAGAAAGCGCCCTGATAAGAGACATCGTCAAAGAATTCGTCCCCTTCTGGAAGATCCGCTAACTCATTGCTCAAAGCCGGGCTGCCCGATTGAGGGCGGGGATCGAAGCCCCCGTCTGCCGTACGGGAAATACCGCCGAGCATTGCGTCTTCCACTGTGTTCTTGTACGCCGCATCGGCTAAGAAAGACTCGCCATCATCGAGATTGGTCGAGCCGGCACCGAGAGTGTCGTCTTCGTCGCCATGGAAGAGGTCCCCTCCAGCGAAGTCCCAAATATTGTTCGTGATATCGATCAAAGACTCAGATTGACCATTGCTAGGAATGCGAATTCCCGAGTCCGCTTCGATACGAATACCATTGGGCCAGCCAGTGAAAATCGAATTCTTGTAAACGGCGTAGGCATTGTCGCGAATGCGAAGAGCAAAGCCCTTTTCTCCGTTGCCGACGTAGGTAGCATTGTAAACCTTACCGCCACCGATGTTTCGGCCGGGATTGAACGACGTTTCGCCATCGTGCTCGCCGCCGTTGTCCGGCTCGAAATCGCTAGACGCGACTGGACCGCCAATGTACGCCCAAAATTGACCTCGACCTTCCCAGCCTTGGTCATAATCGAACCCATCATCGCCGCCATACGCTGCAACGGCATATTTAACATCAACCGTGCCGCCAAAGAACTCGATGCTATCGTCCGAATTCGCGAACACTTCGATGTGATCGATCTGAGTGCCACGCCCAACACCTGCCAAAGTCAATCCATTGATTTCCGCGTCCTCCGCGAGAGCCGAACCGCCGAAACGAATCGAAACGTAGCTCAGTGATCCCGAGCTGTCTTCGGGATCCGTGCCTCCAAAGACTCTCGAAGATTCCGGCAAAAACGTAGGGATACCTTCGACCGTATCAGTAATGGTCGCGCCTTCCACCCAGCTCTCCTTATTACGGTCTGAATTCAAAGGAGCATTACCAAGGATGATCAAACCACCCCAGGCACTACCTTCGTCAGGACCCCAAGAACCATCCATTGGATCGCCTTCCGCTGTGAAGATAATCGGAGCGGACGCGAAACCAACTGCGTTGATCGTCGCGGTTTGCGAGACAATGAGCGCCGTAGCGTCAGTGCCAGTACCTGCAGCCGCCTTGATAACCGTACCCGGTTCGATCGTCAAAGCAGCGCCATTCACAGTAATGAATCCACTGAGATGGTATACGTTGTCCGACGTCCACGTCGTATCCGTCGTAATACTTGATGTAACATCCACATCAGCTGCGTTAACCGCCCCTGTGAGGAGAGCCGAAGCGGCAATCATATTTAATACTCGTTTCATTTTTTGTATCAGGTTCTAATATAGATTAACAATGATCAGAAAATTTGTATCCTTTTATTGGCTACTTACCGTAACTTACGCTCATTGAAAACGTACGTCCGGATTCTTTAGCCGAATAGGGAAAGACGACTCCTTGATAGGTATGGAAGCGCGTCGATTCCGAATCGAGAAGGTTCCCTACTTTGAACTTAAGCTTCCAACTTGAGCCAAGACGCTGGCTAACGATCAAGTCCAGATCCTCTGCAGGTTGCTCGTCCACAAGAGGGAGCGAAGAATTCGTTACTGCATACAGTCGTTCGCCGGTATTATTATAAGACAATGTAATCCCCGTTCCCTTTTGAAAATGCTCCCAAGAGGTATCGAAGTTGTATATCAATGAGGACTGCCCCTGAAGCTCGCGCGTCGGCGATAGGTCGGGAAATTCCGCGATTTTTCGATCGATCTCCAATTGCGACCGATTCACTTCGGAATCGATTACCGACAGATTTCCGCCCACCGAAAAAGCAGTGAATTGGGAGGAGAGGAATCCGAGCTTTTTGCGAGCCTCGAGCTCAAGTCCACGCACCTCTCCCGTTCCCACATTATCCCAGGAAATGAAGCCAAAACGATCGATAACCTGCTCGATTGGATTTTCCAGTTCCTTAAAGAAAACACTTACGGCGAAAAGCTCGTCACCATTTTCTGGAAACATTTCCCAACGAAAATCAAAGTTAGTAACTTCGGACATTTTCAATTCCGGATTGCCGATTATCTGAAAGGAGCCGATGGCATCGAATTCAGCGACCGATGTCAGTTCGCGAAAACTCGGACGGGCGATCGTCTTGGTTACGGCGAACCGGAGATTCTGCCGCTCGTCTATGCTATATATCAAGTTCGCCGCAGGAAGAAGATGATCTTCTGAAATCCCGGATTCCGCATCCGGGATGAACTGCGGACGACCCGATTTCGACACAACTTCAATTGCAGTATCTTCATGACGCAGTCCTCCTACAAATCGGAATTTGTTGAAAAACGGAATGTCCGCCATTATATACGCCGCATCGATTTTCTTGGAACCGAAGTACTCAGGATACGCATCCGTCAAGTTTCTCATGACGACGCCCGTTTCACCATTTTCGTCGAGACGAGTAGCGTCCCCAGCTAGATAGTCATCACGGTTTCCGGTATACGGGATATAACGATCCCCATTCCCCCAACTAAAGGAAAACTGACCATACTCGCGATCCGCTTCGATCCTTCGGAAGCCTGTCTTGAGACTCGATCCGCCTCGATCTCCAAATGAAATAGGTAGCTCGAAGTCGAAACCGAATTCGTCAGCGTTTTCCTCAAGCGAGCGGTACATTCTTCGATTAGTGAAACCGGTCGGAAACTTCCAGTCTTCCGGTTCGACTCGCGAAAGATCCTCATCGACATCCCTAAAAGATTCCAAATCTACCGCGTCGAAGAATATTATATAGTCCGGTTCATTTTGGGAGCTCTTGGATTTCGAATAGTCCCATTCGATCTTCCCGCCGCCAAGCGCATTAAGAACGTGCTTGCCATAAAGTTGGCTCGAACGGATGTTTCGCTCCGTAAAGTGAATTCGACTTTCCCGCAGGTATTTACTCTCGCTTCCTTCGACAATACCTTGTTGAAAAAAGGAACGATCGTTTCCGGATTGGTTATAGAAATTCTTCAATCCAATTTCATCGTCCGAAGAAAGCTGCAAAGCGACATTGAACAAGCCCCCCAAGTTCACAGAGTTTTCCGATTCATCCACGGACATATCGTATTCGGGAACCATCACATTGCCTTCGACCCCTCGATCAAATTGGTATCGAACCTCAGGAGCGCCGATCCTCGTTTTAAAATCTCTGCTATGGGTTAGGCTCGCAGCATAGCCCAATCGTTTTTCTCCATCTCTGGACAGGAGAATACTGTCCCCAAAGGCGAACGAGAAACGTTGATTGAGAGGAGCGTCTCCTGAATCGACAGGCGATACCACCGGCGAAAATTCATTCAAAATTTCCGATTGCTCTTCATTGCTTAAGCTAGAAAGGTTTTCGTTTTGCAGCAGGCGCTCTGGGATTGACCGCGTGCCGTCGTCCTTCCCCAACCAATCGTCACCCCCTCCTGGATACGAAAGAAACGAATCGCCAGTAGTATTCGCATTATATCCGATGCCATACGACACATTGTAAAAGAACTGGTCCGGAAACGATTTAGTCCGGATATCAATCGCCCCGCCCGTAAAATCGCCGGACTTGTCTGGCGTAAACGTTTTGGTCGTTTCGATAACATCGAGCAAATCAGTCGGAAACTGATCTAGCTGCACCGATTTGCGATTCGGATCCGCGCTAGGAATGGTAGAACCGTTCAACGTAGTGGTATTATACCTATCGGAAAGTCCACGAACGATAACATATTTTCCGTCCTGTATAGAAGTACCGGTTACTTTTGAAAGGGCCTCAGCTGCATTGCCTAGACCCAGACGGCTAAAACTCTCCGCTCCCATAGCATCGCTAATCGCCGGCGCTTTTTGACGCTGAAAAATAAGACCGATATCCGATTCTTCCAATACGGCAGCCTTTACCGAGAACGCTTCCAACTCAAAAACCTCGGAATTATCATTGAACAAGGGAATATCCAATTTCTTCGATTCTCCGGCTCCAATCACCACAGACTCTATTCGAGAAGTCTTATAGAAAGAAGCCGTTACGACCAAAGTATATATTCCCTCTGGGAGAGAACCAATAAAGTAACGTCCATCTCCGTTCGCTTTTACCGATTTCTGATTTTCAAGGATCGTCACTTTCGCGTTCAAAACGCTTCCGCCATAATCCGCATCCTGAATGGTTCCAGAAAGCGTGCCTAAAGGGGCTTCCTGCGAAAAGGACATCAAGGACGAACACGACAATAGAATAGCTAGAACGCTCTTTGCGGCAAAGCCAAGAGCTTGTGATTTACGGGATTGGAATCTAGATGAGTTCATAAAGTTGAACTCTAGAAAACTGGATACGAATAGGATGATACAAACGAAAACACCATGTGTCACCCATTCGTAACCACCGCGTCACACTCGCCTTGCAACCGTAACGATGCCGTAACCTAAGCTCTTAAATCTCTAAGATCCGTAACGGAAACGGCGCGTGCGCCTTCCCCAAACCACCAATTTTGGAATTTCCTACGAAACTCGCCGCCCTGTACCACCTAGGCTTCAGCCAATTAGCCCCCTCAACTCGCCGCCCTGTACCATATTTCAACTAGATCCAAAAAAGCCGTCTCGATTAGAGACGGCTTTTAAAAGTGGCGGGATAGACGAGACTTGAACTCGCGGCCTCCTGCGTGACAGGCAGGCGCTCTAACCAACTGAGCTACTACCCCGTAGTAATAAGAGGCCGTGAAACTACTTTTCGCAAAACCCAAGTCAAGCGTCGTTTCGAAAAAATACTCGTTTTTTTCGAACCAGCCAATCTCCAGCTACCGACAGCCCCGCGGTAGGCCTATTCAGGCTCGAAAAAGACGATTATTCCTCGCGAAAATCACCTTCAAAGCAGCGATACCGTATTGACCCGGAATCGGGTATCGCCGAGCATGCGACCCTAGCCATGCACAATCCAAGCGAACCTACGCCTCTAGGATCAAAGGAACCGAACTCCGAAGACGGAGCGTGCGCTACTGGCGACCTCTTCTCGCTTTCTAATGAACAAGGCGATCTTTTCGGAAACAACACCCCTCCCAGCCCTTCCGCTAAGCTAGAACTCAATTTCGCGATCCTTCGCCCGCTTAATTTCCTCGTGATCGACGACAACGACATCAATCGAAAGGTTATTCGCACCATCCTGGAAAAGTTGGGCTATCAAAGCCTAGAAGCTCCAGGAGGAAAGGAGGCCCTCGCAATCGTGAGCTCCAACAAGATTGACTACATCTTCACGGATCTCGACATGCCAGAAATGAGCGGAATCGAAACTGCCGCGACAATTCGGGCAAACGAAGCCAATTCACCAACGGGCCACAAAATCGAAATAATCGCAGTAACCGCCAACATTTCCGACGAAACGCGATTAAGCTGCAAGCGAGCCGGCATGAATGGTTTTTTGGAAAAACCGATTTCATTGGCCCAAATCAAGGATCAACTCCTCAGGAGCTGGGCTCGGATCCGCCCGAAGAACGATTAACCCACTGATCAATCATTTGAAAAAAAGACGCGCCCCGAAAGGCGCGTCTTTGTTGAAATTCAATACTACGTCTTCTATTAAGAAGCGTTCTTCGCAGCGGCAATCAAGTCGCAGAACGACTTGGAATCCAAGGCTGCTCCACCGATCAAACCACCATCGATGTCTGTCTGAGACAAAAGCTCTTCCGCATTGGCTGGCTTCATCGAACCGCCATAGAGAATACGAACTTTCTCCCCAACAGCGCTGCCGTACTTCTCGTTTAGCAAAGCGCGGATCGAACCATGCACTTCCTGAGCCATTTCTGGCGTAGCGGTCTTACCGGTGCCGATTGCCCAGACAGGTTCGTAAGCGACAACGACGCTACCCATCTGAGAAGCTTCGACACCTTCAAGTCCACCGAGAAGCTGCGTCTTAACGACCTCCAAGGTCTCGTCAGCTTCACGTTGCTCGAGCGTTTCGCCGATGCAAAGAATCGGGTTGATCAAATTCTCCAAGGAAAACTTCACCTTCTCGTTCACGAACGCATCACTTTCGCCAAAGTACTCGCGACGCTCGCTATGTCCGAGAATCACGAATTTGGCGAAAACCTCACGCAACATTTCCGGCGAAATCTCACCAGTGTAAGCGCCGTTCGTTTTCGGATAAAGATTCTGGGCGCCTAGCTTAATTGCCGACCCCTCAATTGCCTGAGACACGCGGTCAAGCGCCGTGAATGTCGGACAAATAACCACATCTACCGATGCATCCTTAGATACGATCGAAGCGATCTCGGAAGCCAGCTTTGCGCCTTCTTCCGGGGTCTTGTTCATCTTCCAGTTACCAGCGATAAAGTATTTTCTGCTCATTGTACTTATTTTGAAATTATAGCTTACGATTTAAAAAACGGATACAAAACTATTTCTCTTCGAGAGCCTCGACGCCTGGCAAACTCTTACCTTCGAGAAATTCGAGACTCGCGCCACCACCCGTGCTGATGAACGAAACTTGATCGCCGAAGCCAGCTTGCTTAACAGCCTTGACCGAGTCGCCGCCGCCGATAATCGAAATCGCATCCTGGTTTTTCGCAACTGCTTCCGCGATAGCGAAGGATCCTTTCGCGCAGGCTTCGATTTCGAAGATACCCATCGGGCCATTCATCAAGATAGTCTTAGCTCCCGCCAACTCTGCAGCATAAAGAGCCGCCGTCTTAGGTCCGATATCAACGCCTTCCCAGCCATCGGGAATGTTGCCGTCCTCGTCCGAGGTACCAATGTTGCCGACGCTCATGTTGTCGAAATCGAGAGAATCGACCGTTACGTTATCTACTGGCAGCATAAACTTAACGCCCTTTTCTTTGGCCTTCTTCATCGCCGCTTTCGCCGTGTCGATAAATTTCGGCTCCGACAGGCTATCACCTACCGTTTTGCCGTTAGCCAATGCGAAGGTGTAAGCCATCGCTCCACCGATCAAAATCGTATCCGCTTTGTCAAGTAGACGATCGATCACCGTGATCTTATCGCTTACTTTCGCTCCGCCGAGAATTACGACGAATGGGCTTTCCGCGGCTTCGGTTTTCTCGCCCAAGTACTCGAGCTCGCTCTGGATCAAAAATCCCGCAACCGCTGGCTTCAAAAACGAAGCGATGCCTGTCGTCGACGCATGAGCTCGGTGAGCCGTGCCGAAAGCATCATTAATAAATACATCACCCAACTTGGCGAAATCCTTGGCTAATTCGGGATCATTCTTCTCTTCGCCTTCGTGAAAACGAACGTTCTCCATAAGCGCTACCGATCCTGCAGAAAGTTCGGAAACTGCTTTTTCAGCCGCTTCGCCACGAGATTCAGGAATGAAGACAACTGGCTGACCCAATTCGTCCGCCAGCGCTTTCGCAACCGGAGAGAGCGAAAACTTCGGATTCACCTGACCCTTGGGCCGACCAAGATGGCTTAGTAAAATCGCGGTGCCCCCTTGTGCGATCACATACTTGATCGTTGGAATCGCCCCGAGAATGCGCGTGTTGTCGGTGATTTTTCCCCCTTGAAGCGGTACATTGAAATCCACCCGGATTACTGCTTTCTTGCCCTTCAGGTCTATGTCTTCGATCGTCTTTTTCGCCATGGCGATGATGCTTGGCTATCTGCCAAGCGCTATGAGATTGCAGATTTGAAATTCTAAATGAAAGACGTTTTTGCCCGATTATCAGGTCAATCGTCGCCTCTCTCTTGTCGGCTCTTCGCGAGAACCTATCCTATAAAAAAAGAAAGCCCTTTGCCCACGCAATTGCGAGCAAAGGACTGAAAGTTTACGCCTCTTAAAGAGCAGAGATCTTCTTGAGAAGATCAACGACGCGGTTGCTGTAACCCCATTCGTTATCGTACCAGCTCACGAGCTTGAAAAAGGTGTCGCTCAAAGCGAGGCCAGATCCAGCATCGAAGATCGAAGAGTCTGGGCAGTGAATGAAGTCAGAGGACGCAACTTCGTCTTCCGTGTAACCGAGGATTCCTTTGAGAGAACCTTCGGAAGCTTCCTTCATCTTTTGGCAGATTTCTTCGTAAGAAGTAGACTTCGTGGTCTTAACCGTGAGATCGACAACCGAAACGGTTGGAGTCGGAACGCGGAAAGCCATACCAGTAAGTTTACCCTTAACTTCAGGAATAACGATTCCTACAGCCTTAGCTGCTCCAGTCGCGGATGGAATGATGTTCATCGCCGCAGCGCGTCCACCCTTCATATCCTTAGGAGAAGGTCCATCACACGTTTTCTGCGTAGCAGTGTAACTATGAACCGTAGTCATCAGACCTTCTTCGATTCCGAAGTTGTCTAGGATAACCTTGGTGATAGGAGCCAAGCAATTAGTCGTGCAAGATGCATTCGAGATCAGTGTGTCCTCTGCGGTCAACGTATCATCGTTAACTCCGAGAACAATAGTCTTAACGCCATCTCCCTTACCAGGAGCGGAGATAATGACCTTCTTTGCGCCAGCGTCGATGTGCCCTTGAGCCATC
>JBNMOQ010000164.1:0-11635 GCA_051275055.1 Candidatus Pelagisphaera sp.
TTTTTGCCGTCGATTGCTTTCATTTCGGACTCTAGCTATGTCGAAAATGGGTTCGTTGAAAACCTTAATGTTTCTTTTTTAAGCTTTGAAGGTTCAGGATTAGATCACCCTCCTTGGAACCGGGTTTTAACTTACCGGTAGCGATGGTTTTGGCATTTATGTAATCGGTAAAAATGATGTAGTCGGGCAAGCTGCTTGGGTCGACGAATGCGATTGTCTTATTGTCGGTGTTGATGAGCTTGAAACGGTAGCCATTTCGGGTGGATTCGAATGAGGTGGTCGAAACGAGAATCCCTTCGAAGGTATTAATTGCGTCGTCTGTACTTAGGAACTCTATGGATTGGCTCGGTGCGGCTATGGGCTTTCTCAAAGGCAGCAGTGCCGGCACGGTAGCTGCGTCGTCTTCGATGTATCCAAGAACGATGGTTGCTAAGTTTATGTGACAGTAGCGCGGGTCGATAGTTATGATCTCTGCTTGGTCCTCGTCCGTGGCGACCGCGAGTACCGGTGCGCTTTTCGAGGGGCCTAATAAATATTTCGAACCTGGAACCGGCGCGTTGTTTTTACCCAGGTCATAGCTATCCAAATACACGAGGAATTCTCCTCTGTAGTAGATTGGCTGCCAATTGGAGACAGGCTTCTGGTCTTTGGGCCATTCGGCGTTTACCGCGAGCGAGCGCGAATCTAGTTTGCCGATAAGAGTGGATTTGCCGTTTGGCTCCAGATGGACGTTGATTGATACTTGAGCGCTTGCCGCTTGGCAGAATCCAGCTAGCGCGAGAAAAGCGAGGGATTGAAGCAATCGTGAAGGTTTCATAGGGTTTCGTCGTTCTTGAAGAGTTTTTGAATGTCGGGTTTCTGCAAAATTACGCCTGCGCCTTTGGGCATGCCTTTGATACTGAATTTGCCGATCTGGTAGCGTTTTAGACGTTGGACGTCGTAGCCGAGAACCATGAATAGATTGCGAATCTCACGCTTTTTTCCGTGATGCATCCACACGTCGAGTTCTTTCGATGCATCGTGGGCTTGATTGCCGAGCAAGGCGGCTTTTTCGATCTTCATTCGCTCGCCTTCGTAGACTACTCCTTTGATGAGCTTGTTGAACTTGTTCTTCGGGTAGGGTTGTTTTAGTGAAACTTGATAGCGTTTAACGACCAAGTTGGAAGGATGCATAAGCTGATTCGCCAGTTCGCCGTCATTGGTTATTATGACGAGTCCTTCGCTATCCTTATCTAGGCGGCCTGCGCAAAAGAGGCGAAGGGAGGCATAGTCTTTGGGAATCAGATCGAAAACGGTTCGGTCGTTGTGAGGATCGTCGTTGCTGCAGATGAATCCTTTGGGCTTGTTGAGCGCGAAGACAATCTGGCCTTGCTTGCGATTGCGTACTCTTTGGCCTTCGTAAACGACTTCGTCCGTATCCGGGTTTATCTTGTCTCCGATTTGCGCGATCTTGCCGTTGACGGAAACGTCTCCGTTTCGGATGAACGTTTCAGCTGTCCGGCGAGAGCAAATGCCCATGTCGGCTAGGAATTTTTGGAGACGCAGTACGTTGTCTGGTGATGCCATTTTGAAAAAGGGGTGATCCTGTGAACACTGCAGCGGTACGCAATTCCTTTGTGACAAGAAATCCTGCTTTTGAAGCGGTGTGAAGGAGTCAAGCGAGTGACGATAAAGAGCGAGAGCTTGGCTTAGGGCAAGTGCAAGACCGGCAGGAATAAGAAATTCGCGAAAAACGAGCATTGCCTAAGCAGATCAGGGTGGATTGAACTGTTATCTCGTAGCCCGAATAGTCTGAAATCGGAAGTTTGCGGGCAAAGCATTCATAATAGATCTAGCAATGAGTTTAACCTTTGATAATAAAGTCGCTTTAGTCACTGGCGCAGGCCGCGGAATCGGTCGCGCGATAGCCGAAGCATTGGGAAAAGTAGGCGTCACAGTAATTTGCGTTTCGTATTCGGAATCATCGTGCGGTTCCGCTGCCGAAGCTATCAATGCAGCAGGAGGCAAGGCAGTCGCTAAAGCAGTAGACGTCTCGGATGGGGCAGCCGTCGCTGCGGCGAGCGAGGAATTGCTGAACGAATACGGCAATATCGATATTTTGGTAAACAACGCGGGAATCACGAAGGACAACCTCCTTTTTCGCATGAGCGAGGACGATTGGACCAGTGTGATCGATACAAATCTGAATAGCTGTTTCTACTGGGTGAAAGGCTTGGCTCGTCCGATGACTCGCAAGCGTTGGGGACGCGTGATCAACATCACTTCGATTTCCGGGATCATGGGAAATGCAGGGCAAACCAACTACGCAGCTGCCAAGGCTGGCATGATTGGTTTTACGAAAAGTTTGGCGAAGGAATTGGCTTCTCGCAATGTGACTTCCAACTGCGTCGCTCCTGGTTTTATCAAGACCGACATGACCGCTAAAATAGCGGATGCGGCTATTGATAAAATTCTTCCGTTTATTCCCTTGAAACGAATGGGTGAAGCGAATGATATTGCAAACATGGTGTCGTACCTGGCATCGGAAGAAGCTAATTATATCACAGGCCAAGTTTTTACCGTTGACGGCGGCATGGCTATGTGATCCCTCCTCAGATCAAATTTATTATCTAAACTGTCTTTAAAATGGCTGACGAAAAAAGCATCGAACAAAGAGTCTCAGAGATCATCGTAAACCAGCTCAACGTTAACGAAGAGCAGATCACGCCGGAAGCATCCTTTCTGGATGATTTAGGCGCGGATTCGCTCGACACCGTCGAGTTGATTATGGCTTTCGAAGAAGAGTTCAAAGACGAAATAAACGGAGAAATCCCTGAGTCTGACGCGGAAAAGCTACAGACTGTTGGAGACACCGTTTCCTACATCAAAGAGAAGGCTGGAGCGTAACCCGCTCTTAGGCGTTTTAATTTTAAGCAACGAGTCGCTTGAATTCGCATTCAAGCGACCTATACATCGCGAGACGTATTTATGACTGATCTGGCGGAAAGCCAACGTGTAGTTGTTACCGGCCTAGGAGCGATCACTCCTATCGGACTGGATGTTGAATCCTTTTTCCAAGGACTCCTCGACGGCAAGAATGGTATCAGTAAGGTCGAGGCCTTCGATACTGAGAAATTTACCTGTAAGATCGGCGGCGAAATCAAGGATTTCGACGCGACGAATTACATGGATCCGAAGGCAGCCCGACGAAATGACCGTTTCGTCCACTTCGCTTTTGCTGCCTGTAAAGAAGCGTTTGCGAATTCTGGCTTGGATATGGATCAAGAAGATCCTGATCGAGTGGGCGTTTTCATCGGTTCTGGAATCGGCGGTATGGATACCATCGAGAAGAACTGCCGTAAGCTGATCGAAGGCGGACCGCGCAAGGTTTCTCCTTTCATGATTCCCGCGCTTATCTCGAACATGGCTTCGGGTGTGATTGGTATTGAGCTTGGCGCGATGGGACCGAATTTCTCGATTGTCAGCGCTTGCGCAACGGGAGCTCATGCAATCGGCGAATCCCTCAAGACCCTTCGTTTAGGCGAAGCGGATGTGATGATTGCAGGCGGAAGTGAAGCAACCATTACAGGTCTTAGCTACTCGGGTTTTTGCTCGATGAAAGCGATGACGAGAAATAACGATGATCCCGAACATGCTAGTCGACCATTCGATGCGGACCGAGATGGTTTCGTGATGGGCGAAGGAGCGGGGATTGTTGTTTTAGAAACTTTAGAGCACGCTCAAAAGCGTGGAGCGAATATTCTTTGCGAGCTCGTTGGCTATGGAGCGTCTTGCGATGCGAATCACATAACTGCTCCGCATCCGGAAGGCAAAGGCCTGATCGGAGCGATGAAGCGAGCGATGACTTCCGGAAAAGTAAACTCCGAGGAGATCGACTACATCAATGCTCACGGAACGTCTACGCCGTATAACGACAAGTTCGAAACGCTGGCGGTGAAGTCTCTCTTTGGAGAACGTTCCAAGAGTATTCCAATGAGTTCGACCAAATCGATGACGGGCCATTTGCTCGGAGCTGCAGGCGGCGTAGAAAGCGTGGCCTGTGTTCGTATGCTGCAAACGGGTAGCATCGCGCCGACTATGAATTACCAGACTCCAGATCCTGATTGTGATTTGGACTACGTGCCGAATGAAGCTCGGGAAGCGAACTTGAAAATCGCAATGAGCAATAGTCTCGGTTTTGGCGGGCAAAACGCGTCATTGATTTTCAAAGCGTACTGATCCTTTAAAGACGACGATAGATAAGCTATCTCGCATTTTCGTAAACGAATTCAATTCGATGGAAAAAACATTCATCATTCTAAAGCCTGACTGCATGGAGCAAGGGCTCGCAGGCAAAGTATTGCAACGTTTCGAAAGCGAAGGCTTTTCGATCGTGGGCATAAAGATGACTCGATTGGAGTCTCCGATTCTACGTGAACATTACGCTCACGTGGCGGATTTGCCATTTTTCCCGGACATCGAGGCATTCATGAGCTCGAGGTCTGTAATTATGGTGGCCCTACAAGGCGATAATGTCATTCAACGCGTCCGCGATTTGCTAGGACCGACTGACTCTACGAAGGCTCCTACGGGAACGATTCGTGGCGACTTCGGCACTGATATGATGCGCAATGTCGTTCATGCGTCGGACGGACCGGAAACGTCTGCTGCTGAATTGAAGCGCTTTTTTAAGGACGACGAAATTTACGCGTAAATCGCGTGTATCCAGTTTCTTAATCGCTGAAAGCTTAGGTGCGATTGCGTCGATCTAGGCTTCGGTATTGAATCGCCTCGGTGAGGTGATTGAGCTGGATCGTTTCGGACTCGGCGAGATCCGCTATTGTGCGGGCTACTTTTAGAATACGGTTGTAGGCTCGCGCGGAAAGCGTGAGAGCCTCCATCGCCTTTTGGAGAATTTGTCCGAGTTGCGGAGTTAGAGAGCAGTGAGTGTCGAGCTCTGACTCGGACATGTTGGCGTTCATTGTAAAGGGACTGCTTTCGTAGCGTCTCTGCTGTATTTTTCGGGCGGCTTCTATTCGAGTCCTAATTTTATCAGAGGTTTCGCCTTTTCGACCTGTCCTGAGTTCTTCGATACTCAGGGCTGGCGCTTCGACGTGGATGTCGATTCTGTCGAGTAGTGGACCGCTGATGCGGCTGCGGTAGCGTTGGACTTGAGTTGGGGAGCAACCGCATTCGCCTTGTTTAGAACCCAGGTATCCGCATGAGCAAGGGTTCATTGCTCCGACTAGCATGAAATTACAAGGGAGGGTTACCTTGCCTGCGGCTCGAGAGATTGTTACTTGTCCGTCTTCCAGTGGTTGTCGCATGACCTCCAAAGCTGAGCGTTTGAACTCGGGGAGCTCGTCCATGAAAAGGACGCCATTGTGAGCAAGGGAGATTTCGCCTGGGCCTGGGATCGAGCCGCCGCCGAGGAGGCCTACGTCGCTAATGGTATGATGAGGAGAGCGAAAGGGGCGCCGCATATTGATCGCTCCCGAGTGTTTGGTGGTTCCTGCGGCGGATTGGATTTGAAGAATTTGAATGTACTCCTCGAGCGAAGGTTGGGGCATGATGCTCGGGATGCGTTTAGCGATCATCGATTTCCCTGATCCGGGTGGTCCGATGATCAGAAAATTGTGTCCGCCTGCGACGGCGACTTCGACGGCGCGACGAGCTTGGTCTTGGCCTTTTACATCTGTGAAATCCAATTGGTGGGTCTCGGCTATCGATTCGAAGGCGGAAGAGCGATCGAAACGCGTTAGTTCTATTTCCCCTTCTAGGAACCGTTTTGCCTGATCGAGGTTTTCGACGCCGTAGACTTCGATATCCGAGACGATCGCGGCTTCGCGAGCGGATTGCATTGGGAGGACGACGCCTGTTTTTCCTTGGTTTTTCGCTTCGAGGGCAAAAGCGAGGCCACCACGAATGGGGCGAGTGGCTCCGGAGAGGCTGAGCTCGCCTCCGATGAGAAAGCGGTCGAGTCGGCCTGTTGAACTCATTTGTCCTGTAGAGGCAAGTATACCAATCGCGATCGGGAGGTCGTACATGGGACCTTCTTTTTTGAGATCGCCAGGAGCCAGGTTGATTGTGGTGCGTGTTTGCGGCTTTCGGTAGCCGGAGTTGGCGAGGGCCGAAAAAACGCGGTCGTCTGATTCTTTGACCGCAGCATCTGGGAGGCCAACCATGATGAGCCTAGGATCACCGCTTTCGCCGGAATTGACTTCAATAAGAACAGGGACCGCTTCGATTCCCTGCAAAGCAGCGCTTTGTACAGTGGCTAGCATAGAACAAGAGTTTGAATTTAACGCCTTAGCGTTGAGAGAGTAACAGACTCTCAATCGACTGCACGGGATGCGTATTAGCAAGAGGAAAGGTAGAAAAGACCAATAAGTGAATCGCAGAGGCACCTAATGGTGTTGTCTGCTAGGGCTGCCGCGGAAGTTGCATCTATTGCTGCGGTTGCTCGTCCCAGGGGCGAGCAACCCTACCAACTCGTTGTGGCAACGATGGAGGCGATGGTTCTAATTGTGCCTACGAATCGTGTCTTTAAACTTACAACGTTGCGATTTCAAAGGTTGCGGGTGTCTGGTTGGAGCACAAAAAACGCCGTCCCGTTTGGGACAGCGTTTTTGAAAATTGGTTGATCGAGAGCTTCGCTTATTCGGAAGGCTTCGTCTTTTTTAGGCCGACGACACGATCGCCTTCCTTCCATTCGCCGCGCTTCCTGAGCAAGTCGACGCGTTCGAAGCGTTTGAGTACATTGCGTTTTACCGCGGAGCTGCTTGATGATTTATAGCTTGGATGCTGTGACATGGCTTTTTAAATGGGTTCCTTTTGATGGAAGCCGCGTAAGTTGGACGCTTCTTCTACCCAGTTCAAGTACTTTTCGTCAACTTTCGCTACTTCGACCTCGATCCACTGTGGCGTATCATAGGAATGAAGGCTTTGGACGCGTTTCCGGGCTGTCTCAAGTCGGTATTCGAGGACTTTTATCCAAAGGCGGTACTCAGTCGAAGAACAGCGTTTGCCTTCCCAATTGTAAATGGACTGGATGGGGCCGTCAATTTGGACGCAGGCTGCGATGTTTTCGTCGATAAGGGCATTGGCGATCGATCGGGCGTCGCTCTCGGTTTCGACGGTTGTCCAGCAGACGAAGAGTTTCGCAGTTGGTGAGGTTGGGCTGTTTTCCTGTTTCAGTCTGGGAATAGCGGTAATAATCGCTTGACGCGCTTTGGCTTCAAGGTAAAAGGCAGGATTCCATTTCACCAAAAGGAGGCACCCGCTTTGAGAGACGATTATATAAAAGAAGCCCAAAAGGTCATCAATGACCCTAATATTCTAGTTAATGTAGTTTCACGTCGCGTGAAGCAATTGCGTCAGGGGAATCGGCCGCTAGTCGAGTCCTTGGAGAAGCTGAACCTAGAGGATATCGCCCTTCGCGAGATCATCGAAGGAAAAATCAGCTACGAGCTCGGGGAAGCCTAGGCGTTTAGGCGAATTTTGAATTTCTAAATGCGCGACGGGAAACTGTCGCGTTTTTTTGGATGCGGTTTCAAGGTTGATCCGTTTGCTTTCAACCAAATTAGAACCGATGGCTGGCAATAAAAAGAACAACCTTCCTAAAGAGATCCGCAATTCCAAGGTTTTGCGGGACTACATTGTGGAAGCCCGGTTCGAGGCGGGGATTATTTTAACCGGTACGGAGGTGAAGTCTTTGCGGGCAGCGAAGGCGTCGGTAAACGAAGGCTTTTGCCGTTTTGTGAAATCGGACTTGTTTATTTACGGTCTGCACATCGATGAGTATGCGTGGGGATCGATGAATAATCACATTCCGCGCCGCGAGCGGAAACTGCTGCTTCACAGGCATGAGCTTCGTAAATTGAAGAAGCATATGGAAGCGGGTGGAAAGAACATCATCCCAACTCGGCTGTATTTCAAAGAGGCTTTGGTTAAGGTGGAGATTGGTCTTTGCGTTGGCAAAAAGCTCTTTGATAAGCGTGAGGACCTTAAGAAGAAAGCGGTGATGCGTGACATGGACCGATCGATGAAGGACCTTCGCCATAATTAGGACTCACTTTCGCTAACGCTTTTATGAACGATCAAATGACAATCGCCTGCCTCGATCTCGAGGGAGTATTGATACCGGAGATTTGGATAAATCTGGCAAAGAAGACAGGTATAGATGAACTCAAGCTAACCACACGCGATATCGCGGATTACGATGAGTTGATGGCCAAAAGACTGGAGCTTCTCGATCGTAATGGGCTGACTTTGAAGGATATCGAGGAAGTTGTTTCGTCGATGGATCCGCTCGAAGGAGCTCGCGAGTTTTTGGAGTGGTTGCAGGCTCAGGTTGAGGTTATCATTCTTTCGGATACGTTCCGAGAATTCGCTATGCCTCTTATCGCAAAGCTTGGGAATCCCACGATGTTTTGTCATTCGTTGTCGGTCGATCCTGAGACCAGTCAGATCAAGAACTATGTGTTGCGACAGAATGATCAGAAGCGTAAAGCGGTGATTGCTCTAAAGGGCTTGAATTTCCACATCCTTTCGATGGGCGATTCGTACAACGACTTGAGCATGCTTGAGGAGGCTCATTCGGGCATATTCTTTAAGCCAACGAAGCAGATAACTGAAGAGCGTCCGGAATTTCCAGTCACCCAGAATTACGAGGAGCTAAAGACTCACCTCTGCACTGTACACGGATTCCGTCGTTAGACGGAAGTCTGGCTTCGCAAAAGGATCTAGTCTTTCGACAAATTAGCATGTTGCACGTCGTATTATTTCAGCCAGAGATCCCGCAGAATACGGGGAATATTGGTCGCACTTGCGCGATAACGGAATCGCGGTTGCATTTGATTTATCCATTGGGTTTCGAAATTCGAGACAAGCATCTCAAGCGGAGCGGGATGGACTACTGGCACAATCTCGACATTCGGCATCACGAGAATTGGGAAGCGTTTAAAGCCAGTCCCGATGGTCCTGATCGGCTTTTCCTTATGACGACCAAGGGGAGTAATTCGTACTGGGATATGGAATACAAGGACGGCGATGGTTTGCTCTTTGGTCGCGAAGGTTCTGGCGCTCCGGATTGGCTGCATGACGAAATAGGGGAGGATAATCGTATCTTGGTTCCGATCTACAACGATACGTTGAGGTCTTTGAATTTGGCTACCAGCGCGGGCATCGCGATTTACGAAGTGATGCGACAGCTGAAGAGGTAGTTGTTTTGGCTTTTTGAAGGTGTCGAATAGTTCTGAATGGCAATTGTCACACAGCGGATATTGATAGTGAAAACGTCCTCAGTTGGGGATATCATGCACGGGCTGCAAGTCGCTCAGACTTTGAAGGAAAATGATCCAGGGATCGAAATCTCCTGGGTTGTGCGTCGACGATTCGAAGCTTTGGTGAAGGCTAGCTCGGCGGTCGACCATACGTTTGTTTTTTATAGGAGCGAGGGGATCTCCGCGTTTATTCGGCTTTGCAGAACATTGCGGCGTCAACGCTTTGACAAAATTCTGGATTTTGAGGGACTTGCCCGAAGTGGTTTGATGACTTTTTTCGCTAAATCGGATCAAAAGGTTGGGAGATCGGATGCCCGAGAAGGAGCGACGATGTTTTACAGACAGCTTGTGCCTTTGCCGCGATTGCCGGAGCGTCGACATCCGGTGGACATCCTTTTGGAATTTTGCCGCGCGTTCGGGTTCGAGACGGAGCTAAGGGGACGTGTTCGCTTTTTGCTGAAGGAATCCGATCGAGTAGTCGAGGCTGCATCGGTTTTGAAGCCGGTTCGGATCGTTCTGGCGCCTGAAGGACGTCGAGAGCGAGTCGAGTGGGACGGATTTGAGGAATTAGCTGAAGGATTGTTGGAACGGCTAGATTCGGCAGTGGTGTATGTCGTTTGTCATAAAAGTAATACTTGGGTAGATAGCCTGAAGCTGCAGTGGGGAGATCGCGTTCATAGGTTTGGAACGAGCAATTTGCTGCGGATGGCGGGCTGCATCCAAGAAGCCGACATCTTAGTGGGCAATGACAGCGATGCTTTGCAAATTGGCGCTGGGGTTGGGGTTGAGGTGATCGGGCTTTTTGGTCCTAGCGATCCGGCTCGAGTGGGGCCATATCCAGCCTGGAGGGAGAGTAATTGCGTTTTGCAGGCTTCTGACAGAGATTTTAAGAGACTGAAAGTAGCGGATGTTTTGGAGGAAATTGAAAAACGGGTCTAGACACGCTCTTAGCGCTGCGTATTACGAAAGGCGTTTCAAACTAGTAATCAGATGATTGATCCAAAGATCCTACGCGAATCTCCAGAAGCGGCCCGAGAGGGAATCCGCAAGAAACACATCGATTGCGATCTCGATGCGACTTTGAAAATCGATGAAAATCGTCGTAAGCTGATTGTGGAGGTCGAATCGCTTCGAGCTGAGCAAAAATCGGCCAACGTGGAGATGGCTAAATTGCCGAAGGGAAGTCCCGAATTCCTCGAAAAGGTGGGGGCAATGAAACGACTGTCGTCGAGAATCAAGGAGGCGGATGTTTCCCTTAAGGAATTGGATGCGGCTTGGACTGAGCATTATTTGAATATTCCGAACCTTCCGCACGAAAGCGTTCCGGAAGGGAAGAGCGAAGAGGATAATGTGGTATACAAGTCTTGGGGTGAAATTCCAAAGCAAGAGCAGTATCATATACCTCACTACGATTTCGAGTGGCTGGAAAGCATTTTGGATTTTAAACGTGGCACGAAAGTAACAGGAGCTGGTTTTCCATTTTTCGTGGGCGATGGAGCTCGGTTGGCGCGTAGTTTGGTTTCGTTTTTTCTAGATCAAGCGAATGAGGCAGGAATCCAGGAGATGGGGGTTCCGTATTTCGTGAACGAAGCGAGCGCGTTGGCAACGGGTCAATTGCCAGATAAGGAAGCTCAGATGTATCATGCCACTGAGGACGATCTATATGCGATTCCTACGGCGGAGGTGCCGTTGACCAATTTTCTACGCGACGAAATTTTGGACGAGGCGGATTTGCCGCTTTACCGGTGCGGTTACTCGGCATGTTTTCGTCGGGAAGCCGGTAGCTATGGAAAGGACGTGCGCGGACTGAATCGCGTGCATCAGTTCGATAAGGTCGAGATCGTCAAATGGGTGAAGCCGGAAACGAGCTACGACGAATTGGAATCATTGCGGGAGTATTCCGAGAGTCTTTTGCAGAAGCTAGGTTTGCCTTACCGAGCGCTTTTGATGTGTGGCGGGGATATGGGTTTTTCCCAAACCAAACAGTATGACTTGGAAGTTTGGGCAATTGGGCAACAGCGCTGGCTCGAGGTTTCGAGTTGTAGTAATTTCGAATCGTTTCAGTCGCGTCGGGCGAAAATCCGGTTTCGTGATTCGGAGACGGGAAAGAACGAGTTTGTTCACACGCTTAATGGTTCGGCATTGGCGATTCCGCGTGTATTCGTGGCGATTTTGGAAAATGGATTGCAGGCTGATGGCAGCGTGAAGTTGCCAGATGTTTTGGTGCCGTACATGGGCAAGGGTCGAATCGATCCAAAGTAGTTTGGGCCTCAGCGGGATGGGTGGTGATTGATGGATTGGAAGCAGATAGCGGAAGACCTTGTTAGAATCGCTGGAAACGAGTGGTTGCCATCGAGGGTTCGCGAGCGAAT